>CALHQS010000057.1 GCA_938036655.1 uncultured Candidatus Altimarinota bacterium
TTATTTGCCAAAGGATTTTTTTTGTATAAAATAAAGTTTCTAAAATTTTTAAAAATATGACTGGAATTATTATCAAAACACCTGAACAAATCGAGGGAATCCGTAAAGCAAGCCGATTGACAGCGCAAACACTTGATATGATTGGAAAATATATCAAACCGGGCGTTTCGACGCTTGAGCTCGACAATATCATGAATACTTTTATTTTGTCGAATGGTGGAAAATCTGCGTGCATCAATTATCTTGGCAACAATAAGTGGGCTAATCATCCGTCAGCCTACAAACGATGTACTTGTATTTCGCTCAATGATGTGATCTGTCACGGCGTGCCGTCGGATGATGTGATTCTCAAGGAAGGCGATATTCTCAATATCGATGTGACGACTATCGTGGATGGATATTTCGGTGATGCGTCTCGAATGTACACGGTGGGGCAAGTGTCTGAAAAAGCACAACAATTGGTAGATGATGCCAAGTTTGCAATGGAAGTGGGAATTTCTCAGGTTTTTCCAGGGAATCAATTCGGAAATATTGGTTTTCATATCGCGGACTATGCCGAGAAAAAAGGATATTCTGTGGTTCGCGAATATGGTGGACATGGCGTGGGAGTTGCGTTTCACGAAGAGCCATTTGTGTATCATAAAGCAGCGAAAAATACTGGACCAAAAATGAAACCAGGAATGGTATTCACGATTGAACCGATGATCAATATTGGAAAATATGCGTCAAAAATCGATAAAGATCAGTGGACGGTTCGCACCAAAGATGGCTCACTCTCAGCACAATGGGAGCACACAATCTTAGTAACAGAAGATGGATACGAAATCCTCACAAAATCTCTTTTGGAAGAATAAAATTTCCCGAAAGGGATTTTTTGTGCGATTTTTTCAGAAAATTTTGAAAAAAAGAGTAAAATCTTTTTAAAAATTTGACAAGAAAAAATTTTCAATATGATGGCAGTCCTTTTAACAACCTTTGAAGACAGAAGTGTCAACAAAAGTAGCAGATCAGGAGCAGGCTTTGGCTGAGAAAATCGCAAAAATCATCGAAAAAGTGCACCGCAGCGTGGATGCACAGCCAAGCGAAGATTGGTTTATAGAGAGTGATGTAGCGTATCGCTATATTGAACATCTCAAAAACAGAGGGCTTTTTCGCAAGGAACTTATGAATTGTGAAAAAAGGAAATGGGCGGAACTTCTCATAATGCTACCTTATTCGAGAAGAAGCCCCAAGGATTTTAAAACAATCCTTGTTGATCTCGATGCCTTCCTCGAAAAACCTCTCTTGGAAATATAGCGCCACCTAAGGTCGTTCTATTTGAACCACAAAGAAAATCCCAAAAGTAATTTTGGGATTTTAATTATCTTTTAAAAATTGGCAAAAACGAGAGAATACATATAATGCAGATTCCTTTTTCACTTTTTTTGGAGGTTATAATGACTCATTTGCTCGTTCAGGCTCAACTCAAAACAAATTGGGATGCTCATCATAAAAATCAACAAACAATTTGAATCATCACACAATAAAGTTTCGAGTAATATTGATAGCAATACGGCAGATAAATTTATCGAATATCTTGAAGCGCGCACCATGCTTCGTAGAAAATTTTCTGGAGGAGACAGGACGAAATATGCGCTGTATATAGAGATCATCGCGCTCAACCTCACCACAGCTCAGCACCGAACTTCCCCTGTACAAGAGTAGGTCATAGCAAAATCAATGCAGATGATAACTGAAATTAATTCAGTTTGGAAAGTTCCGCTCGATGTAATCGCTCAAGGATTATAATATTCTTTTGAATTGTTATAATTCTGACTCAAAAAAATCCCTGGTTTCAGGGATTTTTTAGTGTGCATTTGAAGGAGATTTTACGCAACTTCAAGAATTTGGTTCATTCGTGCGTTATATTCATTTTGCAAATTTTCTGCTACTTGAAGCGAGTTTTGAGCCGCTGGTTCAGGCTTTTTAGAATCATTCTGAGAATTTTTTTCAGATTTTATATTCTGTGAACGATTTTTTCTAAAAATTTTTCGCCAAATTCTTTTGAAAATATTTGGTTTTTTTGGCTTCAAAAATAATTCATAATAGAGAGCACCGAGCGAGAAAAGCGCAATGAATGTCGTTGCGAGTAGCCCGAAAATAATTGTCCAAGCAAGTCCAGCCCACATCGCACCTTCCATTGTGAGCGGCACCATACCAAGCACCGTCGTAAGCGTCGTCAGAATCATCGGCTCCAAACGTGATGCAGTCGCTTCCGTGAGCGCCAGATATCCATCCATTCCTTTTTCAAGATTTTGATTTGTCGCGTCAATGATGAGAATTCCGTGATTTACCGAGATTCCCATAAGCGAGATAAATCCGATTCCGAACATGAGCGAGAACGGATTTCTTGTAATCCAAAGTCCGAGCAACACGAACGGAAGCGCCATCAGAACAGAATAGAATACCACCGCTGGGCGAGAATAACTATTGAACTGCCAAGTGAGTGTTGCAAAAATTGCCATCATTGAGACAAAAAGTGCCGTCATCATCGCAACAATGAGTTCAGAATTGTCTCATTGAGCACCACCCGCAGAATACTTAATGCCTGCTGGATAGTGATAATTTTTTGCAAATTCGAGTACTTTTTCATTGACTTGAAGGGAATTTGCGCCTTCGACAAGGTCGGCACCAACTGTGATTTGAACATTTTTTCCATCACGAACGATATTTGCCACAGAATTTTGCGGAACAACCGTAAGGAAATTTCCAATTGTGTAGGAAGTGTTTCCGAGGAAAAGGGAAATATTCTCAATCATATCAGGCGTTACAGCGCCAGTAAATGCAGAATTTTTCAATTTTACATCAATATCATTGGATCCATCCTTAATACTTCCCACCGTAATTCCATTGGTTTGCTCAGAAATCGCCGCATAAATCATTGCCGGGGAAATTCCTTTTTGCGTAAGCAACTCTTTATTGAGACGGAAAACAAATTGTCCCGGAGTTTCTGATGAAGAATTGGTAATATCTTTGGTTTCTGGAAGGGAATCGAGATATTTTTCAAAATCCTTCGCAACGCTCACAAGCGTCTGGAAGTGACTATTGTCAGCAGTTTCAAGATTGATACCAATCGCGCCAGAGCTTGGAGGTCCTTGCGCGGTCACACCACCCGTGATATGCAAACCCTTGGAACGAAGCGATTCAAACTTTTTCGCCATTTCTTTTTCGAGATCAAAGGCGCTTTTTTGTCCATTTTTTTCGCGTTCTTTTTTTGGTGTCAAATTGATCGTGAGCGTCGTAATATTTCCATCCGTTACCTTGGAAACATTTTTTATTTCTGGATCATTGGCAAAATATGGCGCCACATCGCCCACCATCGCATCCATAGCCTCGCTCGTCAGCCCCACCGTTGACTTGATAGTATACGAAAGTTCATCGTTATCGTCAGCTGGCATGAGTTCAAAGTTAATCTGCGGCGCAATAACATTGAATCCAAAAAAGAAGAAAAATACTGGTAATGCAATCGCGAGACGGCGATACCATTTTTTCGGTAAAAGTCGATCCATCAGCGCTCGATATTTCGCGGTCATTCCACTAATCAGTCGCGCACGGAAAGAAAGCGAATTTTCCTGAACTTCTTTTTTTCCTTCGCGTTCCAACAACAACAATTCTTTCTGGTCGTTATCCAGATATTCAAGCATTTCTGGGTTATCGACATAAGTATTTCGTGGCTTCACCATCGCGCGATATAGCGCGCCATTGATAGTTACGGCCAGAATCAACCCAAATACCAAAACGCCAAAAATCGTTACTGGAATGAACGCGAGAAATCGTCCCATAATTCCTGGAAGACTCATCATTGGAATGAACACAACCACCGTCGTAACTGTTCCCACAATCACCGGAACCGCATATTCTTTGAAGGCGAGAATAATCGCCGTCTGCGGATCGTAACCGAGTTTGAGTTTCGCGCTCGACGCCTGAACAAAAATAATCACTGTATCAATCGCGATACCAAGCGAAATAATGAGAGAGAAATTCGTGAGCGAGTTCATTGTATAGCCGATTTTATCAAGCATGATAAATGTTGCTAGGAAGGCAAGCGGCAACGCGATTACCGCAAAAATCGAATCACGAAGCCCCACAAACACAAGCATCGCCATGAACACAAGTCCAATCGTGCTCAAGAAATTCCAGAGCAGATCAACATACATCGTAATAATCTGATCCGCAATATCCGAAGTATACAAAAATCCGTAATCCTTGAATCCTTGTTCTTGGAAAATTTTCTCAATTTCCGCTTTGGCTTCACCCGAAACTCCAAAAATCGAAGCCGAATCCGTCTTGGAAATCACAAGCCCAATCGCAGAATAATTTTTCCCATCAACTACGAGGTTGGTAATTTTTTTGGAATCGTATTTTCGCTCAATGGTCGCGATATCGCCGAGCGTAATTGTTCCGCCATTTGGTAAGCTAATCGGCGTTTTAAGAAAATCTGTCGTGTAAATATTTTTCCCACTGATTCGAAAATCATAATCTTTGCTGTCAATTCGGAAATTCCCAATTGGAATATCGCGATTAAATCCAGAGATTTGCTGAGAAATCTGAGAAAGTGTCAATCCATGCGCACGAAGTGTTTCATCTTTCACAATAATTTCTGCATCATATTTGCTGTCATCAGCAGAATTTCCCACTGATGAAGTCAACACCGCATCAAAAGAAACTGCGGCAGATTTTACAGAAGGAAGTTTTTCGAGGCGCTCATGCAAAACTTTGGCACGCTCAATAAGTTCATCCTGCGAGGCATTATTATCTTTTTGATATAAATATACAGAAAATGCGAGATTGCCACTCGTAGCAATCGCTGTTACATTGGGTTCCTTAACTTCTGTTGGAAGTGATACGGAACTTACTTTTGAATGAATCTCGGTTCGTAAATCCTTGGTATCAACACCTGTTTTAGCAGAAACTACGAGGCTCGAAACACCGACAGAAGAAGTGGATTTCACGCTTGAAATCCCTTCAATTCCTTCGATGGCTTTATAAAGTTTTTCGGTTACAAGCGAATCCACGTCTTGTGGATTCGCACCAGGATACACCGCCGTGACTGTCACCATCCCAAGCTCAACTTTTGGTGTAGCTTCTTTTGGAATTGTAAAAATCGAAACAAATCCTAAGATGATGAGCAAAATTGTCATCAAATATGAAAGGCGATAATTTTTAATCCAAAATCCCCAAAAACCTGATGTAACCTTATTTTGTAATTCTTTTTTTCTATCTTTTTCCATAAAAAATTAGTGAGCAAATTTTTCAGTAACCAATTTTTGTGTTTCAGAATTATATTGCGTTACATCAGACAAAACAACCTGCGTATCAGCTGGCAAATCCGTGAAAACTTCCACATTTCCACCATACATCGCGCCAAGTTGCACATCGTGTGTGACGATTTTTCCATCTACCAAAGTTTCAATTTTTCCTTGTCCTTCAGCGATAATTCGCACTGCATTGATAGGAAGCAAAAAGCTATTTTTGTGAACAGCATCAGAAATTTGGAATTTTACCACCACTGGCTGACCAATCAGCTTATCTGCTTTCGGGAAGACAATTCGCACGCTTGAGAGAAGATTTTTCCCAGCAATAGTCGAAACAGAAGCAATTGTTCCAGTGATTTCTTGGTCGTTTGCAACAGCCTTAACTTTATCACCAACTTTCAAAAAAAGTGCAACGCGCGGATCCACTTCAATTGCGGCTTGCGCCTGAGATCCCGCAAACTCAGCAACTGAGGTCCCAATACTTACACTCTGTCCAACTTCTGCTGAAATCTTGGTAATTGTTCCGGCAATCGGTGCAGTGACTGTCAATTTTCCAGCATTTCTTTCGGCTTGTGCAAGTCCAATTTGCGCATTATTCAATGAAGCAACTAATTGGCGTTCAGTCGTTGCTTTAATTTTTTTAGCATTTTCCCAGGCATCTTTGGCTTGTGATACGTTCAGTTTTGCATTATCAATCGCTTCACGAACGCTCAAATCTGCATTTTGGTACGCAAGCTTGAGTTTTTCATCTTTTTGCAAAGCATTGAATTCTTCAGCTGACATTCCAGTATTTTTTTGCGTTGCGAGCTTGGTCGCGATTTCTTTTTGCTTATAATTTTCAAGGAAAGAGTTTGTTTGCGTTTTCCAAGAAATAAATTGAGATTCCGTTCCTTGAATTGACGAACGATAACCATTCCAACGCTGCAACCACGCTGCATTCATTTCTCTGGTAAGGCCGCCACCGTAAACGCTATTTTGAAGCATTGAAAGCATTTTGTCTGCCAAAGTTTTGCTCGCATTGATGGCAGATTCCATCACTTCCAGGTCTTCTGTTGGTGAGTCAATAAAATTTTTCTTTTCTCCAAGTCGAGCACGCACTACGCCACGAGCCCCATAGAGCTTATTCCAAGCATCTTCTGAAAAACTAATACCCTCGCCAGTAGCCGCACCCAAATATGGCTCCCATGCTTTATTGGAATATTCGCGCTGAGATGTCATCCCCAGAATTTCATCAGCATCATGCAAAAGTTGCGTCATTGTCGCGTCCAGTCCAGACATTTGCGAACGATACGAATCGTTGTATGTTTTGAGTGTAGTATTATTGGAATCTACGAGATTATCATATTGCAAATTGGTTTTTTCAAGAAGTTGATTGTACGACTGCAAAACTTTTTTGTAATTCGATTCTGCATTGGAAACGGAAATTTCGAGATTCGCCATCTGCGCAGCATTTCCAGCTTTTTGCAATTCAATATTATTTCGTGCCTGAGAAAGCAAAAGATCAAAATTGTTCATCGTGTCAGAAATCGTAGCAATCGGTGCACCAGCACGCACTGTTTGACCTTCCTTTACCAAAATTTTTGAAATTTTTCCATTCGCTTCTGCGCCCAATGTAAGCGTAGAATCCGCCTGAATAACAGCCGTTTTTTCTGTGGAAATGTCGGTTCCAAAGCTTCCAAGTGAATCGGTTCGTACGATAAAATCAGTTTTTTCTGTGGTAACACCACTTTCTGTGTTTGTATCGGTCGATTGTCCTCCACAAGAAGCCAAAAAGAGGAGCGATATGAGAGATATCGCCAAAAATTGTTTGTTCATAAAATTTTTGAAGAAATAAATTATTTTCCGCTCAAATTCGCTTCTTTGCGGAGTAATTCAATAAATTCGGCCACATTGTCCGTTTTGATAAAACCGACAAATGTGCCATATTTTGTAATCGCCAAAAGATTTTCTCCTTCGTTAATATCGAGCATATCGCGAACTTCCTTTGGAATCACGATTTGCCCCTTTGTACCTACTGTTACCGTTCCGTGCATTCGCATCGAGGGATCGAGAATGTTAGCATTTTCAGATTTTTTTGAAAGTCCACCAAACATAATATTAAGAAAGTTAAAAAAGTATAAAGTTTCAGAATTGTATGACTTTTCCAACCAAAGTCAAGAGTGTTTATAACTTCTTTACAAAGCGCAAAAAATCAATATAATTCGCGAGCTTTGTAAATTTTTTCTATGAAAGATTTTTTCAGAAATTTTGGTTCAGCATTGGTGATTTTGGGTGCCATGGCAATTGCGCTTGGTTATGCAAATCGTGTCCCAAAAATCCTTTCTTGGATTTATGAATGGGGCGAAGATACAGCCTGGATGATCAAAGTCGGATTTCTCGTGGCTGGTCTGATTTTCTTTGGTTTGAGCTTTTTGATGGAAGATGATGCAAACAATGATTCTGACAATGCAGATTCCAACGATTCTGGCAGCGACAATCACTAAAAATTCCCGAAAGGGGATTTTTAGTTTTCAAAACAAAAGTTAAAAAATATTAAAAATTCTCTCGGAATGCTTGTATTTTGAAGAAAAATTTTTATAATCAGCACACTTATCTTTTAAAATTTATAAAATGGCATTTTTGAAACGAATTTTCTTTTTTGTATTGACGAATATCGCGGTGTTAACGCTTTTTACGATCGTGATGATGATTGTGCAGATGGTTTTTCCAGGATTGCAAAATGCGAGGGGTGGATATATGTATATGCTCGTGTATGCTGCGATTTTTGGCTTTCTTGGATCATTTGTTTCTCTATGGATTTCTCGTTGGTCCGCGAAAAAAATGTACAACATTCAGCTTCTCGATGCACAAAGTGCGGCAGCTGATTCTCGATTACAAATTGTCTGGAATACGGTTGAGCGAATTGCTCGCGAAAATGGCATCAATATGCCAGAAGTTGGTTATTACGAATCGGCTGATCCAAACGCATTTGCCACTGGTGCCACAAAAAACTCTTCACTTGTCGCGGTTTCAACTGGACTCCTCGAAGTGATGGAACTTGGTGAAATCGAGGGTGTTGTCGGTCATGAAATGGCACACATTCTCAACGGTGATATGGTGACACTTACACTCATTCAAGGTGTAATGAATACATTCGTAGTATTTTTGTCTCAGGTGATTGCGCGCGCTATTGACTCATGGCTTTCTGATGAAAATGGCGAAGGGATGGGATGGCTTGCATACAACCTTGTGTATATGCTGTTGCAAATTGTATTCGGATTCCTCGCTTCTCTCGTGGTTATGTACTTTTCTCGCTATCGCGAATATCGCGCGGATGAAGGTGGAGCTCGCTTCACAAGCAAGAAAAAAATGATTGCTGGTCTTCAAAAATTGAAAAAACTTTCAAGTATGCCAGTCCAGGTTTCTGAAGAAAATGCTGAAGCCAACAAAAAAATGGCCGCATTTATGATCAGCGAGCCAGATAGTATGTTCTCAACTCACCCTTCGCTTGACAACCGCATCAAAGCATTGGAAGAAAATATACAACTCGCGTAATTATCCCCGAAAGGGGATTTTTATAGTTTTATTGTTACAAAAAGAAACCCCTCAATTGAGGGGTTTGAAATTCACTCAGCCTCACTCTCTTGAGAAGACTTGAATTGAATGATTTTTTGGCTAAAGACAATAGATGCAAGAAATTGTTTGACCTCATATTTTGTCTCAAAATGAGACTCAATATGCTGGGCCAACATATTCTTGAACAAGACGCGCGGATAATACTTCAAGAGGAAATTCTCTCCAAGATTGTTATCCAACGCTTTCAATCTCATGAGAAAACTCTTTCGAAAAAGCCCAATATTCTTGATAGCTTCGTTGGTTTGACCAGTCTGCTTGGCTGCATAGATGATCAAAAATACTTCAAGAACCTTATCAAGCGGCTTCTCAAATTTTTTCCCTCTAATTTCCACTGAAAGATATTCAAGTGCGTTCGTCACCATATCTTGCAACTTTTCGAGCCCGATTGCTACACAAGCTTCAGGAGTCATCTTGGAATCCAGTGCGAAAGATGGAGCTTTTTCGGATTTCTTGTTTCGTTTTTTGCCCTTAGGATTGTGTTTTTTGGATTTTGTCATTTTTTCTCCTTTCTGAAAATGAAAATCAAAAATCATAAAAACATTTATTTCATAATCAAAAAATATTTTTTGTCAATATTTTTATCTTTCAAAAACAGCTTTTTACTTGGTATTTTTGTAAAAATTTTTATAATGCGAGCATCTTTTATTTTTAAAATTATGGAAAAAATCAAGCCAATTATTTGGATTGTTGGGGGCGGGGAAGTGTTCAGCTCGCGCGAAAAATATCTGGAATGGTGCGAGCGAACGCCGTTTTATCCGCCACGAAAAAACTGGAAAGATTGGCTTGCGCATGGGCTTTCTGATAATTATGATGTGAAGCGAATTTCCTTGCCAGACAAAACCAATGCGGATTATGATGCGTGGAAAATTTGGTTCGAAAAATATATTGATTTACTTGATACTAATGCAGAAATTTCACTCATTGGACACTCACTCGGGGGAATTTTTTTGGCAAAATATTTATCAGAAAATACCTTTATTCGCCAGATTCGTGCTTTGCACCTCATAGCGCCTGTTTGGAGCCATCCTGAAAGCATTTTGCATAATACCGGTAATTTCTCATTTGAAGCAAACAATCTCAAAAAAATCTCATCACAATGCGATGAAATCCATATTTGGGCGAGTCGTGATGATGATATTGTCAATTTTGAGGATTCAGAAAAATATTTTGAATATTTACCAAAATCTGAGATGCACATTTTTGGACATCGCGGGCATTTTTTGCAAGCACATTTTGTAGAATTATTTCAAACTTTTTTATAGTTTCAGCTATAATAAAAATTAAAAAATAAAAAGCGAAAATTTTCGCTTTTTATTTTGTATTTCCAGCAACATGTGGATGTTGATGAATCGCATCTCTCATTTTTTCTTGCTGTTCTGCGAGATTGAACTCCTCCAATTCCTCTTTTTTTTCTTTCAAAAATGCGAGATATGCATTATTGAGTTCTGTGCAAGTCGCATAATCTTTTTGGACCTGTGCATTTTCTTCTGTAGCACTCTCATCAAATTTTTCTTCCAAAATCTGCTCACATGCCTTTTCTTCTTCTAGAGAAACCGGAAAGCCAAATGCTGGGTGATAAATAGTCGCCCCTTCATAGTTATAAAAATTCTCATACCATTCATTCTCAGCACTCGCCACTGGCATTGATACCATCATTACACTCAGCACCATCGCAGAAGTGTGAGATCGAAGCGAAGCAATCTTGCTTTTTGATTTTTCTAAAAGATTTTCTGATGAAAATTCAGAAGCGTGCAGACTATTTTTCATACGAGTAATTTATGATATAAAAATCCTTACTTTTTAAGTATAAACTGAATTTTATTTTTGTCAAATCTTTCCATGAGTAAAATTTTTACAAAAAAATAAACCCAATTTGGGTCTATTTTTAGATTATTTTTTGATGACAAATTCGATGTTTTCTGGGCTACTCGAAACGCTACGAAGCCAAAATGGCGTATTCTGAATCGTTGCTTCTTTGATTTGTCACTCGTTGATGAGATGATCAAGTGCATCTTTTTCAGAAGTTCCTGCGATAATAATTTTGAGGCGACGAGTCAGCTCATTGGAAGCGTTTTCAAAATCATACACGGTCGAAGCATTCATTTCAAGTGTTGCTTTGATTTCAGAATCATCTTCTGCGCGGGAAATCACATTGGAAACCCGAAGTGTATCAGGATGAATCGCCAGCTCTTTATTGGTTCCACGAAGGAGATTTTCTCGGAATTTTTCTGCCAAAAAATCAATCGTTGCTTTTCGGTCAAAAACTGTTGCAGTTAGATTGGTGCGTGCTTTGATTTCGATTTCATCAGTTGCATCGCCAACCTTGTGACCGGAGATAATTTCATAGCCAGTTTCGCTCATTTTGAGAGTATCTGGAATGAGAAGTGCAAAATCTTCGCCTGTGGAGTTTTTGATATTTGCAAGGCTTTGTTCAATTTTTTCTCGTCATTCTTTTTGGAGCTTTTCGCTGAGCGTATTTTGAAAAGATTTTAACTCGTCTTCTGTGAGGACATGCACGCTCGGGTTTTCGCCACCAGAGAAATTATCTTTTGCCTTTGCATAGACTTTATCGCGATTAAATTTCAATCCAGGAATAATCAAATTTGTTCCCGCCGCGATATTTCCGCGCTGACCGATCAGTTTTCCAGATTCATCATTTACATCAGCCACTACTTCCGCTTCCACAACACCCATTTCAGTAATTCCGTTGAGTGAACGAGTTGCTGGCACACGCACCCAATCTTTCGTGCGGAAAACGACGCCATCATCCGTCACAAATCGCGTCGACGGACGAAGTTCTTGTTGCGTAGTCAATTCATTATAAATCGTTACAGTTCCGTGCGCATTACGAGAAGAGTTCGCATCAACAGAAGTTACGCTAAATTTTTGTGAAAGTTCCACCGGCATTTCCAATTTTTTGAGGCGCAAAACATTTTTAGTTTCAAGAATAGAACCAGTCGCACCTTCAAGTCGATAAACAATATTTGCCGAAACAGGACGAACAGAAACTTGTGGAGAAATCGTCACGATGGTTTTAGAAATCGCAAAATGAAAAATAAACAACAAGAGCACAACTGACAGAATCAATCCCGCTACAATGAGTGCCATTTGAAAATTATTTTTTTTGTAATGGAGTAATTTTGGTTCGTCTTTTTTGCGTTCAAAAATCACAAATTTGAGCCAAAGCCAACCACGACGCACTTCGTAGAGAAAATATTCCATCATACTCATATTGTGTGTCGCGATATTTTGCCCAGTATAGGCGCGTTCAAATTCAGCACGAATGCCCGCAACTTCCGCCTGCAAGCCAAGCGAGCGCGTGAGTTCGACGATTTTTTCGGATTTTACCCGCAAAATGAATCGATCGCGTGGAAATTTTCTCGAAAGCACCAAGAAAAAATCTCGATGCAACGGAAATCCTGCTTCAAGCAAATCTACGACAATAACGCCAGGATTTTCTGCCAACGAATTTTTGATAAATTTGATCGCGGCCGTTCGAGACATTTCTGCAGAAATGGTAATCGTGTGATAATTATTCATAACTATATAAAACGTAACGAAGTATTCGAATCAATGGGTCCTTTTTGACTACCAAGAGCTCCGAAGCAGTCAGAGCAAGTCCATATGTGATAGATTCGTCGTGGCGATATTCTGGATTCACGAGCGAAGAAAGGCGTTTTTTTCGGACGCTGTAACCACAATTTTCCTCGAACGCAGTTCCAAAAATTTTAAAAATCGTAGGATTCTCAAAAATATTTCCATGCAAAAAAAGATTGGTAAAATGCACATTGAGCTTTTCTTGTTCCAAAAACGCCCAAACCATATCAAGAATATATTCAAAAAAATCATTCAAAATTTCCTGATTTTTCGGTTCACGAATTTCAGATTCGCTGACCAAAATATTTTCAATTCCCAAGAGGGAAGAGGTCTTGTGCTCATCACGAAGCATTTCCATAGACATCCGCGCCCCAACCGGGAAAGTTTCAAAAGTTTTAATTTCGTTGTCCTGCATCACAAGCACTGTTGTGTGAGAATAGCCGATATCGAGATAACACGCGCGTTCGTTGATATATTCGGTTTGTTCCACTACTTTTGGAAAAATCAGTGGCATCGGAATAAGGGAAATCATTTTTCGACCGAGTGAGGCAATGATAGATCGAACGATATTAAACTCGCTCGCTGGTGCAAAAACATTGAGCACCGTCAGCATCACTTTTCCGCCAGAAAAACCAACTGGATTGGTAATTTTTTTACCATCAATCGCGACCGATGTGATAGTTGATGAGATAAGGCGCAAATCATCTTGAAAAACTCCCGAACGAATACGGGCTTTTTCACGAGCGCGAGCATACGATTGTGATTCAATTTTTTTAATCATTGTATCAAGCTCTTGCATTGTGAGTGTCGATGATGGGTCAGCACGCGTGTACTGCGTCGTGATGGAATCAAAAAGAAAATCGCTCGACGGAAACGAAATAATAATATCTTCTGGAATGTGATCCAGGTCCTTGGAGGCCTGCAAAATAGCCTGTTCAATCGTCGCGGCAACGCCTTGCATATCAGAAATCTGTCCACCAGAAAAATTTTTACGATTCTGGCGAACGGTCGCGTATCCGATTTCTTTCAACTGCTGTTTTTCTACTTTATAAACACCGGCACGCACACGATATGTTCCCATATCTATCACCAAAAATCGTTCATAATCGTGAATGTGAGCCAGATGAAAGGACATTGCTGAAATTTTTGTAAAAATTCTATAATTATGCCTCAATTTAACGCTTTTTTTAAAAAAATCAATTTTGTTTTCGAGTTGCACTTGTCGATTATTTTTTTTATTGTATAAAGATTTTTTGAAAAAATATTTGAAAAAATTCTGCAAAATTTGCAAAAAATAAAAAATTACGCTACAATGAGAAAAATTCAGTTGATTTTATTGTTTAATATGTACTTTTCGCGGTATTTTAAACATCTTTTTGGAATATTGGGTTGGATCATGTCGCTTTTTTTGGTGGTGATTTTGTATCATTATTCCGTGCGATATATGCACTGGACGCCAAAAGTTCTGGGGCACATCGAGACAGCGTATCATGTGATCGAATTTTTTTTGGTGGGTGGATTTGTGTGGAGCATTGTTGGGACTATTTTTTATAAAATCCGTCATTCGCGAGCAATTGAAACCAAGCTTATCAGGCGATTTTTGCCAATTTTTCAATTCATCATCAATACGATAATCGTGATGTTGGTCGGGTTTTTTATGCTAGAAGCGCTCGGCATCAATACACGAAATATTTTGACAGGGGCGGGAATTGGTGGTGCCATTTTTGTACTTGCGTACAAGGATTTGTTCACAAACCTTTTGGGAAGTCTTTCGATTTTGCTTTCCAAAACTTTTGAAATCGGCGATACGATTCGTGTGCGAACACTAAGGCTTTGGATTGAAGGAATGGTTGAAGAAATCACGCTCAATCATACCAAAATCACGAATAAAACAGGAGAAGTTGTCTATGTGCCAAACAAAGTGATTTATTCTGAATCGGTAGAAAATCTTTCTCGTCGAAGATTTTATAGTTACGAATTGCTCGTTCCGTTTGCGAAAACAACGCCTTCGGAAGAAATCAGCCACGCGCTGCGCGTTATAGAAGGGAAAATCAATAGTTTTTTTCCAATTGATGTCGAATACACAATGAGTAACACGAATGCGACCGATTATACCTATACAATCACGGTTTTGTTGCCCGAAGAAAATAATTTTTTCGAAACAGAAATGCGGGTGTTTTTGGTACAATATATTTTTGGGCGTGGTGGCCCAGCAACCAAGCACACTGAAAATTCGCCCAAAGAAATTCCACCAGTTGTGGAAGAAGTTTCTGAAGATGATCTCTAAAACGCCTTTGAGCGTTTTTATTTTTTGCTTTTTACAAAAATTTGATATAATAAAAATGCTTCTTAATTTTATATTATGAAAGATGGATTTTTGTCGCGAAATATCGTTGTTCCGTTGAAAAATATTTTCAGCCGTTTCCCGATGGCGGCGCTATTTTCGCTCGGATTTTTTGCGTTTTGGTCGTATTATATTTTTGTAGAAGAAACGCCAGAACCAGCAGAATTTTATTTTTCACTCACGATGCTTTTTGGATTTTTTCTCTCACTCAGCATCGAACTTTTGCGCGAAAAATATAAAAATAATACCGTTGCGTGGCTCTATCTTGCGATGGGTGCGTATTTGGGAATTTTTTATTATTTCAATTACAATACCTCGACTTGGTACGAAGAAAATTTTACAATGATTGTAATGCGACTTTTTGCGTTTGGGCTTTTTCCTTTTTGGATAGCGTACAAATGGGGAGATACAACTGAAGTTCGCTATGACAATTTTTTCAAATCGGTGGTAAGCAATATTTTTCTCGCGGCAGGAATTTCTATCATTGTGCTTTTGCTCGGAAATATGGCGATTTGGTCGGTTGGAAAATTGTTTGATCTCTACGAAAATTTTACATTTTTTGATTTTTCGCGGCTCAATGCTTGGTGGAGTCTTTTCTCGATAACGCTTTTTTCTTCGTATTATTTGCTTGCCAATTTTCCTCATTATAATGCACAAAATGCGGAAAATCATACACTCACAAAAGCTGAAATTTTTCTCATCAAAAATATTGGCGTACCATTTGTGATTTTGTATTTTGTAATTTTATACGCGTACAGCGCGCGCGTACTTCTGAATTTTTGGGATTGGCCGCACGGAATTATTTCGTATCTCGTGATTGTTTTTTCAGCGATTGGATACTACACATATATGAAAACTCGGCATCTGGAAGGGGAAAATCGCGTCATCGAAATTTTTCAAAAATATTTGCCGTGGGCGGTATTTTTCCAGCTTTTTATGCTTTTTTATGCGATTTATTTGCGTATCGCACAATATGGACTCACAACAAATCGTTATTTAGTCGTAATTATCGGTGGTATTTTGCTCATGATTTCACTCTATTTGATGATTGCAAAGCGAAAGCGCCTCGTGATGATTCCGATGATGTTTTCATGTCTTGCACTTTTTATGTCAATTGGGCCATGGGGGATTTTCGCTCTTCCAAAAACCCTTCAATACAACGATTTGATAGCAAAACTCGAACAAACTGGCCGCTATCGCGACGGGAAAATTGTTACAGAAAATCTCGAAATGCTCGATTATGAAAATTCAAAAATAATTCTTGAAAAAATCAATTATTTGTGCAAATCGAGTGATTGTGCATTGATTAAAAAATTATTTGAAAGCATTCTCGAAAATCCAGAAAATTCGTACAGAATTCACGAAAAAATCGCGGAAAAATTACTGTTACAAGAGGTAATTTATGGTACTCATGAAACCATTCCTGACAATGTGAGAAATTATGATTTAACAGCCAAAAAATCGGAAGATAGAAGTGAAAAAATTTCAGGTTATGACTGGTCAATTGGCGGTGCCAACAAATATAGTGATGGATTTGATCACGACAATACACTGAGAAAATCTCAAAATTTCTACGCAATGATTGATAGGAAAAACCTTGTACTCACGCATTATGGCGAAGTGATTGAGACATATGATTTGAGCGATTTTATAGCAAAAATCGTTGATGAATTCAAACAAACAAACTCAAAATCAATGAAGTTGCAATTTATTGGAATCGGTGAAAAATATGATATTCAAGCGAATATTTTATATATTAAAATCGCAGAAAATATTGATACGCACGAACAAAATATTCGTGAAATATATTTTGGCACCGTTCTTCTCAAAGAAAAATAAAATAAGTCCTTCGGGGCTTATTTTTTATCAAAAAATATTATTGCTAATATTTGCAATAATAAAAATCGCTTAATAATAATTAAAATTAGTGGTAAAATTTTCTTAAATAATACTATTGCAAAGTTTTGCATTAATAATTTTTTGAAGATTTTAGAAAAAATGAGGGAAAAAATTTGCCTTTTTTGAAAAAAAAATACAATGAAAATAATTTATTTTTAGAATTTTTGTGTATGAAAGTAGCAAATCTTCACGAAATGCTCGTGAAATTGGGTGGC
>CALHQS010000058.1 GCA_938036655.1 uncultured Candidatus Altimarinota bacterium
AACAAACCTCATTGGACAAAATAATAAAACTCCGCGAACAATTTCTTTGACTACACAAGGGGTCGTTAAAGTAAAGCCAGATAGTGCAAAAATTGCTATGAGTATCGACATTGAAAGCGAAGAAAGTATTGATGTTGCGACACAAAAACTCATCAACAAACGAAATGAGCTTATGAGTGCTCTAAAAAATCTTGGCCTGAATGATTCTGATATTGTTCTTGAAGAAATGAGAACAAATCAGTGGGACAGATATAATGAAACAGAAAACGAGTCTGAAGGAAAGTCAAAGCACGTTTACAATGTTATACAATATTTAACGCTTCGTGTTACAAAAGAGAATTTTGGAAATACTGAAAATATTATCACAGCACTCGGAAAAATAAAAGATACTTTTGTTTTATCTATAGATAAAAACCTTGATTCACAAGAAGGCCTTATAGCTGAAGCACGAAAGGATGCTATTGAAAAAGCAAAAAAAGAAGCTTCAGAAATGGCTCAAAATCTTGGCGCAAAACTTGGAAAAATTATTTCTGTAACGACAGATTCACAAAATTATACTCCATATATGTGATCACTTGCAAATATAGCAAAATCTTCAGAGGAAGTTACCACGGCAGACGCACAATGGTTTAAAGGAGAAGATGAATACACAACGACTCTTTCTTTTACTTTTGAACTTCGATAAAATCTCAATTTGGGATTTTATTTTTTAAAAATTATGGAAACTATTCTTCAAAATGACAACCTCACTCTCAAGATAAATCATTTTTGAGCAGAAATAAATTCATTATTGTACAAAAATAGAGAAATTATCCACCAAAAAGAGGAAAATTTTTGGCAGCGACAATCCCCCGTTCTCTTTCCTATCGTGGGAGCACTCAAGGATAATTCATATATTTTTGAAGAAAAAAAATATCAGTTATGACAACACGGATTTGCTCGTGATATGGATTTTATCCTGGTTGATTCAAATGAAAATTCTGCAACTTTTATACTCAAGTCGTCACCAGAAACACTCAAAAAATATCCATTCGATTTTGAACTTTCAATTTGATACACAATTTTTGAAAATAACATCAAAACTGAATACATTGTAAAAAATACCAGAAATAGTGATATGTTTTTTTCTCTCGGAATTCATCCAGCTTTCAAAATATGAACAAATATCGAACAATATTCGCTCGTTTTCAAAGAAAATTATAGCCATCAAAAAATAGACCGACTTCAAAATGGAATGATCTTCCAGGATTATGAAGAAAATTTTGGAGACTATCTGAACAAAAAAGATTTATGCCTACAAGAACAGTTTTTTGAAAAAGATGCGATGATTTTAAGAAATTTTTGAGGTGATTCTATTGATTTTTGTGAGAAAAACGAGAAAATTTTTACAATGTCTTGGGAAAATTTTCCACATCTTGGAATCTGGAAACAACCGAATGCACCATTTATTTGCATTGAGCCATGGGATTGATTTGCTGATGAATTTGAACAAAAATGAGATTTCACAAATAAATGAGGAATCAATAAACTTGCCCCAAATACTAAAAAAAAATATTCTTGGAAATTGGAATTTTAAAAAACTCTCGTACGAGAGTTTTATTTTGTTTCAAGCATCGGAAGGAGCTTTCCTTCAGCATGAAGCGCGGCCACATCGGTATAACCACCTAAAAATGTGTCACCCACAAAAATTTGCGGAACCGTTCGCATTGGAGTTTTTTGCACAATTTCCATAAGGATATCAGGATTATTCGTTACATCAACTTCAGTAAATTCAACTCCAAGCG
>CALHQS010000059.1 GCA_938036655.1 uncultured Candidatus Altimarinota bacterium
ATCAAGAAAAATTTTATATATTTGTCAAAAACTTTTTTATTTTTTTCGTATCAAATCATTTCTTTTTTTCTGACAATTTGGCGTATTATTATTACTAAATTATATATATTTATTTTATTATTTTATATAAGACAAAAAATAAGCGAAAATTTGATTTGAGAAATTTTAAAAAAAGAATATAATCCGAACATAGTTTTAAAAATTTTTTGATGGAAAATTCTGTCTCTTCACGAGAGGAAAAAACTTTTGTCTTGAAAGAAATTATACAAAATCTTCAAATCCGAAACGAGGAAAAAGATTTGTACTTTTTTTCGATGGAAATTCTTGATAACGAAAGTTTTGAAAAATTTTTCCAGAAAATTATGAGCGAATTCCGCGAACCAAAGGCCGGAGTTCGATTTGTTCAGCAATAATTTTTCGTATGCAATTTCAGGCAATTTGTTCAAAATGAAATAAGAAACTCACGCTTCGTTTGACAGCTCAAAATCGTGAAGAAGCGCGAAACATTCTTCACAAACAAGGATATTCAATTATTGAAATTCAGGAAGTAGTGGAAACTTCTCTTGCGCAAGAGGGGAATTTTTTCTTTTTTGATAGCCTGATTAATGGAAATATTCAAACTGGAAAAATCCAATCGGACGATATTTTTAAGGCATATCGAAAATTAATTGAAGACCTCAAATATGATGTTGTCGCGATTTATACGGTAGAATGAATGCCGGATGATCAGAAAAAAATTATTACCGCAAAAGTAAAAGACGGATATCGAATGTATCTTGAGTCTATTGGCCAAAAAGTAGAAGAAAAGCCTGATATTTTGAAAAATGAGGATAATGAAGATTTTTCTCCGCAACTTTTGAAAGAAATTGAAAAATACGGAAAAGATATTGATGAGACGATTTTAAAAATTCAAAATTTGCTCATTAAGAATCATGAGATTGTAACAGAAGAACAAAAAGCTGTTCTAGAACGTGTTGAAATGGAGCTTGTCTCCATTAAATGAATGCGAAATGTTGGAAAAATTCAGTCAACTCTCGAAGATTCCCTCAAACAAATCGGAACGATTGAATTGGAAATCCTCAAAAAGGGAATGATTAAAGAGAAAGCAAAATTTTTGGCTGAAACCAATAAATTACTTCAAAGTATCGGTTCGAGTGAAAAAATTCAGACTGAAGAAGAAAAACAATCATCACTGGAATACAAATTCCAGTCATTTTTGGGTCGTTTTACAAATGAGAAAAAGCCTGAAAAAGTTGAACCAAAAAATAGAATCGACACTAATTCATTTATCTATTTTAAAAATAAGCGGGAACTTGATATTTATAAAAAGGCTCATCAGAATAATGATTCCGCTATTGTGAAGACGTTTTTTACTGGAAAATTTTCACTATTAAAACGACTTCTTCTGAAACGAAGACTTTTGCTGCAAAATATTCAAATTATTGAAAATCGACTTCAAAATAAGTCTGTTTCATATACAAAATTGGTACATGGGTTTGATTATTATATTACATGATTTTTTAGTACGCTTGCAACTCTTTGAACAATAGTTTCTGTTGGGCTATTTTTCTATATTTTTCTCTACATCATACTTAATGTGCTTGATGGAATGAAAATAATTGAACTTGTTTTGCAGAGTAAATCGTCACTTTTTTTGACATTATTTTCTGTATTTACTTTGTGTCTGACACTGATTCGTGGCTGGAAAACGATGATTGTGGTTATTCCGTGTTTTTTATTGATTTTTTCATTCCTTTCTACTAATTTTTAGGAAATGTATATTCTGCTCATTATCCTACATTCCCTTTTTATTTTTATTTGCCATCTGTTCGGTTTTTATGTGATAGAAGGGGTTTTTTTGATATTGATGCTATTTTTTCTTCTCTATTTTTCGCCAATTTTCTTTTTTAAAAATTCTGCTGGCGAAGAATGATTATCGAATCTTTTTTCATTTGAATTATCACCGCAAAAATCGCTTATTATTCCTCTTATACTCACATATCTTGGGATTTATATTTTAGCATTTACTTTTTCTGGAACAATCGCAGAAAGTATTCATGCACATTTGATGATTTTTTTAGCGATTTTCACGATTTTTTTGGGATATATTTTTGCATTTTCTTGGCAAAATGAGATTTTTTTTGATATTCTCGGATTTCACCTACTTTTTAGCTATATTACGATTCTTATTATCGGAATATATTATTTTTTTGTGCGAGAAACGATCAATTTTCTTGATGTGATTTTTTCGGTTGTAACAATGTGATTTTCATATTTTTTCTTCCGATTTGAAACAAAATATCGAAAAAAATTTTTCTACGGATTTTTGGCATCGATTTTTTTCTCATTAGAAATTTTGTTGATTTTTCTGTTTCGAGAAATTCCCTTTTATTTGATTGTTGGGGCTCTGAGTTTACTGGGGATTATTTTATTTGAGCTCAGTGAAAAATCTTCATTTTTTGATGTTTTTTTGAATATTTCGCGCGTTTTTTTCTTGTCCGTGATACTTGGCTCGGTAGGACTTCTTTCGGTTACAATTTTTAGTCATTTTGCGAGCATTTATTTTTTGATTACTATTGCGATTTTTCTTTTTTCGGTTCATATTCGCTTTTCAAATCTTGTGACATATTCAACGGCGATTTTTATTATTTATTTTCTTTATTGATTCGTCTTTTTATCGCTTTTATCTACAAATTCGGTACTTTCCTCGTTGATGTTTATTTTCTTTTTTCCTCTTTTGATTATTATAAATACGTATTTTTGGGAAGAAAAACAGCAATATGATTTTGCGATAATACATTATGCGAGTATCGCTTTTAGTGGTTTTTTCTTCTTGTATGCGCTTATTTTTATGAAATGGGAAGCCTCGTCGTTTGTGTTTTCCTCATTTGGGTTTTTCCTTTTGGCAGGGCTTTTCTTTCTTTCTTATTTCCGATTTCGAACTAAAAAATAATTATGCTTGATACAAAACTTCATATTCAAATTGCGACGGATGTTGCAAATATTTCTACTCATACGCTTCTTTTGGAAATTTCTGAATCCAATATTTTTGAAAAATTGGAAAAATTTCAAATTTCCGTTCCTGAAAAAATTCTCGAAAAAATTCAAAAAGCTCGTGAAACTGAAAAGGTGTTTACATTTTATCCAGAAAATGAAAATATTTTCGAAGTCGTGATTTTTTTCTCAAAAACTGATGATCGACTTGAAAATCGTACCGAAATTTTCAGAAAATTTTCGAAAAATCTTGTTTATGTTCCTGATGGTTTTGTCGAAGAAGCTTTTGAAGCTTTTGTTTTGACGATGTATGAATTTTCTCTTTATAAAACGAAAAAAGAAAATTTTGATAAAATATTTTTTGTCGAAGATGTGTCGAACTTGGCGAAGTTGGAATCAAAAATTCCTCTTTATGAAGCGATTTATGCTGCGAGAAATCTTGTCAATCTTCCACCAAATGATTTTTACCCAGAAGCCTTTGCTCAGATGATTACTTCCAGAAAATGGAATCATTTTGAAGTGGAAGTTTTCGGAAATACTGAATTGCGAGAATTAGGATGTAACCTTATTCGTGCGGTCGGTCAAGGAAGCGCACGTGATAGTATTATGATAATTTTGAAGCCAAAAAAAGAAATTTCTGGTGAAAAATTTGGAATTATTGGAAAATGAGTGACTTTTGATGCTGGTGGTATTCAGATTAAGCCCGATAAATATATGCTTGACATGAAATGCGATATGGCTGGTGCCGCTGGTGTTTTGGGAGTGGCGATGTATCTTGATTCACTTCCAGAGTTACCACTGAATGTTGTTTTTGGACTTGGAATTGTGGAAAATATGACTGGCGCGGCAGCTTTTAAACCGCTTGATATTTATACTGCGTACAATGGAAAAACTGTTGAAATTCATCATACTGATGCAGAAGGGCGACTTGTATTGGCTGATGTAATGTCGTATGTAGAGAAAAATTTTCAAGTGAATCATTTGATTACGATGGCGACTTTGACAGGTGCTTGTATTTATGCTCTTGGAAATGATATTTCAGGAATTATGGGTGATGATGAAAGACTCATTTCGACATTCATCGACAATACTTCGCCATATGAAAACGTGTGGCGATTGCCTTTAACTCCAAAAATGATAAAAGCTGTAGAATCACAAACAGCTGATCTTCAGAATCTTTCAGAATCAGAAAAGGCTGGTTCTTCTATGGGGGCTGCATTCTTAAGTCATTTCAAGGGGGACGCTCAGTTTACTCATCTTGATATTGCAGGGCCCGCATATCGAACAAAGGATTTCGGATATATGCCTGTTGGTGGTACTGGTTGGGGCGTGAAAAAAATCTCCGAAGTACTTCTTTCTCTTGTATAATATGTCTTTTTGGAAAGGATTTTTGTCAATTTTTATTGATGAATCGCCACGAACAGATCTTCAAATTTCTGTCAAAAAAATGTGAGAAGAATATAAAAAAATTCTCGAAGATTCTTATTTTGATGAAATTTTTGTCGCGACAGAATATCAGAAAATTTCTCACTTACTTGAACGTTATAAATTTCATTCTGATCGGCAATTATCGACTATTTTTGCTGATATGTTTGCTCAAATGATTCAGAAAACTGAAATGAATTTTCAGGATTTTGTTCTTATTCCGACGCCGATGCATTGGACTCGATATTGGATTCGAGGATTTGATACTATCGGATTGATTGTTAAAAAAATTTCCAAAATCACCAAAATTCCACATATTTCCCTTCTAAAAACAAAATTTTCTCGCCGACAACTCACACTTTCTCGTGAGGAACGACTCAAAAATCGAAAAAAAATTTTTTCTATCAAAAAAATAGTAAAAATTCCTGAAAAAGTGATTCTTTTTGATGATGTACTCACAACAGGCTCCACTATCAATGAATGTGCAAAAGTCTTGAAAAACGCTTGAGTAAAGGA
This sequence comes from uncultured Candidatus Altimarinota bacterium, assembly GCA_938036655.1. Taxonomy (GTDB): domain Bacteria; phylum Patescibacteriota; class Gracilibacteria; order BD1-5; family UBA2023; genus GN02-873. The sequence goes on from CALHQS010000059.1 coordinate 4,936, forward strand.
AATTATCGTTTGTGTACTTGCAACTAATCATAAATAATATGTCCGATTTTATTGAAATTATTGGAGCAGAAACTCATAATTTAAAAAATATTTCCGTAAAAATTCCTAAAAATAAGCTTGTTGTTGTAACAGGCCTTTCTGGGTCTGGAAAATCTTCGCTCGCTTTTGAAACATTGTATGCCGAGGGGCAGAAAAGATATCTGGAATCTTTGTCAACTTTTGCACGGATGATGATTTCGAATACTTCTGATGCGACAAAAGTTCGTGAAATTCGAGGACTTTCACCAACCATCGCTATCAATCAAAAAACTGTTAGCAATAATCCTCGCTCTACTGTCGGAACAATCACAGAGATTTATGATTTTTATAGGCTTCTGTATGCAAATATTGGGGTTCCATATTGTCCAAATCATCCAGAACAATCTCTCGAAAAAGATACTATTCAAAATATTGTTGAAGACATTAAAAAAAATGATGAATGAACGAAAATTTTTATAATGTTTCCATTGTCGACAATTAAAAATGATGTCGAAGAAATGCCGATGAAAGAAATTTCTCAAATTGTTTCAGATAAGTGATTTGTCCGATATATAAAAGGAAATGAGGTTTTTTCTGTCGCTGATACTGTCGAAGAAAAAAATATTTCTGTCGAAGATGTGTCGATTATTGTCGATCGTTTGATTATCAAAAACAACGATGAAATGTTTTATTCTCGTCTCCGAGACTCTTTATTGTTGGCCTCAGAGAAAAGTGATGGTGTCATTGAAATATTTTTCCCTTCTGAAAACATTACCAAAAAATACTCACTTTGAAATTTTTGTCCGCAGTGCGGATATATAAGCCCAAAATTTTCGCTCTCAAATTTTTCCTTTAATTCACATTTTGGTGCGTGTGATGATTGTGGGGGACTTGGATTTCGTACTACTTTTGAGGAAAAAGATATTATAAATTTTGACCTTACACTTGAAGAAGGTGCTATTTTGCCATGGGAAAATTCTAAATATTATCTCTCTATTTTGCGTGCTGTATGTGAAAAATATAAAATTCCAATGAATAAACCATATGGAAAATTAACTGAAAAACAACGCGAAATTATTTTGTATGGCGTTGATGAAAAATTTTCTATTATTTTTGATTCCAACTCAGAATTTTATAAAAAATGAAATGTCTATATGTGTCGATATGAGGGTGTAATTCCAAAATTAGAGCGACATTATGCTGATTCGGAAAATAAAACTCAATCGCACATGCGAAATATTTTGAAGTTCGCCACAGAAAAAGAGTGTCGAACTTGTCAATGATATCGTCTCAAAAAACCTTTTTTAATGGTAAAAATTGGAGGAAAAAATATTGGCGAACTTGCGTCGATGTCTGTCGAGCAAACACTAGATTTTTTTGAAAAACTAGAATTTTCCCAAGAAGAAAAAATTATTTCCGAAGGTGTTTTGAAAAATATTATTGATCGATTACATTTTTTGCAAGGAGTTGGCCTTGGATATATAACACTTGCTCGTCGGGCTCATACGCTTTCTGGTGGTGAATCACAGAGAATTCGTCTTGCTACGCAGATTGGAACCCAATTAGAAGGTATTATTTATGTACTTGATGAGCCTTCTATTGGTCTTCATCCGCGAGATAATGATATGCTGATTAAAAATCTGAAAAAACTGGCCACTCTTTGAAATACTGTTATTGTTGTTGAACATGATGAAGATATTATGCGAGAAAGTGATTATATTGTTGATATTGGGCCGGGCGCATGAGTACATGGAGGTTCAGTGATTTTTAGTGGAACGTATCCAGAATTAATAAAAAATTCTTCGACAGAAACTTCCCTTTATTTATCAGGAAAAAAAGAGATTGTTCGCCAAAATCCTAAAAAAATATCGACAAAAAAATTTCTGTCGATTTACGGAGCACAAGAAAATAATCTTAAAAATATTAATGTGCGTTTCCCTCTTGAATGTATGACCGTGGTAACGGGGGTTTCATGATCTGGAAAATCTTCATTGGTGATGGATATTCTTTCGAATGCACTTCTCAATTATTTTAATAAATCGTCTCTTCCTGTTGGAAAATACGAGAAAATAGAAGGATTTGAATATATCAATAAAACTATTATTATTGATCAATCACCAATTGGTCGAACCCCACATTCAAATGTAGCGACCTATACTGGAGTTTTTACTTATATTCGTGAGGTTTTTGCTGCTTCCAATGATGCTAAGGTTCGAGGTTTTAATGTATGAAAATTTTCATTTAATACAAAATGAGGGCGTTGTGAGGTGTGTGAGTGAAATGGTACAAAAAAAATTGAAATGCATTTTTTACCAGATGTTTATGTTGAATGTGAAGCCTGTAAAGGAACCCGTTATAATGATGATGTTTTAAGTATTCAGTTTAAAGGAAAAAATATTGCTGAAGTACTCAATATGACCATCGAAGAGGCATCAGAATTTTTTGTTGCGTTTCCTAGAATAAAACGCGTTCTAGATGTATTGATTGATGTGGGGCTTGGATATATTACTCTTGGTCAGTCAGCGCCAACACTTTCTGGTGGTGAGTCACAGCGCATCAAGCTTGCTTATGATCTTTCAAAGCGATCAACAGGTCAAACATTGTATATTCTTGATGAGCCGACTACGGGATTACATTTTGCTGATGTACAGAAATTGCTTGACATTCTCGATGCTCTTGTAGAAAAATGAAATAGCGTAATCGTTATTGAACATAATCTTGATATTATTGCTAATGCTGACGCAATTGTCGATATTGGCCCAAATGGCGGCGATGCTGGTGGAAATCTTGTATTTGCTGGTCCTAAAGAAAAAATTCTTTCTGTCGAAGAAAGTTATACAGCACAGGCTCTTAAAAAATATTTAGCACAAAAAAATAAAAAAACTTCGTAATGAAGTTTTTTTATTGAGTAATTTTCAAAATGTCTTCATGAATACTATTGGCAGCGAGACAACCCTCCGCAGCTGACATAATAGTTTGTCGAAATTTATTAGAATTTGTTGTTACATCACCAGCTGCATAAAGCCCAGGAATAGTGGTTTCTTGACGTTGATCAACAACAAGACATCATTCTCCGTCTTTTTGTGGCGAAAGATTGTCGACAATATTTGTAATTGGTGTCGATCCAATGGCGACAAACAATCCATCAAGTGCGAGATTTTCTCCTGTATTAAGAATCACTCCTGTAACACCCATCATATTTCCTTGTACTTCAGTAACTTGTGTATTCATGTGGAAGATAATGTTTGATGTGTTGTTAGCTTTTTCAGTCCAAATATTTTCCGCACGAATCACATCACCGCGAACAAAAATATGAACTTCTTTCGCGATTTCTGCAAGATATAGAGCTTCTGTGATAGCCGTATTTCCAGCACCAACTACACCAACAGTAAGATTTTTATAAAAATTACCATCACAAGTCGCACAGTATGAAACGCCTTGTCCATAAAATTCTCTTTCCCCAGGAATTCCAAGCATTTTATACGTATTCCCTGTTGCTAACAATATACGTTTTGCGTCAAAATTCTTTCCACCCATTGTCGATACAGAAAAATGATTTTCGCCAATCTTCGACACAACTTCGACACGGTCTTGGAGAATTTCTGAACCCGCACTTTCAGCATGTTTTTTAAAATTATCCATAATTTCTGCACCTGGCGCAGATAATACTCCTGGAAAATTTTCAACACAATGAGAAGTTGAAAGCGCTCCACCTGGCATTTCGCCAATAATAATATTTTTAAGTTTATATCGGCTTGCGTACATTCCAGCTGGAAGTCCTGCTGATCCAGCACCGATAATAATAAGATCGTACATAGTAGAAAAATAAAAATTCTTCCCCAATAATGAGAATTAGTCTCATTATATGAAAAAGAGTAAAAAGTACAAATGTTTTTTTAATTTTTTTGCAGATTTGCCAGAAAATTATTGATTTCTCGAATTTTTTCACCAGGATTTCAGATATATGGAAGCTTCATTATTTCTTGACTATTTGCTGTCGCAATACTAACTTCGCCATATTGAAAAATAGTTGGCAAAATTCCAGAAACTTTTGAACGAATTTCCTGAATTGATGAGAGTGGAAATTCGATGATTTTTCGTGATAAAAATGTTGTTTGCTCGATATAAATTACGCGTTTGTTCGTTAAAATCAGAAAATCAAGCTCTGAATTTATCCACATCATCATGAGAACGGAAATAAAAATCAGACAAAAAATACTAAAAAATCACCAAAAAATTTTTTCACCCACAAGAGAAATTCAGAATTTTGAAAATGTGAGAAAAATTCCTGACAAAATTAAAAAACCAATAAAATACAAACCTAAAAAGGCAAAAGTAATCCAGTGTCTTTTGAG
>CALHQS010000060.1 GCA_938036655.1 uncultured Candidatus Altimarinota bacterium
CCCGCTGGCAGTGGGAAATTTATATTGAAAAAGAGAGAAAAGTCAAAAGAATTTTTCACTTTTTTTGTAAAAAAATAAAATTTGCTCTATTTTAAGCCAAAAAAATCTTTGAAAAAAATATTTTTTTCGAAAGAATTTTTATATAAAAAATAAAAAAATATAAAAGTCTAGTATTGTTTTTGCAAAAATTAGTAGATTCGAGAAAATTTTTGGAAATTTTGTACACAAATAATATACATTATTGGTTTGAGAAAAAGCTGAGAAATATTTTTGTATTTTGCCTTGCTTTTTTGAAAAAAATTTTTATACTGCGTGCGCAACATCTGGTGGGTTACTCAAGAGGCCGAAGAGGCGGGTTTGCTAAACCTGTAGGGTGCCGCAAGGTGCCGCAGGGGTTCGAATCCCCTACCCACCGCCAGCAGAAAATAACTTTCGGGGTATAGCTCAGTGGTTAGAGCAGTCGGCTCATAACCGATTGGTCGCTGGTTCAAGTCCAGCTACCCCGACCACAAAAATTAAAAAATTCTCTTCGGAGATTTTTTTGTTATAAAAATTATAATACTATAAGGAAGAAAATTTGACTTTTTCTGAAAAAAATTATAATGAGAAAAAATATTTTATGACAAAGATTCGCTTCGCATACCTTGTTCCCTCACCCCTTTCGACTCTCGAAAGGTAGTTTTTGCGTATCGAAAATCCCCCACGAGAGTCATGCTTTCTGGGGGATTTTTCTAATAAATTTTATTATGAATACTATATCAAAAATTGAAAAACTTTCTGAATTTGGACAAAAAATTCTTCAAATCGCGGTGGATTCTGGCTATATCAATCAGCAAAACCTCACACAAAAAGCGGTTTTTGATATTCTGTCGTTAGAGCCAAATATCAGCAAAATCGAGGGCAACGAAATTTTTCTCAAAAACAAAAAACGCAGCGGCGGTAAGCTTGATCAAGAAAAATTTTTCCAAAATATTACTCATTCCTAATTTTTTCCTATGTTAAAACTTTCAACTTTTCCTTTCAAAACTCTCAAGACACAACCAAAAGTTTCTGACAATCGTTCTACAAGCCTTCTGTTGCAAGGTTCATACATTCGTCAAGCAATGGCGGGCGCGTACGAATTTTTGCCGATGGGTTACCGCGTTCTCGCGAATATTGAAAAAATTATTCACGAAGAGCTCGACAAGGCCGGCTGGCACGAAATGCTCATGACGATTTTGACGCCACGAGAAATCTGGGAAACAACGGGCCGATGGGATATTCCAGAATATTTTAAAGTGCCGGGCTGGGGAAATACTGAATACCGAATTGCACCAACCAATGAGGAAAATGTCACCAATATTATGACGGAATTTATCCAGTCATACAAAGATTTGCCAACATGTGTATATCATACACAAAAAAAATTCCGCAACGAAAAGCGCGCAAAATCAGGACTTCTTCGTGGGCGCGAATTTATTATGAATGATGCCTATTCATTCCACGCGAGCGTAGAAGATTTTGACAATTTTTATGCGGAAGTGAAAAAAATTTATTTGCGAATCTATGATCGGCTTGGACTTGGAGCTGATACAGTAATTGCGGACGCGGATGGTGGAACGATTTCTGATAAAAATTCTCACGAATTTCAGACTTTTTTGCCAATTGGTGAAGATATCATCGTGCAAGATTCTTCTGGATATTGCTACAATCTCGAGCTCGCGAGCGGAATTGCGGACGAAAAAAATATCGCCGACGCGGAAGAAAAAATACAATATTTGGACAGCATTCCAGAAATTGTAACGATGGAAAAAATGGCGGAATATTTTGAAAATCCAACTTGGAAAATGCTTAAAACCGTGATTTATCGTTCAGAAAATGGAAAATATTTTGCGATTGTGATTCGTGGAGATTTGGATGTTAATGAAATTAAGGTTCGAAATTTTGTCAAAAATTATTATGGCACGCCAAATTTTGAGCTCATGAATGAAGCAGAACTTGAAAAAATTGGGACGATTCGCGGCTTTGCAACACCACTCAAGGAAGCCAATCTTCCGCTCGATGTTTTCGCGGATGAAAGCTTACATTCCGCAAAAAATTATTTTGCGGGCGCAAATGCTCTGGCAAAATCTACCAAGAATGTGAATATTCCTGACTTGGCGATTACAGAATTTGCGGATTTTAATGAGCCAAAAGAAGGATTCACATCGCGAAATGTGGCAGGCGAAAAACTCACTTTCCGCAATGCAAGTGAAGTAGGGAATATTTTTTATCTCGGTGACAAATATTCAAAACCATTCGGAATTTCCTTTACTGATGAGAATAATCAGGAAAATCCTCGCATCGAAATGGGTTGTTATGGAATCGGAGTTTCGCGACTGATGGGTGTGATGGCAGAATATTTTATGACCGAAAAAGGAATTAAGTGGCCGAAAAGCGTGGCACCGTACGATGTATACATTTTGGTATTGGGCGAAGAAAATATTGAAGCAGCCAAAAAATTAGCGGAAAAACTTGAAAACGAAGGAAAAAGCGTCATCCTTGACGACCGCATGGGCTCAAAATTTGGATTCGGACAAAAAGCTTCAGACTGCGAACTTTGGGGAATCCCCACTCGCATCGCTATCACGCCAAAAACCATTGAAAAAGGCGGATACGAAGTGAAAAATTTTGATGGAAGCGAAGAATTTGTGCAATTCTAAAAATCTCCTTTTGGGGATTTTTTGATGGAAAAATAATTTTTGAAAGCATTTACAATTGTGCAAAAATTGTTATAATCACAAAAAATAATTATGGAAAAACTCAAAATTTTGGTCGGACTTTCTGGTGGTGTTGATTCTGCCGTGTCCGCATATCTCCTCAAGCAGGCCTGACACGAAGTGCATTGTGGCTTTATGATCAATTACTTGGATGAAGAAAATGAAAATTGTACCACCAAAATTGATCTCGCCGAAGCACGAAAAGTGGCAGAATTTTTGGAGTTGCCGTTTTTTACTTTTGATTATCGCGACGAGTACGAAAGTCGAATTATTGACTATATTTATCGTGAGTATGAGGCTGGACGCACACCAAATCCGGATGTTTTTTGTAACAATTTGGTAAAATTTGACCTTTTTCTAGAAGAGGCTTTGTCGCTTGGATACGATAAAATCGCGACTGGGCACTATGCACAAATCGAAAATAATTGCATCAAAAAGGGGCTCGACCCAAACAAGGATCAATCATATTTTTTATCCCGACTCTCAGAATTTCAGGTTTCCAAAGCCATTTTCCCCATTGGACATCTAGAAAAATCCGAAGTACGAAAAATCGCCAAAGAAGCAAATTTGCCGAACGCAGAGCGTAAAGACTCACAATGATTGTGTTTTATTGGAAAAATCCCGATGAAAGAATTCCTCGCAAAAAAATTACAAAAAAAACCTGGAAAAATTATCGATTTGAACGGGAATATTTTGGGTGAGCACGAAGGCGCTTTTTCCTTTACCATCGGGCAAAGAAAGGGCATTAAAATCGGCGGTGGACCAGCACTTTTTGTGGTCGCCAAAGATACTCAAAAAAATACGATTACCGTTGGAACTGCGGAAGATTTGGCACTTTTTTCCAAAAAATGTGAAATCATTGATTTTGTGGGGAAAATTCCAGATTTGTCAAAAAAATATTCAGCCAAAATTCGTTATCGCCAAGAAGATCAAGTATGTCACATTTCTGAAACAGAAAATAGCGGTTATATCGTAGAGTTTGACGAGCCACAACGCGCCATCGCTTCCGGACAAATCTGCGTAATATATCAAGATGATATCGTGATTGGAAGTGGAATCATCAAATAAAAATCTCCCGAGGGAGATTTTTATTATTCAGAAATATTTTTTTCAACATTTTCAGAAATTTCTACTTTATCACCGAGAACTGTCGCCTGCGTTCCACGAATCGTGTCATACATCGCAAGCCAACGCGCACCGATTTCACGAATATATGTTTGTAAACCATACTTGAGGCTCACATCAGCCGCACCAAATCCAATGGCATTAATTTTATGAAATTTCGCTAAAAAAAGTGCGCGCTCAAGATGAAAAGGTTGAGAAATAATAGTAATATCATCCGTGAGCGAAAAAATTTCTTTCGCACGAAGTACGCTATCAAGCGTACGAAATCCCGCATAATCCATCACGATTTTATCGGTTGCAACGCCACGACGTTCGAGTTCGGTTTTCATATAAAGTGGCTCATTGTACGAGCTCGTAGAATTATCACCAGACACAATAATATACTCGATTTTCCCTTTTTCGTAGAGAATTTTTGCCGCTTCAATGCGCGTACTAAAAAACAAATTACTATTCTGCGCACCAGGGCTTGTTCCCAGCAGTAAGCCATATTTTCGCGCAGGTACATCATCTACATTCATATAAATCATGCCTGTCGTCGCAAATGAAATGAGCATCCACGGCAACATCAGAATAATTCCTACACAGATGACAAATAAAAATAATTTTTTCATAAATATTATTGAACATCAATTTTTTCACCTTCAAGAGTTTGCATAAAAATATTTTCAAGCGATTCTGACAATTCTTTCATCACACCTTGCTTGAGAATTTTTCCACTCACAATAATCGCATATTTATCACAAACCGCTTCCACATCAGGCAAAATATGAGAATTCAAAAAAATCGCCTTTCCAGATTTTTTGAGTTCTAAAAGTAAATCTTTAATCATTTTTCGACCGATTGGATCAAGTCCCGACATTGGCTCATCCAAAAAAATCAATTCTGGATCATGCAAAATCGCCTGTGCAATCCCAATTCGCTGCAACATTCCCTTAGAATAGGTCGAAAGTCGGCGCGCACGAGCCTCTTCCAATCCAACTTTTTTTAAAACCCAATTTTTTCGTTCAGCGATTCTTTCTTTGGAAATGTCATAAAACCCAGCCGCATAATCCAAAAATTCATCGCCCGTCAAATATTTGTACAAATACGTATTTTCCGGCATAAAACCGATACGTTTTTTGACAGAAATATTTTGTGGATTCTCACCAAAAATTCTCACCTCACCCGAAGTTGGCTCAATAATTCCCAAAATCGTTTTGAGAGTCGTAGTTTTTCCAGCGCCATTTGGCCCGATAAAACCAAAAACATCCCCTTTTTCAACCGAAAAGGAAATATTTTTCAAAATTTCGTGTCACCCAATATTTTTGGTAATATTTTTGAGAGAAATAATTTCTGACATAAATCAAATTATAAAGTTTTTTTGATATGAATGCAGATTTCCGCGACTTCATAACCTTCTGGTAAATTTTTGAGATTGATATTTTCTATCGGAAAATCACAAAAAATTTTGGAACGATCATCCACCAAATGTGCGTGCGGCTCGTCGTTCGATTCAAAATAATTTTTGCAATTCGGGCCAGGAATTTTTCGCAACAAATTTTCTTCAAACATTTTTTCAATATTGCGATAAATCGTCGCACGGCCAACTTTTGGATGAGTTTTTTGAATCTCCTCAAAAATATCGTCCGCCGAAAGATGGCGACAATGACAAGTTTCCAAGATGATTTCTCTATACTGATGAGTTCGCATGCGCGCATTATGCACATTTTTTCTAAAAAATCAAGAGCTATTATGAGACAAATTCTCATAATAAATTTGACTTTCGAAAAAAAAGTGATACACTGTGTGAGCATTTTATTTTTTATATAAACCTATGCAAACTCTTAATCGACTCAATCACATCGTCGCAGATATGACGGTGCTTGCTCAAAAAACTCGTCTTTGTCACTGGAATGTGGAAGGTCCTGGATTTTTGGATTACCACGAATTTTTTGGAGAATTGTATGATTTTTTCTCTGATGAAGTAGACGAATTCGCGGAACGCATTCGTGCGCTCAACGCTTATCCTGTGGCTACATACGCGAAAATGCTTGAAATTTCTCATTTTAAAGAAGAAGAAAATATTCCTTCAAACAAGATGGTAGCGGTTTTGCTCCAAGATATCGAAACAATGGCAAATGAAATTCGTTCATGGATTCCAGATGAAGATGATGCCATCACTCAAGATATGTATATTGGATTGGTAACCACTTTGGATAAAAAAGTATGGATGCTTCGCGCCATGACACAACCGGGTGTGCAATAAAAAAGAGGTCAAATGACCTCTTTTTTAAAAATCGTTATCTTTATCAAACACATATCAATGAGCCTAGAAGAAATAAGCACTAACACAATTAACCCGAGAATAATTATAACACCTGTAGTCATTTTTTTCTCCCAAAAATAGATACCAATACTCAACTATTGCAAAGAAAATTAGGGGGATTATACTAACTCTCCCTGTTGGTCACTCATAATCCAGCATATCATTTCGAAATGCCAGATATGCACCAATGACAGCACATACTACAATCAGAATGAATGTTCTACTCACAAAAGCGAGGGCATACAATACAAACGTTGACAGAGTCATTACCTTCTCATTGGTTGGTTGAGTGAGGATATTATAATAGAAATTCTAAATTTATCAGAATTAGTTTTATAAGAATTTTTATAATTTCTTGGCTTTTACAATATTAAAATGAGAATTTGTCTCATTTTTTCTTGATTTTTTAAAAAATTTTTATAAAATAGTTCGGTTCAATGGAACATTTAATTTTTAAAAATTTTATTATGTCAGAATGTTGCGGACACTCTCATGAAGAGGAAAATATTTTCTATTCTTCTGTAAAAATCGACGAACGAGCGCACGGATTTGAGGCACAAGCGTACAATCCAAATAAAGACGATATCGTGAAGGTTTCTACCGATGATTTGAAAGGAAAATGGACGGTTTTGTTTTTCTATCCTGGAGATTTTACATTTGTTTGTCCAACAGAATTAAAGGATTTAGCGGACGCGAAAGAAAAATTTGACGATATGGGTGTAACAATTTTTGCGATTTCGACAGATTCAGCTTTTTCTCATAAAGCTTGGGTTGGAAGCGAAGGGTTGATGAAAAATTTTCCTTATACCATGATTTCTGATCGAAATCTTGAAATTTCTGAAGCGTACGGCGTTTTGAATGCCGATGGAACTTCTGCTCGCGGAACATTTATCATTGACCCTCACGGAATGTGTCGTGGTATCGAAATCACTTCTGGGCCACTTGGTCGAAATAGTGACGAGTTGGTACGAAAAATTGAAGCATTGCAGTTTATGGCAGCAAATCCTGGAACTGCTTGCCCTGCAAAATGGGCAGTTGGTGCCAAGGTTTTGAAACCATCTATCAAAATTGCTGGAAAAGTGGCTGAAGAACTCGAATAAAAATCCCCAAATGGGGATTTTTATTTATTTTTTGGGAAGTTCTACTTTTTCACCAAAGCTATCAACAAAGGCATTTTCGTGATCGGAAGATTTTTCTTTCCACTCTTTCGGATTTCCATAATCAGCAAATTCTTGATACCAACTATGCGTAAAACGAGGCTTGGAAGCCGCCTTG
>CALHQS010000061.1 GCA_938036655.1 uncultured Candidatus Altimarinota bacterium
CTATTCTCGTCCACTTCTTGGATAATTCTCAAAAAAATAAAATCTCCCAATCGGGGGATTTTATTTTTGGATTTTATAAATGAAAGCGGGAGGAAAATTGATTGGTTCGAATGAAAGTTTGATTTTTTCGCCAAAAATTTTTTCAATCGCATTTTTGTTCGTGAGAAAATATTGGTATTGCAAAAAAATTCCGTTTTCTTTCAAAATTGTGCGAGAGTTGCTCACGATTGATTTCAAAAGATTTTTCGGCAAACTCGCGAACGGAAGTGTTGAAACGACGGCGTCAACCTCTTTTTCCATTACATAATCAAAAATTTTTTCTGCAGAATCGTTGATGTACACAAGCCGTGAATCGTGAATTTTTTCCGCATATTTGTTGCATTTTTCATCAATTTCAAAAACATACAATTTGGATTTTGGCGACATTTTTTGTAAAATTTGCTTCACAAAAACCGCTTTTCCGCTGCCGTATTGCACAATCGTCAAATCGCCCGAAAAATCGATATTTGAAATCATTTTGTGAATCAAAAATCGCGAACTTTGTCCAACCATGCCCTTTGTTTTGAAGTTTTTGAAAATTTTGGAAAGCATACTATTTTTTAGAAGTCGGCATTATATTCTAGAAAAATGAAAAAGCAAAATATTTTTGTGTTTTGAAAAAAATCGATATACTACCACAAATTTTTTGAAATTATGAAAGCTTTTGCCAACCTTCTCGTGCTCACGGTAGCGCTGGAGCATTTTTATATTTTGTACATTGAAATGTTTGCGTGGACGACGCTCGGTCGGAAAATTTTTCGTGGCGCGCTCGAAGACGAACTTTTTGAAAAAACGCGCGGTCTCGCTGCCAATCAAGGCTTGTATAACGGATTTCTCGCGGCTGGACTTATTTGGTCGTTTTTCATCACTAACGCAGAATGGTCGTTCAATGTCCAAATATTTTTCCTTGCGTGCGTAATTATTGCGGCAATTTTTGGCGCTGTTCGCTCATCAAAAAGCATTCTTTTCAAACAAGGATTTCCTTCGATTTTCGCGATTATCATCGTATTATTCGCTCATTATGCGTAGCTCTAATAATTATTCAACATCACTTTTTTGTGTGCTGGCTGATCCGCGCGAGACGCGTCGTGTGGATACTTTTTTGTCGGCGCTTTTTCCTGAAAAATCTCGCAGTTATTTGCAAAAAATGATTGAAGAAGGAAAAATTTTTTGCAATGGCGAAAATTTTACCAAAAATAAAAAAATTTATCGCGGTGATGAGATTCGCATCGAGTGGAAAATTGAACAAATGGAACTTTTGCCAGAAAATATCGATATTGATATTATTTTTGAAAATGACGATTTTGCGATTATCAATAAAGACGCGGGCATCAATACGCACCCAACGCCGGGCGAGGAGGGACGCAAGGGAACGCTTGTGAATGCGCTTTTGTATCATTTTAAAAATCTTGGGATTCGCACGGACGAAATCGAGAAAAAATCCATCATCAATGGCGTAGAGCGACCAGGGATTGTGCATCGCTTGGATAAGGACACAAGCGGCCTTATCATCATTGCGAAAAATGATAAAGCCATGCATGCACTGCAACTGAAAATCGAAAAACGAACCATCAAAAAAACTTATTTGGCGCTTGTGAATGGGATTTTGAAAGATGAAGAAGGATATATTGAATCGTTCATTGGTCGTGATCCGCGCGACCGAAAACGAATGTCAACGATTGATCCAGTGAATCCTAAACTTGCGAAAACCAAATTTTATAATCGTGGGATTTTCCACGAAAAATACACGCTCGTGGAAGTGGATTTGCTCACTGGACGAACCCATCAGATTCGCGTACATCTCGCGTCTATCGGTTTTCCGATTTTGGGCGACAAAATTTATGGAAATGAAAAAGCCAATCGTGAAGCACTCGAAAAATTTGGACTCAATCGCCAGTGGCTTCATGCGCATCGGCTCGAATTCACACTTTTTGGGAAAGAATATATTTTTGAAGCGCCCCTTAAAGACGATCTTAAAAAATGTTTATAACAATTCCTTTTATTCGATTTTTCTGATATGGAATATCATTTTTTGCTTTCGGAACAGGATTTCTCATCATTTTGGGAAATGTTTTGTTTTGAGGAAATTGGATATTGCACATCGTTGTCGCATCAATATTTTTCTCTGCGGGGATTATTTCTTTTTTGCGAACAAAAAATATAAAATTTCTCGAAAAAATTCCCGCCTCAAAAAACTTTTTCAAATATGATGTTCTCGAGCAATATGCGATTTTTCTCGTAATATTCAGATTTTTTGTAATGTCTTGTTATCGAATTTTTTGAGAAAATTTTTCTATTTTTGGATAATTTTCTGAAATCAAAAATCAAAAAAATCATTGCTATTTTCAGAAAAATTCATATAATTCGCACCATTATGACAATTCATACTGACCGACTTCGAGAGGCGATGCGAGCCATTGCAAACGAAATTATTCTCGATCATTCTCGCAATTTTGAACACGACCATGGGATTATTGCGCTCGTTGATGTGGTGCTTTCCGCGGACAAATCATATGCGGATTTTATGGTTTTTGGACAGGGCGACAATAAGGAATTATTACATTTTCTGGCGCCGATTGCCAAGACAATTCACGCGAAAATTTCCAAAGATTTGTGATTGAGAAAAACGCCGCGAATTCGCTTTCGCGTAGCCAAAAATCAAGAACCGAAAAAAAATATTCTTGATACTATTCGCGAACTTGACGAACAATATGGACTTTCTCAATAAAATAAAACAAAAATTTTTCAAAAAAAGAAAAAATACATTTCACGAGCAAGTACAGCAAGAAAAAAAGCAAAAATACCTCTTCCGAAGCGATGAAGAGGATGTTTATGTGGCAAAACGCGGAATGCGAAAAACCCTTTTGGGAAAAGAAAAACGCAAAAATCTCAATCCCGCGTATTCCACTTTTTTTCAAAAATCGATGGAAAAAATCGTCGGTGATCGTGATTTGAAGCATTTTATGGCGATTATCGGGGCGATTTTGATTATGTTGGTCGTTTATATCGTGACTTTTTCACCATATTTTAAAATCAGCGCAACCAAAGTTCTTATCGAACAAATGACTGATGGTGTGGATCTTTCTATCGTTCAGCGATCGGCAGAAGTGGCTTATGGAAAAAGTATTTTTATCCTCAATGAGGACACAATTGCCAAAAATATCAAAGAAAATCTCAAAAATACCGAGATGATTCGTATCGAGCGACTCTTGCCGAATGGAATCAAAATTCTCGTAAAAAGCCTTCCAATTCAGTTTGACGCGACGATTTTTGGCGTGGAAAACAAGCGATTTGGTGTTTCGAGTAATGGCGTACTCGTGCCGATTGCAGATATGACGACGACAGAATTTTCTCGACACTTGCAGTTGGTCTCAAGCGAATTGCAGACAGAATTATTTTTTGGATACAAAAAAGTTATTTCTGATCGCTCAATGTTTGTGATTACGAAAATTTTTGAACTTTTTGAAAAAGAATGGCCAGATTTTACGGTCGCATCGGCGAATTATTTCGTCGTGGAAAACGAGCTTCATATCGTGCTCGAATCCAATACAAAAATTATTTTTGCTTTGCAGGGCGAAGTGGGGGCGACGGGAAACGATTTTTCTAAAAATTTATTGGAACAACTCGTAACTCTGCAAACATATATCAACTCCAACAACACGAATCGTGCAGGCCTTCTCAATGGTTCAACGATGTATCTCGATGTGCGCGTTCCTGGGAAAATTTTTAGTTGTCCAGATTCGGTGAATTGTAAGCAAAATCTTATCAGCGTTTATGGTCGCGTGTATGAATAAAATTTGGAAAAAATACGAGCACGCGTTAGATTATATCGAAAGTGAATATGGTGGTAGAAAAATTGAACTGGATTATGAGACGCCATTTCAATTGCTTTGTGCGGTGATTTTGTCCGCGCAGACAACCGACAAACAAGTCAATCGCGTGACGCCACCGCTTTTTGAACGTGTCAAAAATCCGAGCGATATGTATCGGATTTCGCTCGAAGAAATCGAAAATTATTTGCGATATATCAATTTTTTTCGAAATAAATCGCGATATATTTGGGAAACTGGAAAAATTCTCGCTGAAAAATACAACGAGCAAATTCCGAATGATCTCAAAACACTTCAAACACTTCCTGGTGTCGGCGTCAAAACCGCAAAAGTCGTGATGAATGTACTCTACGATGCGTCGCTTGTGGCTGTGGACACGCACATTCATCGCGTTTCCAATCGTCTTGGACTTGTGACAACCAAAACACCACTCGAAACCGACAAAGAACTGGAAAAAATTCTACCAGAAAAAATCAAGAAAAAAATCCACCATCCAATGGTACTTTTCGGGCGATATCACTGCACGGCTAAAAAACCAAAATGTGAAAATTGTAAAATTCGCCTCGAATGTAATTATTGAAAATCCACACTTTAAAAAAATCCCCAAATCAGGATTTTTTATTCGACACCAAAGCCAATGCGCGTCACTTTTTCGTGTTCGCGAATTTCTTCAGTATCGATATGTGTGAGTTCAGCAAGCGTATGCGGTCGATCCACACAAATTTTTTTGCCAAGAGATTGTAAATATTGGTTAGATTTTTCGACAGAAAGTTCGTGAAATTTGTATTCGGCAATGAGGCGTCCCTTACGAAGCAGGGCAGTATCAATTTTGGAAATATCAGAATTAAAAGTACAAATGAACTGACATTCCATCACATCAGACAAAATCCCGTCAGCAAGGTTCAAAATCGAAGAAACTACATCAGTATTGCGATCCGAGTCGGTTCGCTCGGCAATATAATTTTCACAATCTTCCAGCACTAAAACCGAATTTTTATTTTCGATGAGAATACTCAAAAATCCTGGATCCGTGAGTGAAGAAATCATGGTCGTCGGCACAAAAATAAATTTTTTGCTCGGAATTTGGCTCGTGAGCCATTTAATATAATTCGTTTTTCCAGATCCTGGAACGCCGTGCAGAAGCACGATTCCTTTATTTTCCGTCGTAATTTCGTCCTTAATTCGATGATGTACGCTCGTAAAATCATCATTGTACATCGTTGTAAAATCAATTCGATGCGAATGAATAGTGTGTGTTTTGAGTTCAATTCCCTGATTATTGCGGAGCAAAATAGAAATTTTGGATTCTTTGGAAATATATTTTTCAAGCAAACTTTCCAACAAAAAATTGAGATTTTCGCGAGATTTTAGATTACTATTATCATAATACACATATTTTACACGAAAAATTCCATCTTCAAAATCCTGCTCGTCATATTTGTCCACCAGATTTTTGCTGAGCAATATAAAAAGTTCCAAATCGTGATGAAAATAACACAACTCATCTTCATAAAATCGATTATATTTTTTGGAATACTGCATCGATACATAATCATTACACTTTTCAAATTGTTTCAATTTTTCCGCCGTGATAATCAGACTAGAATCTTCCAGATACATGCTCGTGAATTGCGAATCCAAAAGATTTTCAAACGGCGTAGAACTGGTGTTGGCATTATTCGCATCGACCAAAAGAATTTCACCGCGATTGCCACTCCGCGTCGCAAAAACCGCGTCATGTTTATAAAATTTTGATTCTGTAATTTTCATAATAAAAAATTTCCCTTATTGTAGGGAAATAAAAATTTTTGTCAAAAAAGAAATTTTTCGCATATTTTTAAAAATCGCTTGAAACTGTTGTTTTGAGAGCATAAATCACATAATCCGCATTGGTAAGCTCCGTAGTGATTCCAGCTTTTTGTTTCGCCAGCTCAAAATATGCTTCACTCGTCGGATTTTCTTTGATCATATTCGGCAAAATCACCGACAATTTTCCAAGATTCTGCGAAAGAAAAATAATCCCTTCATCGCGCACATTGAGTTCAGAAATATTTCGCAAAATTCGACGAGAACTCGGCGCGAAAGTATCTACGCGGATGTTAATCTGATCAAGCAAATCAGGATTTTTGAGATTTTCAGAAAAACGCGGATCCGTGAGACAGGCAAGCGCCAAATCTACACACTCATAGAGCGTATTTTCTTTTTTGCAATTGATTCGACCTTGGGACGCAATCACTTTTCCGCCAAAATACAGCGTCACAAAAACAGCATTTTTCTCATTCAGATAAGAAAGAGCGTCCTGAGGAAAATCCGAATGCCCGAGCACACGGCGTTCGCGAAGATAAATTTGGAGGGTTTTTCGAACTACTTCATGCATAAATTATTTTTGTAAAAGAGTATTTTTGGCGTTTTCAACGAGATTTTTTTCTTCCATTTCAATTCCATAAAATGTCGAACCAAGCGGGTCGTTGCCTGTCAGCGTGTAAAATTTGTAGTACAAAAATTTAATCACGCTGATAGAAGTCGCAGAAAGAAAAAATGTCAAAATCGAAAGTCCCATCAGGATGAAAAGGGAGGCACCAGAATCGCTCGCCTTCGCAAAGAGAATAAAAACAATTCCGCCAGTCAGAATCATCGCCGCAATATTGGCATAAAACGACAAAAGTACATATCGATACTGAGAAATCACGCCCACGATGAGCTCAATCCCAAAAATCGCGAGCATAATATGCACAAGATATGCGACAAGCACTGCATTATGCTGAATGCCAGACGCTACCAGCAAATATATCGGCATAAGACAGATGTAAAGAATTACCATATACATCATCATATGTTTGAAAAGTTCACTCGTCCGTGTATAAATCGATGGAAAAATTGTTTTTACAATCGAGAGATATACCGTTCCACCCAAAAGCAATGAGAAAAATGTTGCAATCGCGAGCATCATGGGTGAAACGCCACTTTCGATGGAAAATTTTCCCAACGACAAAAATGACGCAATCAACACTCCGAGCGAAATAAATCCGCCCGCAACAATCGAAGTCAGTGCCACGAGTAAAATCCCCATCCCATCAACATGTGGCGGTCCAAGCATCTCTTCGGGCGTCGCTACTGGATCCACAAGGGAAAAATTATTATTTTGAATTGGTTCATTCATAAGTGTAATATCCATACAAAAGTAAAATTGCACCAATCGTGATAAAAATATCTGCCACATTAAAAATCGCAAAATATTTTATCGAAAAAAAATCTACAACTTGACCGACGAAGATTCGCTCGTATCCGTGCGAAATCGCGCCCGCAAAAATACAGGCAAACGCCGCGTCGATACATTGATTTTGTTTTGGTCGCTCATGTCGCATATAATAATACACTAATCCTCCAATAATTGCAAGTGTAATTATTTTCAAAAAAATCCCACGGATTGGCATTCCAAAAGCGATGCCCGTATTATAAATCAATTGAATCCCAAAAAAATCTCAAAAAATTGGAAAATATGAATGCAAATTTTGAATCGCATGGCCAAAAACTATTTGCTGAAATGGTCCGTGAAAAAAATATTTTGTCGCAAAATCCA
>CALHQS010000062.1 GCA_938036655.1 uncultured Candidatus Altimarinota bacterium
ACGATAAAACTGAAAAAATTATCATAAATAATGCTAATATTCTTTTCATTTCTAAAGTCCTTTCTTTAAAATTAATTTCTTTATTTTCTAAATACATTTTCATCAAATTAATCTATTTAAATCAAATATAATTTTTTTATTTCATTTCATACATAACCGATATATTCTGTGTCAATTTTAACGGTTTTGGAGTATAATCAACCCTAGATTTACCAGTTCTCATTGCCATAGGTGCAGGTGCTGCCATTTCCTTAGTCATAGTATTTGTATATTCGAATTCCGCTGGTGCTGCATTGTAAGTCACACTCCAGTCCTGATCAATCCTGTCAATCATCTTTTGCTGAAATTCCACATCTTCACTCACAATAATAGGTTCTCCCAGTTTCATCTTGCTCGAACGTAAGATGCTTTCTGCTTTCTGTTTTGTCTGATTATAAGCATCTTTATACATTTCTGACTCAATTCTGTCTTTATCTGACAAGTCAAAATTAATTGAACCATTTATATTTATTCCGTTGTCATCGGCAATTGAAATTATTGTATTAAGTTCCTTTATATTTTTTGTTGTAAGCACAAATTCATCTGTAACATAGTAAACATCTTTTTTTGTGCCTTTATTTTCTGTATAATTTTCCTTTATTTCATAATCACTCAAAATAATATCATTTTCAGGGATTCCAGCTGAAATTAGCTTTCTTCTGGAAGTATTAAGTTTGTTAAATACTTTATTTAAAGCCTGGTCAACTGTTGTTCCATTTTCATTTATATTAAATGCAAATGTATTTTCATCAAAATTTTTCTGAATACTTTGCAAATTATCTCCATCTTCCAAGTCAATCAATGCTGAAATTTTGTTAAAATCAGTATTTTTTACTAATATTGACATTTTCACATCATAAGATGTTGGCTTTTTATCAGATTTTTTTACATTTTTATTTGGAACCGTCTTTACGTCTAAAATATCATCATTGTCATATTCTGTCCCTTTTCTATTGTAAAATGCAGTTGTTTCCAAATTTTCCAAAGATATTCTTCTAGCTCTCAATTCATTCTTAAATTTCTCAACTTTTTTATTTACCTCATCTGTTGCCTGATTTAAGTTTTTTCCCTTCACTTCAACTTTGAAATTAATTTTTGCTAAATCTGGCATAATTTCCCTTTCTGCATTTCCCGTAACACTAATTTTTCTCACAAGATTTTCATTCGCTCCAAATGAAAATACACTTATAAGAGAAAATAGTGCAATTGCTACTTTTTTCATCTTTCCCTCCATAATTTCACTTGATTATTTATTTTCAAAATTTTTATTTTCTAAATTAAGTATAACACGATAAAGTTAAAAGTAAATGAGAAATTTTATTTTTATTTTAAGATTTTTTATAAAAAATAATATATACTTTATTTTCTATAAAGTTATAGCAGGAGTAGTCAGGCTCTTATCCAAAAAATCATTCAGTGCTGACTCACTGAACTACATAAGGGGTAAATCTCATGGTAAAAACAAAGAGTATACCAGGAGTAGACGTTAATGGCAGTGTTCATTTGTTTCTCAATAGGGAATCTCCTCAGTACATTCGTGCGGGCGATGTTACCAATTATGGCGCTGTAGTAGAGCGCGCTTGGGATATAAACGGGGCCACATATGTACAGTTGCGCGGCGAAAAACAACCGCACCACGTGGTGTATGTACCAGTAGTGAATCACCAAACTGCATAACTTCTTTTATGAATCCTGCCTTTTGGTGGGATTTTTTATTTGACAAAAATTTATATTATTTTATAATATTTTCGTGTCCAATTTTGGCACTTTTTCGGGAAAGGAAAGAATTATGCACACAGAAACTCGCTTGCGACCATTTATTTATGTGGATGGTATTCGGCACGAGATTATCAGCCCGCCTGACAAAGTAAATGTCCTCATAGGGGCTCGGGTGGTCACACAGAATATCGTGTCATTGCAATTAAAAAAGACC
Source organism: uncultured Candidatus Altimarinota bacterium (assembly GCA_938036655.1). GTDB lineage: Bacteria > Patescibacteriota > Gracilibacteria > BD1-5 > UBA2023 > GN02-873. The sequence goes on from CALHQS010000062.1 coordinate 1,973, forward strand.
CGATGGGGTCGTACGAACAATTCGTCCGAATAACTGATCGCTCTGATGAATGGAGACCCGTCTCGTATTCATTCTGAAATCATAAAATCCCACCAAATGGTGGGATTTTTTTGAAAATATTTATAAATTCATAGCATCTAAGAGATCACCGATATTGTCACGATCGTAGAAAAACGAAAGATTTTCAATGCTGGCAAATTCTTTTTCGATAATATGATGCATAAAAGTTACGAGCGGATCGTAAAAATGATTTACATTGAGAAGTCCGATCGGCTTATCAAATTGCCCAACTTGTTTGAGTGTTAGTACCTCAAAAAATTCATCCATTGTTCCAAAACCGCCAGGCAAGACGATAATTGCGTCCGCATCGCTGTACATTTTTACTTTTCGAACATCCATAGAATCCACGAGGCAAACATCCACGCCGTCAACCTGAATACATTGCTCTGTAGCTTCCAAAAATCTTGGAAAAACCGCAGAAACTTGTCCGCCAGTTGATGCTACGCCGTGCGCCACTGCGCCCATCAAGCCAACGCTTCCGCCCCCATAAATGAGCGAATGCCCGCGTCGTACGATTTCGCGTCCAAGCTCGATTGCTACTTTTTCATAATTTTCGCTATCTCCGAGGCGCGCGCCACAGAATACACAAATTTTTTTCGACATATTTGCAAAAGTTATCAAATAATCCCTCTCATTTTAGATTTTTTACTCAAAAAGTCAATAATCGCATTTTGGGCATTTTCAAATTCTCAAAAATTCTCAATTGGGAAATACAAACCCAAAAAGTCCACCAGAAAAAATTTTCTTCCTTGAAAAAATAAAAAAATCTGCTACAATGTTGATGTTTTAATTTTTAACAGAAAAAATATGCAATTCGATGTACGACGATTCCTTGCGGATCATCCAGCTGTTCAGCCACTTATTGAAGAACTTGAAGCGAAAAATGCTCACTTTGCAAAACTTCTTCAGTCTTACTATGATATTTCTCACGAAATTGGTCGTGCTGATTCTGATGATGTTCCTGGTGAAGCGATGGAAGATTTGGCGCTCGATCAGAAGAAAAAAGAACGCCTTGCTATCAAGGATGAATTGATTGAAATGCTCAAAAAAGCCGGAGCTGACCTCTAAAAATTTCCCGATTTTCGGGATTTTTTTATGTGTGAAATATTTTTTGAAGTATGCAAACATATTCTGATTGTGCATTTTTGGAAAATATTTTGACATTTTTAATTTTTATTATGTAATATCGTTCGTCAAGAGATGGCTTCGCCATTTTTTTGATACCTTTCATCAACCCGAGACTGTTTGTCTTATCAATAGGAGATTTATCATGTCTAACGAGACTTAGAAACTCAAAATTCAAGCCGACGAATCTCAGGAGAAGAAAATGGAGCAAGTTGAAACCTTGTCTCAATCTGGGGAAGAGTCAGCGAAATTGGATGGTAAAGTAGCAAAAGATCAACCTTCGCAAGAAGGCGAACCCAAAGCCACTGAACCCGAGAAGCAGGCTGAACCTGAGGAAAAAGCTGAAAGCCAAACTGAAAGCTCCCAGCCACTCCCTTTAACGCCGTCTCCTATGCATCCTCTTAGAAAGGCTGCACCTTGGGTGGTAATTGGCTGCCTGGCGATGGTTGGTCTCTATCAATGTGGCTATTCGAGCGGACAGTCCGAAGAACGCACCAGAAATGCTTTACGTGTTCCTGAGAAGGAAGTAGTTCTTCAAACTAACCTCAAGGCTATCGAAGAAGCCGTGAGAAATGAGCGCGCCAAACAGCGCGTCCGGACAGAGGCACAATTCCAGGTATTTGTCAATGGTTTGGAGAAAAACTTAGGGCAGCTGAAATCAGAGTTAGAGTATAAGCTCCTTTGGGAACGGTTTGCATCCGGAGAGGATGCTGGACGTTGTACCAAAGGAGTCTACTCAGGACAGGTTTCATGCACGAGTGGCCTACGGGCCGATCTCAACGAGTATTTGGCTCGTTTGGAAGCAAGGAACGCCTGTGCATCTGGTGAGTGGACAGCAGTACAGTCTGATGCACCGACTGAATCTGCCGCATCTGAGGCTTCAGCGGTTCAGTCCGCACCTCAGGTAGAATACAAAGATGGACTCGTCTTCAAATTCTGTCAGAGACCAGAATTTGAATCTCTAGATTCAGCTGAGTAGTATCTTTTCGGGTTGTTAAAAAAGAGACCGTTCGCGAGAACGGTCTTTCTATTTGGATAAATTTTTTTCGAGATATGAATTTTTTTGAAAATAATCAAGTGAAATTCCTGCCTGCGAAAACTCTTCGTATGCGGTTTCTATTCATTGTTGTCGACCAAAAATAAAGGCAGAATAAACGAGTGATGACACTAAAAAAATTCCAATAATTATCCAGAGAATGATGCGATTTTTTTGATTCATATTTTGAAAATTATAGGGCGATTATATTTTTTTCTCGGAAAGTGTAAAATTTTTCAAAAGTCTTTTTATTTGCTTTTTTAATTTTTTTTCTTATAGTAGTTGCGCTCATTAAAAAATTTTATGAACAAACGAAATAATCAAAATTCAAATCCAGCACTGGCGATTGCATACGTGGTTTTGGCGTGTGTGGCGATTTTTTTGGTCGCGCATTTTGTGATTGGAAATAAAAATTCTGAAAATTCTGACACACAAACAACGACTTCTGGTTCAGATTTGCAGGCATGTACGCGAGAATATGATCCAGTTTGTGGATCTAATGGTATTGAGTATGCAAATTCTTGTTTGGCAGA
>CALHQS010000063.1 GCA_938036655.1 uncultured Candidatus Altimarinota bacterium
AAATTCTCGGAAAATAAATCCAAATTTTTTAAATTATTTTTTATGACAACTTATCGAAATATTGCGATTATCGCGCACGTAGACCATGGGAAAACAACGCTTGTGGATGCGCTTCTCAAGCAGTCTGGAACATTTCGTGAAAACGAAGATGTGGGGACGGGAATTATGGATTCTAATGATCAGGAAAAAGAACGCGGAATTACGATTTATGCTAAAAATACGGCCGTAACCTACAAGGATACAAAAATTAATATCGTGGATACTCCGGGGCATGCAGACTTTGGTTCTGAAGTGGAGCGCGTTTTGCGTATGGTGGATAGTGTGTGTCTTGTGGTAGATGCCTACGAAGGTCCAATGCCTCAGACAAAATTTGTACTTAAAAAAGCGCTTGAACTCGGTCTTAATCCGCTCGTTGTAATCAACAAAATTGACAAACCAACGGCTCGCCCAGATGAAGTGATTGATATGCTTTTTGATCTCTTTATTCAACTTGGAGCCACTGATGAGCAGGCCAATATTATTGATGGTCGAATCGTGTATACGATTGCGCGTGATGGTATCGCTAAGACAGATTTATCAGATACATCCGACAATATTTATCCACTTTTTGATACAATTCTTGCCAAAGTAGATGAAGCACCAAATGATACGACAAAACCATTTAAAATGCAGATTGCAAGCCTTGCATACGACAATTATGTTGGACGTATGGGTATCGGTCGCGTGTATGAAGGAAAGGTGAAAGTGGGGGAAACTGTGACAATCATTGGAAATGATGGGGCTCGTCGTACTGGAAAAATTTCAAAAGTGTACACTTCTATGGGCCTCAAAAAAATTGAAGTTCCCGAAGGTGAAGCCGGAGATATTATTACTATCGCGGGAATCCCAGATATTTATGTAGGTGAAACAATTGTTGCAGATCCAAATGCTGAGCCAATGCCAGCAATTACGATTGATGAGCCAACTTTGACGATGGAATTTTTGGTGAATGATTCTCCATTTGCTGGAAAAGAAGGAAAATTCGTGACTTCTCGCCAGATTCGTGATCGTCTTGAAAAAGAAACAGAAATGAATGTAGGTCTCAAAATTGACTTTGAAAATTCTGACGGAAATTCGTATAAAGTTTCTGGACGCGGAGAATTGCACTTGTCAGTGCTGGTAGAAACGATGCGTCGTGAAGGATTTGAATTGCAGGTAGGTTCTCCACAGGTGATTTTCCATGAAATTGACGGAAAAAAACAAGAACCAATTGAAAATGTGGTGATGTGGGTTCCTGAAGAAACTTCTGGTGCGATTTTTGAAATGCTCGGAAAACGCAAGGGTATCGTGAAAAATATGCTCACAGAAAATGGAATTACGAATATGGAATTTGAAGTTCCAACTCGCGGACTTCTTGGCTTTCGTTCTCGCTTTACGATCGAAACCAAGGGTGAAGGTATCGTGTATTCTTCATTTGATCGATACGATGATTATAAAGGGCCAATCGAAAAGCGTGATGTGGGTTCTATGATTTCTGGATTCAATGGAACAGCGATGGCATTTTCTCTTTGGAATCTTGAAGATCGTGGTCCGATTTTGATTGAACCAGGAACAGAAGTATACGAAGGGATGATTGTTGGGGAGCATTTGAAAGGTTCTGATTTGGTGGTAAACCCAACAAAAAATAAACAACTCACGAATATGCGTGCGTCTGGTGCTGATGAAGCGATTCGTTTGACTCCAATCCGTAAAATGACACTAGAAGATTGTATTGATTACATCGGTGATGACGAATATGTAGAAGTAACACCAACTTCGCTTCGTCTTCGAAAAAAGTGGCTTACAGAAAACGAGCGCAAGAAAAATAAATCAAACTAAAAATCCTCGAAAGAGGATTTTTTATTTTGGCATTGAAAGACATTGCTAAAATTTTCCTCGCACAAACCTTTGACAAATTCAAAATTTTCTATATTATACGGTTCGTATTTTCGTGTAAGTTATCAAATCGTTTTGTCTTTTTTGACAAAAGCGAATTTTTTAATTATAAGGCGTTATGAACCTTTACACATAACTTTTTTTCAATGGCTCCTAAAAAAAATCTCGTTTCCGATACTGTTCAGGATGATTACTATGCCAATATTTCCCAAGATAACAGCGCTCCTGAGGCTGAAAAAGAAGGGAAAAAAGCGATAAAAATTAAGAAAAAACCTGTCATCAAAAAAGCTGAAAATCCAGCTGCTGACAGCGATTCAACTGAAAAAAAGCCAAAAATTGTTGCCAAAAAAGTCACAAAGTCTGAAGAAAAAAATCTTGAGGCTCCTTCTGTTGTGACCAAAAAAATTGCAGAAAAACCGCAGAAAAAATCTGAGCCGAAAACTGATTCTACTGAACATGCGAGTCAGGATTTGTTGCGTTCTGTGATGTCTCGCCAAGCCAAAAACACGACAAATACAGAAAAAACCGAATCGGCGCCAGCCATTTCGTTCGCGCAGGCGACGACTTTTAAGCCGCTTGAAAATCGCCCTGTGATGAAAACTCCCGAAGAAGAACGCCGCGAAGCTCGCAAAAATCGCCGCAAAAATCGTGGAGAAAATACGAATGCACAGCCAAATTCTCAGCGTCCAAAAAATAAAAACCCAAATCCTCAGAATTCTCAAAATAATAATTCTGAAAAACGCCTTCGAGATGATGCAAAGCCGATGTTTCAGCGTGACATTGGCTACTCAACGCCAGTTCGTGATGGAACTGCTAAGAAAGGAAAAAACAAAAAACACTACGAAGACAAAAATACTCGAAATGTTGAGTTGGATGACGGAATTTTCCGCCGCGACAAAAAAATCAATTCCAAAAAGAAAAAAGAAAAATCTGTGGAAGAAATTTCTCAGGTGTTGACTGATAAGACTGGGCAGGAAGTTTCTATTCCAGAAAATATTTCTGTAAAAGAATTTTCTGATAAAATCGGTATTCCGGTTGCGAAGATTATCGGAGAATTGATGAAAAATGGAGTTCTCGTAACACTTAATGCCTCGATTGATTTTGATACAAGTTATCTCATGGGTGAAACTTTTGGCATCAAAATTGTGCGAGAAGTTTCTGAAGATGTTTCGGTTTCTGACTTGATGGAAGGGGATATTTCTTCGCTTCTTGGTGAAGAAAACCCAGAAGATTTGGAGCGTCGTCCGCCGATTATTTCGGTGATGGGGCATGTAGACCACGGAAAAACTTCGATTTTGGACTACATTCGAAAATCCTCTGTAGCATCAGGAGAAGCGGGTGGAATCACTCAAAAAATTGGTGCGTATCAGGTGGAAAAAAATGGTCAAAAAATCACTTTCCTTGATACACCAGGGCATGAGGCCTTTACTATTATGCGTGCTCGTGGTGCCAAGTTGACTGATATTGCGGTGATTGTGGTGGCAGCCGACGAAGGAATGAAGCCACAGACAATTGAATCTATTTCTCATGCTCGTGAAGCGGGAGTGCCAATTATTGTGGCAGCCAACAAAATGGATAAGCCCGGTGCGAATCTTGATTTGATTCGTGGGCAAATGGCTGAACATGGCTTGCAGCCAGAAGACTGGGGTGGAGACACGGTGCTCGTGCCAGTTTCGGCTCATACGGGGCTTGGAATGGACAATTTGCTTGAAATGATTTTGTTACAGGCAGAAGTTCTTGAGCTCAAGGCTAATCCAAATCGTCCAGCTATTGCGACAGTGATTGAAGCCTCTTTGGATCCAAAATTGGGTTCGGTGGCCACAATTCTTGTCAATGCTGGTCAGATTCACAAAGGTGACAATATCGTGTGTGCGGGTGCGAGCGGGAAAGTTCGTACATTGAAAGATTATAATACAAAAAATATTGAAGTTGCTGGTCCATCTGTTCCGGTGCAGATTACGGGGCTTTCGAGTGTGGTAGAAGGTGGTGACATTTTGCAAGTAGTTTCGTCACCAGAAATCGCGACAAGCCGTGCCAAAGAATTTGCTCTTGCGAAAAACTCTAAATCGATTCATGCATTTGAAGGGGCTTCACTCAATATGCTCATGTCTCGTCTCAAATCTGGAGCGCTTAAGCAACTCAAGATTGTTCTCAAGACAGATTCTGGTGGATCACTTGAAGCGCTCAAGGCAGCACTTTCCAAGCTTTCAACCCCAGAAACACAAGTGACATTCATCCACTCAGCGGTGGGTGATGTGAATCAGTCAGATGTGATGATGGCAGGAACCTCTCAGGCGCTTTTGATTGCATACAATGTGAGCGTGATTTCACAGGCAAAATCCGCACTTTCTCAGTCAAAAATTGAATTTATCGACAAAAAGGTGATTTACCATATTTTGGAAAAAGTGGAGGCGATTATTACGGGAATGGTGGATCTCAAAATGGAAGAACAGGAACTTGGTGTTGCGAAAGTGAAGGCAATTTTCTATACAGGAAAAGGAAATTCTATGATGATTGTTGGACTGGGCGTAGAGGCTGGAAAAGTCGAACTGCGTGCCAAAGTTCGCGTGATTCGTGGCGATCACAAAGTTGGTTCTGGTGAAGTTGCCAATCTGAAAAAGGGTCCGCTTGATGTGAATGAAGCACTCGAAGGTGAAGAATGTGGTATCAACTTCAAAGGTGATGTGAAAATTGAGGTTGGCGACACTCTCGAATTCTACAAAATGGTACAAAGAAAAGCATAAATATATTAAATTAAAATCCCTATTAAGGGATTTTTTTTAAAGAAACTTGACTTGAAAAAAACAAAAAAATGATATAATTCTTTTGTTTTTTTAATTTTTATTATGATTATATCTCAATATATTATAGCTTTATTAACACACGTTAGTACCTCTATGTTACTCGTGATTTTCATACTTATTATATTTGCTGGATTTTTACTCAAAAAATATTTAAAAAAATTTTTGCAAATGGATGTTACTTTTTCAACTTGAGTAAAGCTTACGCTCATTCCATCGTTACATTTTTATGTTACATATATTACTATTGTTATAGTATGTAGTATTATTGTGTATTTTATTCGAGACTCATTATTTGAAAATCATCAACTTGACTCATATGTGTTTTTTATGCCAATAGTATGATATCTTACCGCAATTGCTGTGTATTTTTTCTCACTCAAAAATAAATTGATAAAAAATAGTGTTTCGCAAGAAATTGCAAAAGTGATTTCAGAAAATGTGACAAAATATTCTATCTGATTGTCCATTCTTTTATATTTTGCATTTTCAATAACACAAAATCTATAATATTTTTCTAAACTGTCCCTTTATTGGGATTTTTTATAAATTGTTTGACAAGACTATATATAATGTGAGTACTTTATTATTAACTATTTTTTATTATTAACAATTTTTTATGTCAAATCGTGGTTTTGTTATTGTAGAGCCCATTGCTTGATATTGTTGAGTTGGCTGTTTTATGTGAATAATGAATTATTATTATAAAATGGCATTATGAACAAAAGATACTTATGATATGGCAACTTTACTTAAAATGTGAGAATTTAATTGGGAAGATAATTTTAATATACATTCTTTTAATATTTGATATTTTCTTGCAAGATTAAATTTTAGAATTACATATTTTGGTCAAGAAGTTGGTTGAAATGAAGAATTCGCCAAAGACCCTAAAAAATATTTTCAGGATAGAAATATTATATATTTTCCTGACCTTTCCATGAAAGATATACAAAATACATACAAAAAAATGAAGCAAGAAGAAAATATTTCTTTTGTTGAAAATCCTAATTTTGATTTATTTGAGCTTATTTCTCTTAAACAACACAGAAGTACTCTTTTTTTACTTTGAGGGGATTATTATATCTTAAGAGGAGAAGAGCGACCAAAGGACGCTGCACATTCAGGTCATTATGTTGTTTGTAGTGGAATACGAGATGGAAAATTCGTAATTCACGACCCAGGCCCAGATATTAAAATGGAATATTTAGTTGATAAAGACACTCTTTATAAAGCAATGAGATATTATGGAGATAAAGAGATTACTTGTATGATGATAGAATATGTATAAAATATCAATAATTTTTAACTCATATTCACAAAAATAATATTTTCTCAATATCTCAAAAGTCCCTTTATGGGGATTTTTTACAAAAAACTTGATTTCAAAAAAAAATGATACAATGCTTTTGTTTTTATTTTCTTATCATTTTTTATGTCTCACATTTCAGAGCTCATTACTTCATCCAGTCTGATGTTGCTGGAAAATATTTTGATTATCGTTCTTCTTTCAGGATTTTTACTCATCAAGTATATCAAAAAATTTCTCGAAAAAGATATTTCTTGGGCAACTGCATTGAAGCTCGTTTGTATTCCGGCGCTCTTCTTCTATATTACTTTCACGCTTACAATGATTCCTTTGATTGTAGTGTTACTTGTCGCGCCAGATTTGTTTGCTGATCATGGTATGGCTGATACTTATGCCTTTTTGTGGCCAGTGGGTTCTTGGCTTTTGTCAATTGCGGTATATTTTTTCTCCCTTAAAAAGAAATTGATGAACAATGGCGTTGCGGCTGATATTGCCAAAACAATGGCAGAATCCGTGACCAAGTATGCGATTGCACTGACTATTCTTATTATGTTTGCACTCGAATTTTTCCTCAACTAAAATCCTGAAATAGGATTTTTTTATTTTTTAAAAAAGTTCACAATTTTTATTCTTTTTTGTGAAAATTTTGGAAAAAATGTCAAAAACTCTCAAAAAAATCCCTTGACACTCGAAAAAAATTTTTTCTCATAAAAAAACTTGATTTTTTAAAAGAATTCTATATACTGCGGTGGCTCTATTTTTAATAACTAGTTTTTACGCATCAATATGCCGAAGGATGACAAAATCGAAGTAGAGGGTAAAGTCCTTAAAGCCCTTCCTTGAGCCATTTTTGAAGTTGAGCTTCCAGAAGCCTTCTCAAATATGGTTATTCGTGCGTATGTAAGTGGAAAGATGCAGAAGTATCTTATCCGACTTATTCCAGGAGATTCAGTGGTGGTAGAGTTGACCCCATATGATCTCACCCGCGGCCGCATCGTCTTCAGAAAGCCAAATGCGAAAAAATCGGATATGAGCAAATAGTATTCCGTTATTTTTTGTGCAAAACAAAAAATAACAATATTTATCTTAATTTTTCATTTTATGAAAGTTCGTCCTTCAGTAAAAAAAATCTGTGATAAGTGTCGCATAATTCGACGAAAAGGTGTTGTGCGAGTAATTTGTTCAGATCCAAAACATAAACAACGACAAGGATAAACTCTAGAGCGTACGCTCTCTTTTTCCTTTTTACACAATTCTAAATTTTAATTATTCCTCTATGGCTCGTATTGCTGGTGTAAATCTTCCAGATGGAAAACACGCAGAAATTTCTCTGATGTATCTTTTTGGTGTGGGTCGTTCCCTTGCGCAGAAAATCCTTACAAAAGTAGGAATTGCGTGGAATAAAAAAATGGGCGATCTTACAGAAGAAGAGCTCGACCTTATCCGTGCCGAGCTAAAAAATTACATTATTGAAGGTGATCTTCGTCGTGAAATCGCTGGAAATATTAAAACACTTCAAGAAATCGGTTCATACCGCGGAAGTCGCCACAAAAAGCGTCTCCCAGTGCGTGGACAACGAACAAAAACAAACGCTCGTACTCGTAAGGGTCGTGCTGTGACTGTTCAGAACAAAAAGAAATAATATACTTAGTATATTCTTGTTATAAATTTTAAAATATTATATTTATATGGCAAAAGCTACTCTTCGCCGCTCAAAAAAAACGCGTAGAAATGTTCCAGAAGTAAATGTTTTCATCACTGCCACTCTGAACAATACTCATGTGGTAGTATCTTCTCTTGAAGGGGAAGTGCTTACTTGGGCAACAGGTGGAAGCTCTGGATTTAAAGGTGCTCGTGAAGCAACTCCTTATGCTGCTCAGATGACGAGTGAAAATGCGGTTGCAAAAGCAAAAACTTTGCACTCAGTAGAACGTGCACATGTATACGTAAAAGGTATTGGTGCCGGTCGTGAACAGGCAGTTCGTGGAGTATCAAACACTGGAGTTGAACTTCTTGCGATTTATGATGTAACGCCAGTTCCTCACAATGGTTGTCGAAAGCCTAAGGCTCGAAAACTCTAATTTTTATTTTACAGTTTTCTGTATTTCATAATATCTAAATTTAATTCTCTATATGCGTTATACGGGACCAAAAATGAAGCTCTGTCGTCGTGAGGGGTACAACCTCTTCGGTACAGAAAAGTACAACCTTGAGAACAATCACCGTCGTGTAAAGCGTGGTGGAAAACTCTCTGAATATGGGGTTCAGCTTCGAAAAAAACAAGCCGCTAAGCGTCAATACGCTCTTTCTGAAAAACAATTTAGAAAGTACTATCAGCAGGCTACAAAAGTGGTAGATATGACAACAGCTGATGCAATGCTTCGTTCACTTGAACTTCGCCTTGATACTGTAGTTCTTCGCTCTAATATTGCACGTACTATCATGCAGGCTCGCCAGTGTGTGAACCATGCTCACTTCTTGGTAAATGGAAAAAAAGTTAATATTCCTTCATACCAGGTTCGTGTTGGTGATGTAATTACTGTGAAAGAAAAGCTCAAAGAATCTCCACTTTACAAGACTCTTGTTGAAGAATTTGCAGAATTCTCAAAGAAAAATTCAGATGCAACTGTAACCAACGCAAAATGGCTTTCAGTTGATCCAAAAAAACTTACAATCACTGTTACGGCTCTTCCAGAAAATGGTGATTTTGATAAAATGATTGACGCACAAAGAATTGTGGAATTTTACTCAAAATAATTCTCATTCTGTCACATTTTCATTTTTAGTTCTCTTTCTATCGTCCTCTCTTTATGCACACAATTCATACCGTCATTGGAGTACCAAAAATTTCTCAAGAGGTACTTTCTGAAAATGAGGCGACATTTACTATTGATCCACTTCCAAATGGATACGGTGTAACTCTCGGAAATTCTCTTCGTCGAGTTATGCTTTCGTCAATCCCTGGAACGCGAGTAACAGGCGTAAAAATCGCTGGAGTTTCTCACGAATATGCAACACTTCCAGGTGTACACGACTCAGTTCTTGATATTCTTTTGAATCTTAAAGGATTGGTGGTTGAAAAACCAGATTCTGGTGTTGAATGGATTACTCTTTCCAAAAAAGAACCAGGAATCGTTACGGCAGGAGATATTACAGAAGCTGGTGGAATTAAAGTTCTCAATCCAGATATGTATATCACAAGCCTTGATGCTGGATTCTCACTCGACATTCAGATTCGTGTAGAAAAAAATGTAGGATACGCAAGTATTGAACATTTGAAAAATATCGAAGAAGATCCAAATCTCTTGGTGGTGGATGCAAATTTCTCACCAGTATTGAATGTAAAATACACAGTAGAAAATGCTCGCTACGGAGAAATCACAAACCTTGATGCTCTTCATATCACTATCAAAACAAATGGAGTTATGTCTCCTGCTGATGTAGTGAAATTTTCAGGGAAAATGCTTGAATCATACTTTGCTCTTTTCAATGAAGAAGCACTCCAAGTTGGTGGTGAATTTATTGCAAATATTCGTGAAGTGATCGAACGAGAAAAGCAAGAAGTGAAGGCAGATCTCGAAAAAGAAACATACACTCCAATCGAGATTATGGGACTTTCACCTCGTACACTTAATGCCCTTGTAAATGGAGATATTCTCTCTATCGAACAATTGGCAAAATGTACAGAAGCGAAACTTTCTTCTATTAAAGGTTTTGGTCGCAAGGCTATGACAGAAGTTCGTGAAGCGCTTGCTGCTCGTGGGCTCAAGCTTTTGGGCGACGATTAATTAAAAGAATTCAATTTTATTTTCATATTTACTCTCTATGCGTCATCGAGTTAAAAAACATCTTCACCTCAACGGAAAAGATAAGGCACATCGAAAAAGCGTTGTTCGCAATTTGACAACAGCTCTCTTTGAACACGGAGCTATTACTACTACAAAAAAGCGCGCACTTGCGATCGTTCCAGTAGTAGAAGGTCTTATTGAACTTGCAAAGGGTGATCATACTGAATACAACAAAATTCGCCTTATTGCTCCACAGGTTTTTACAGAAAAATCATCTCGTGAAGTATTAAAAGCAGGGGAGACTTACAAGGATCGAACGGGTGGATATACTCGTATTACTCCGCTCAAATACCGAGATGGAGATAGTGCTATTCTTGTGAAGATTGAACTTGTTTAGTTCTCGGAATATTATTTTCTCAATTCTAAATTTTCTCTTTTATGAAAACTCTTGTTTCAAAGCAAATCCCTGGAAATGAGCGTCCTTGGTTTGTGGTTGATGCCGCAGATCAGACTCTTGGTCGACTTGCCACAGTGATTGCTAAAAAACTTTCAGGACGTGATCGTGTAGACTTTACTCCGCATATCGACAATGGTGCATACATCGTTGTGATTAATGCTGAAAAAATTGCCGTTACTGGTACAAAAGAAGAAGTAAAGCTTTATCGTACACACTCTGGTTATATGGGTGGTTTGAAAGAAACAACTCTCGCGGATATGCGAAAACTCAATCCGGCACACATTATTTCTCATGCAGTTTCTGGAATGCTTCCAAAAAATAAACTTCGTGAAAAAATGCTTGATCGATTGAAAGTTGTTACCGGAGCAGAACACCAGTATGCTGCTCAGAAACCTGAAACTCTCTCTTTATAATTTTTTCTCCTTTATTTTATGTCAGCGAAAAAATATTCTTATGCCGTTGGTCGTCGAAAGTCTGCTGTTGCACAGGTTCGTCTTTTTGCAGGAAAAGGTGAATCTACTATCAATGGTAAGGCAGTAGATGGATACGTACATCGTGCAGACCTATTTCATACAATTTATGCTCCTCTCAAAACTGCAGGAGTGTATGACGGGTTTCATTTTGAGGCAAAAGTTTCTGGTTCAGGAGAAGCATCTCAGGCTGAAGCTATTCGTCATGGAATTGCTCGTGCTTTGGTGGTTGCTGATGAAAATCTTAAACAAACTCTACGTGGATCAGGGTTCCTTACTCGTGATGCTCGTAAGGTAGAAAGAAAAAAGCCAGGTCTCAAGAAAGCGAGAAAATCTCCATCTTGGTCAAAGCGTTAATTTCTTGTATAACAGATATTTTAAAACTCAAAAACTATGCCTACAATTAGTCAGCTTGTTCGCTCAAAGCGAAAAGATAAAACTCGTAAGAGTAAGTCTCCAGCACTTCAGTTTAATCGAAATTCTTTGAAAAAAGAAATGAACGAACTTCCAGCTCCTCAGCGTCGTGGTGTTTGTCTTAAGGTGTATACAATGACTCCAAAAAAACCAAACTCTGCCCTCCGAAAGGTTGCAAAAGTTCGCCTTACAAATGGTTATGAAGTGATTGGATATATTGGTGGTGAAGGACACAATCTTCAAGAACACTCTGTAGTAATGCTTCGTGGTGGTCGTGTGAAAGACCTTCCAGGTGTGCGTTACCATATTGTTCGTGGAGTTCTTGACTGTCAGGGTGTTGAAAAGCGCGGTCAGTCTCGTTCACTATATGGTACAAAAAAACCAAAAGCAAAAAAATAAAATAGCACTGCTATAATTACTTCAAAACATTAACATTTTATTTATGAGTACAAAAGGAAGTGTTTCATTTGCAACACAGAACGAGCGCATTCAGAAATTTGTCAACTACTTGATGAAAAATGGAAAAAAGACGCTCGCGTACAAAATCCTCAATAATACTTTTGACATTCTTCGTGAAAAAGGATACACAAATCCTGAAGAAATTTTCGACAAGGCAGTAGACAATACTATGCCAAAGATCGAATGTCGTCCAAAGCGAGTAGGTGGTTCTATCTACCAGGTTCCTATGGATGTTCCAGCTGGTCGTCAGTTTGCATTGGCTTCTCGTTGGATTCTTGGAGCGGCTCGTTCAAAAGACGGAAAGGATTTTGCTCATTTTCTTGCGCAAGAACTTATTGATGCTGCGACTGAAACTGGTACAGCGTTCAAGAAAAAACTTGATGTATACAAAATGGCAGAAGCCAACAAGGCGTTCGCTCGCTTTGCTAACAATCGATAATTTATTATCTTGATTATTTAATAATTTAATTAATTATGGCTCATAAAAAAGCGATGGGTTCGACCGCCAATGGTCGAGACTCGGTGGCGAAACGACTTGGTGTAAAAATCTATGGTGGTCAGCCTGCTCTTGCTGGAAATATTATTGTTCGCCAGAAAGGAAATACTTTTTGGGCAGGACAGGGAGTATCTCAGGGTAATGATTATACTCTTTTCGCTACTCGTGATGGTGTAGTACAATTCCAGGAACGACGCCGTACTCGTTTTGACGGACGAGTATACCGTGATATTTATGTTTCAGTTGTATAATTTGAAATTTTCTTTAACCATTTTTTAGTATGACTTTTTCAAAAAAACAACTTTCTCGAGTTCGCGGACGAAAGCGTTATGCAGCGTGGCTTCGCCTTAATGCTACTCGCCTCGAAAATCTTTCATCTTCACTTCAGTACAATGAAGCGGGTGAAGCAGTAGCTCTTGCGCACTTTGCATCTCCAATTACTGGTGAATACAAAGGGCGAAAAGTTATCCGTGTAAAAACAGGTCGAGGAAAGACTCCAAGCGTTATTCGCGCGTAATTCTTGAAAGAATTTTTCCATACTCCCGAACCACTTCGGGAGTATTCTTAATTTTTTCAGCTTTGTTCTTTAAAATTTTTGATTATGCTTTCTTCTCGACGCAGTACTCGTGCTTTTTTGTTGCAGGTTTTGTATTCTGATATTTTTGTTTCGCAATCAGAAAATAATCTTGATATTTTCAGAGAAACCTATCGAGATGAAAGTTTTTATCAAAATATTGACGAATTATATTTTTCTCGTATGCGTGAAAATATTCACGCAAATATGGCGTCATTGATGGCTATTATTTCAGAATTTGCTGGCAAATTCGACATTGAGACGATGCCGAAAATTCATGTGATTATTCTCATGATCGCTCTTTCAGAAATGCTTTATTGGAACAAAAACGTGCCAGAAGATTTTATTGATGAAAAAATCAGTATCAATGAAGCGATTGAGCTTGCGAAGCGTTTTTCTGATGATGCGGGTGCAAAATTTATCAATGGTGCCCTCGGGAATTTTATCAAAAATCGCGAAGCATTTCAAAAAAATCCTGTGAAAAATTATCAATTTTTTTCCTAAAATATGCCAAAAACTTCACTGCGTTTTACACGATGAGAATTTGAGGAGCGGGTACTTGATTTTTTAAAAAAACTTGATCTCTCGCCTCAAAATCCACAACTTTTTTTTACGGCTTTTGTGCATCGAAGTGTGCTCAATGAAGCGACTTATTTGTATGAAGATTCTAACGAGCGCCTCGAATTTTTGGGTGATGCAGTGTTGGAACTTTCGATTACAGAGCGATTATTTCAAGATTTTCCTAAAAAACCCGAAGGCGAGTTGACCGACATTCGTTCGGCAGTGGTGCGCGGTCGCAATCTTGCGATGGTTGCCAAAAGATTGGGGATGTCCGAAGTGATTCAGCTTTCTCGCGGAGAATTTCGCGTAGCGGGTCATGAAAATCCATATATTTTGGCTAATGCTGTCGAGGCACTTATTGGTGCGATGTATCTCGATTTTGGCTTTGAAGTCGCCAAAAAATGGATTATTGAAAATATTTATTCGATGCTGGACGAGATTATGTCACGCGGGCTGTATGTGGATCCGAAATCATATCTACAAGAATTGACGCAAGAACTTTGGGGACAATTGCCGACCTATCAAGTCGTTGCCGAAGAAGGACAAGATCACAACAAAACCTATGTGATTGATGTATTGCTTGGTGAATGTGTGTTGGGGCGTGGAAAGGGAACTTCCAAGAAAAAATGAGAACAAGACGCTGCTGAGAATGCTATTTCCAATCGCGAAACCTGGGAATCACAGGTTTGTATTCCACGAAAAATCTATCAAAAATAAAATAATCCTGACAAGAGGGTTATTTTTTGTAAAAAAATTTTTCTTTTTCAGATTTTTTTGTAAAATGGCAAATAATTTATAATTATTTGCAGACTACAATGATTGAAATTCTCTGTAATTTTTTCTCGCATATTGCCAATTCGTGGTGTATCATGCTATGAATATCATATTCGCATGCTGGAATTCGACCAAATTTTCTCGCTCCATGGGCGTTTCGAACAGGAGGCGAATTTATGTGGTATGAGCCGTACTGGTTTCTTTTGATTTCGGGCTCTGGAACGATATTGTTTGAATTGGATAGTCAATTTTTTCAATGGATTTCAGAGATTTGGTGGATATTTTTGACTTCTATTATTGTGAGTGCGATCATCGATTATCTCATTCTTTCCGAAATTTCCGCATTGTATCAGCAAAAATCTTCCATCAAATCACATAATTCTCTTTTTTCTTGGATTTTTGTTTTGTGGAGAATTTTCGTTCCAGATATTTTCATTGCGAGTACTCTCGCGGCTTTTGTCGCCAAAATTACTTTTTCCAAAAAACAAATCCTCGGCCTCGTGTTTTTAGCGCATATTTTACGAGTCGCGTTTATGGTGTTTCTCATGTATTCGATTCAAAGCGGTATTTGAGAATCGCTTTGCTTGCCATGGAAATGCTAAAATTTTTTCAAAAAATTCCCATTTCGGGAATTTTATTGTATCGTGACGATATCAGCAATTTTTTGTTCGTTGACTTCTGAACAATATGTAAGCGAATATTTATTTTCAGCGATTTTTTCAAAAATAATTTGATATGAACAATTCTGATTTTTCTGATTTTCGAGCGGATCTTTTGGAATTGTTCCCAAAAATTCTGGCGATAAATCCGAGATTGTTCCAGGTATTTTCCCGTATTTCGCATAATAATTTTGGATTTTTGTAGAAATCGTCGCTACAATATGTTTGCGAGCATTGTCGCGAAGTTGCATTTTTGGTATTTCATCAGGATTTTTGGCTTGCGACTGCAAAATTTTTGTGTCAGAATTTTCAAAATTTTCATCGTACGTGATAAAATATGTCCCATCAGGTTGTTGCCTTTCCGTACACGCCGAAATTTTGTATCATTGTAAATCCCGAGTTGTCTCGTATTTGAAACCAAAAGTACAATGCGTCCCAACTTGCCCATCAAGCGGATCTTTCGGTGCATTGATGACATCGAGACTTTTTGGATATTTTTCGTGTTCTTCATAATATTCATCCAACATCATGGTAATATTTCTGAGCGCTGCTTGACGATTTGTGTCGCGTAAACGCTCCAAGTAATGATTCATTGATAGTTGTGCTCCGTACACAATTGCTTCTGCTACTTCTTTTGCAGTCGGCACATCGATTTGAAAAATGAAAACGCCATCTTTTTCCGAAAATTGCACACTCTGCACAATTTTTCGAAGCATGGTTTCCAGTTTTTTATTTTCCAAAGAAATCGATTCCGCTAAATTTTGAGCCAAACTTGCCTCATATATTTTTTTGATATCTTCCACAGAATCATTATTATCCTCGATAATGACTTTGATGACAACTCGATGCTCGTTCTTCTGGTCGTACTCCATCGCAATCGTTACGTTCTGACCCGGCCCCATTGCTTGGTGTATCACTAAAAAAGTATTTTCATTGATTTGAATTTTTCCCAAATGTTCTTTCAAAGTAATCTTTCCCTTCTCAGGGTCAATCCCGTTCATAAATAATATATTCCTAATGGCAACATCGGGAGAAATATGATTTCCAGTGATTTTCCCATATTCTTGCGTCTGAGTTTTTTGAATTTTCGCAGAATTGTCCGTTATTTTATAATTTGAAGGCTTTTCATCAGCAAATTTTATAACAAAACCATGATTATTTGTCTGAAAATCTATTTTTTCTTTGTTATCACTCAACTGACTGAGTAGACCCACCACCAACACTGTCTGAAAATCTATTTCTTCTTTGTCATTACTCAACACAAGCGCTTCGGCAATTTTTTCATGATCCAAATTTTCCCAATTATACGAACCTTCTGTCACCACTTTCCCAAAAATTTTTCTCTCAAGGGCATTGATACTAAAAATCCCTCCAAAATTTTTGATTTCACCCAAAAAATTATATATTTCCTTTCAATAAGGCACGGTCGCGATGAATCCGGAATTTCTCGCCACATCCAAAAATTCGTTAATATAGCCCTCGATCGGCTTTGTATTGATAATCCAAAGAGTTGATCCATACGCATTTTCGCTTTCAACTATGGCGAATTGCTGACGAATATCGAGTGCCGAAATATTTTTTGTTTCAGAATTATTTTGATTTTCGCTTTCTGGTGTGCTTGTTTTTGGTTCTATTAAGATTTTGTACGCACCAAAGACGCTTCCGCCCAACACCAAAACTATCAAAATAATTATAAAAATTTTCTTCATAAAAACTTAAAAAACAATAAACAAACACATTATAATGGAAAATTTTTTATTTTGCAAAAAACTTCTAAATTTTATTTTTTGTTCAAAAATTGTATACAATAATTTTTTAAAGATTTTAGTTGCAAAAATTCGTAGTTTTTTTGCCAATTTTTGTAAACTTTTTCTCTCAAAAAAAATTTTTTTACACTTGATTTTTCGCTATTTTAAGGGGAAAAATATTTTTGATGGCTTTTTTGTGATTTTTTCTTGAAAATTCTTTTGACTTTTCTCTCTTTTTCAATATAAATTTCCCACTGCCAGCGGG
>CALHQS010000064.1 GCA_938036655.1 uncultured Candidatus Altimarinota bacterium
AAAAAAGTGATTTAATCGAGAAAAAATTCATCGCCATAAAAGCAATGCATCCAGAAAAAATTCCAGCACAGAGTAAAAGTGCGCTTTTTGAAAGTATTTTCCCAAAATATAGTGTATCTCGCACCAAAAATAACGAAATCATCACGAGAAGTACCTGACTTGCGAGCGTCACAACTGCGGAGCCAATGAACGAATAAAAGGGGATTATCACGAGATTTCCGACAATGTTCACGAGAGCAATAAAAAGATTGACGTAAATAATTTTTTTCTGCTCATTTTTGGCAATCAAAATATAATTGGCAAGCGAACTGATAAAATAAAATAAAAATATCCACGCCACGATTTGCATCACATCCACAGAATTTGCGCCATTGATTGGTACCAAAAAACTTTCTGAACTAATAAATGGAATGATTTTTTCTGCAAAAAACGCTAGAAAAACTGAAATTCCCACACCAAAACCAAATAGTAATTCAAATCATTTGAGAGAAAGATTTTTGGTATCAGTAACGCGATTTTCGCTAATAGATGCCGTCAAAACCGGCAAAAAACTGTTCAAAAAAATAGTCCCATACATCATGCCCACTTCCACGATTTTCATCGGAATACTATAAATCCCGATAATCGCATCAGATACGGACGCATCTTCCATGAGCGACAAAAAAAGCGTATCAACCTTGAAAAAAATCACTCCCAAAAAGAGGGCAATTCCGTACGGAATAGACATTTTGAGGATTTTTTTGATATATTCAGAATCCCAATAAAAACGAATTTTGTGGAATTTTTTCGCGTGCCAAAAGATAAGTCCTGTCATTACGAGATTTCCAGCAAGTCCAGCCAAAAATACCATTATGAGACCAAATTCTGGCGATACAGAATTTTTGGGAAAAAGCCCATACGCAAAAAAT
The DNA here is from genome assembly GCA_938036655.1 of uncultured Candidatus Altimarinota bacterium. Lineage (GTDB taxonomy): Bacteria > Patescibacteriota > Gracilibacteria > BD1-5 > UBA2023 > GN02-873. The sequence goes on from CALHQS010000064.1 coordinate 909, forward strand.
GCCACAAGTCCAAATGTTGCTAATTTGCCAGCCGTGTTGGCAATAAAACTAAATTCTGTTCTGAGAATTGCTTGCAAATAACTCATAATCGAGCTATGAATCAGTCCAAGAAGTGTAAAAATTGAGACAATAAAAATTGAAAGCAGTGCGGTTGGAGAATTGTATCATTCCATAAAAAATCCGATTCCAAGCGCCAAACACATAATCATGAGTCCAGAAAGTGTGCGCAGCGACAAAATATTTCCTGAAATTTTTTCCAATTTTTCGGGATTGTCGTGCACTTGCGACATTTCGCGAACGCTGATGGTGTAGAGTCCCAAATCCGCCAAAACTGCAAAAATCGAAAGATAATTATAGATTTTGGAATACATCCCATAGCCGCTCGTATCGAGATAATCAGCCACGATTTTGATGAGAAAAATCGAAATCAGGCCCGTCATCACTTTTCCGGCGATTTGTGCGAGCGTGTTGGTATAAATTTTTTTTGTAGGCATGCGAATATTGTATGCAATCGAAAAAAAAATCAAGAAAATTTGAATTTTTCCACATTTTTTCTATAATTTTTGCATGAAAAAAATCTCCCCAAAATTCCGCGATTTTCGCGCGATGCATCTTTTGCTGCCAAAATTTTGAAAAAAAAATCTCGAAACGCTCGTTGATCAAGAATTTGCAGAAAATTTTTCGGTGCTTTCTGATGCCGAAAAATCCTTTTTTCTTGAAAAACTTGCTCAGAAAAATTCGCTCGAACAAGAAATTGCTGAAAAAAATTTAGAAAATATTTTGTCGCTTGAAAATCAAATTTCTGTGGTTTTGTACGATATGGAGCGCACGGGCGTGAGTTTTGATGTGGCAAAAATGGAAGATATTCGCACGCGAATTCGTGCTGATATTTCCGCTTTGGAATCAGAAATCTTTGAGATTATTGGAGAACGCATTAATATCAATTCTCCAAAACAATTACAAGTTTTATTTTTTCAAAAACTCGGCATCAAGCCTATCAAAAAAAATAAAACGGGTTTTTCGGTGGATACTGATGTGCTTGAAGAAATCGCAAAAACCCACGATGTGGCGCGCCTAGTTCTCGAATATCGCCGACTTTCCAAACTTTCTTCAACGTATGTTGATGGACTTTTGAAGGTGGTGGATTTGCGTGACAATCGCATTCATACGAATTATGATTCGCTTGGGACGACGACGGGACGAATGAGTTCGAGTGATCCGAATTTGCAAAATATTCCGACGGGCGATGGATACGCCAACGAAATCAAATCATGCTTTGTAGCGTCTCCAGGAAATATTTTGCTCGTGGCGGATTATTCTCAGATTGAACTTCGAATTTTGGCTTTTTTGTCGCAAGATGCGGGACTTTTGGATGCTTTTACTAATGATGAAGATATTCATACGCGCACGGCCAAATTTTTGTTTGGTGATCGTGAAATTTCTCCAGCAGAACGCCGAATTGCCAAAAGCGTGAATTTTGGTGTGATTTATGGAATCACGGGATTTGGGCTTGCTAAAACACTCGAATGTTCGCCTTGGGAAGCACAAAAATATGTGGACGCATTTTATGAAAAATATCCTGGCGTGAAAAATTTTTATGATAAACTTTTGGAAGATGGTCGAAAAAATGGCTTTGTAGAAACTTTTTTTGGGCGCAAAAGATTCGTTCCGGCACTCAACGATGCTAACAAAACGATGCGATCAATTGCGGAGCGTGAGGCGATGAATATGCCGATTCAGGGAACCGCGGCTGACATCCTCAAACTCGCTATGATAGATATTTTCCAAAAAATTTCTGAAAAAAACCTCTCAGGAAAGATGATTTTACAAGTGCATGATGAATTGGTTTTTGATGTTCCAGAATCGGAAAAAGAGATTTTTGAACAATTGATTCGCGATTCGATGGAACGAATTTTTGAAATTCAGAATTTACGAAAAATTCCAGAAAATATGCATGAAGTAAAAATTATTGTGGATATTGGAGAAGGAAAAAATTGGACGGAAGCAAAATAATCTGGACAAGCAAAAAGCCACCCTCGTGAGTGGCTTTTTTACAAATGAAACTCCCTTATTCGATTCCACGTACTTCTGGAACGAGACTCAGGAAAACCATTTGCACTTCGTGAGAGAAGAATTCTTTTCTCTCATAGAGCGAGAACACTGCGGCTTGTCGAACTTCTGGCGAGATTTCACCATGCAAATATACAAACTCACTTGGTTCGTGCTTTTGCTCGAATTTTGCCTCCCATATCAGGTAGGCTGTTCTTGTCAGCGTATCAAGACGATTCAATACATATTCTCGTTCCGCATTCGAGGTTCCGCTTAATAGCATTTTTTTGCTTTCATCCGTAATAATTCTACGGAATAAAGCGTGCAACCCATCTGAATCAATGGTTTGCAAAAATTGCTGCCGATTTTTGGGTGACCAATTTTGCAGAACGGCCGCACACTCAAGCATCGAGTAGTGTGAGAAATTACCAATATTGAACATTGGCAATAACTTCATCTGTCTTTTAACGGAGAGATTTTTGAGTGCCAGCAGGCATCCATAAGAACTCCTATCCCCGATGCTTCGAAGAAAATAAGAACAAAATCCCGCATCTTGATCTAGCAGAGCCATCAATAACTCTGCTAATTCCGGAGCATTGTAATTGGGTGCACTATACAGCTGTGCATCCAATTGTTCATTGACTAGAATCTGCGAGGCTTGCCAAATTGGTCCCAAATTTTTTGTATTACACATACAAAGTCCTTTTTCTGCTCGTCGGCTTGCGCCCTATTTCATCCGTCGAATGCGGAAACGAACATCTTTGATATTGTAGATAAAATTTTATTTTTGTCAAATATTTTCAAAACTAAGAAGTCGTCCTCTTGAGGACGACTTCTCCAATTTTTAAAGGATCAGTCCGAGCACAAGCAGGGATGAGTCCACTTACGTCGTTCTTTTTCTCTTGGCTTTCTTAAACCCAAAAACTCTTCAAAATACCGACTTAAATTGCCGGACATTTGCAGTTCTGAGTAATACAATTTTCGAATCAGTGTCCTTTTCAGGTCCTGATTCTTGATTATTTTTAAGTAAGCCACGCTTCCGAGGTTAATCGGTTCGCCTTTTCTGAGCAGATAAAACGTTCGGGCGATCGCGCCGCCCTTTGAAGGTGTTGCATTTTTCATGCGAATCTCCTTGGTTACATTGCCTTTCGCGCGATAGCAACATGCACCGCATCCCAACACTAGTATCATTTAGCGAAAAAATTCGTTTTTGTCAAATTTTTTTAGAAAAATTATTTTTGCATTCAAAAACTGCCCCAGTGGGCAGTATATTGACATGTCAAGAAGTGCAGCTTTATCAGCACACCTCTTGACCGTGGTGGTTACTCTTGAACCAGAATATCCTCAAGGAGCTTCCTCGCGCCTTCGCTCAAAGATATATTTGTCTGTTGTATGAGGAGAGTAGCTAAATACTTTCTTTCCTTAATGCTCGATACTTCTTCGGTCAAAAAATCGAGATCGGATTTCTCAAGATGAGAACCACTATCCAATAGAATGGAAACTCTTTCCCTTGGGGTGAACTCATCTAAAGCGTATCTGTCCAACATGACATTCGTCCTTTCATAGGGGTTGAAAAACATACTACCTCCATACGGTCCCTTATGTTCCGTAATCGTGCAGCAAATAATATTTAACGAAGAAATTCTTTTTTGTCAAATCTTTTTTCAAAAAAAGGGAAAACTTTTTTGCACAAGCGTTATTTTTCCTTATAATATCGTATATGGCCAATTTTGATACGCTTTTTTTTGAACAGCACATCAATGACGACGAACAAATTGAAAAAGTATTTCATCGACATTTTTTTGTGATTATTGAAGATCTTTTGATTTGGGTATTTTTTGCGTTGATAATCCCGACTTTTTTGTATTATTATAATGTTTTTGATTTGCAAAAAATCATCGCGGATCGCAGTTATGTTCATGCATATTTATTTTTGATATACTTTATTCTTCTGTACAAAATTTTTGATTGGTATCTGGATGTGTGGATTGCGACGGATCGAACGCTTGTTGAGATGCGCTGGAAATGGTTTACACCACAACTTTTGTATATCGGCTATGAAAAAATAGAGTCAATCGAAGTTCGCACGCCATCGTGGCTGTACTCGGTGGCGGGAATTTCTGATGTACGGATTCATCTGGCGGGAGATGAGCACCACACACTGACTTCGGCCGCATTTCCCAAAGAAATGGTTCAATACCTTCAGGATGCTACACAACCAAAAAAACCTTCTGAGAATCCTGATGATCGCGAGCCGTTTGAGGTGCTTGTGGATACACTTTCCTGAGTGGTGCGCAATCATCTTGATACAAATGGCAAAAATTTTATCACGAAAGATTATATTGAAAAATTGGACGCGACGCTTTCTGATGGCGCGCCGATTGATCTTCGTTCCAGCGATGAAAAGCATGTAGTGGAGGCTTGGAAGAAAAAACATATTCCACTCGAAATCAAAAACTCTGACAAATAATATATGAATATTTTTCTTTGAATTTTACTGACTATAATCGTATTTTTCGTGGTGGTAATGATTCATGAATTTGGACACTTTATCACTGCGAGAATGACAGGAATGAAAGTTTTGGAATTTGGATTCGGCATTCCACCCAAAATCAAAAAAATTTTCACTGATAAAAAATGAACAGATTTTACCTTCAATGCATTGCCTTTTGGTGGGTTTGTTCGTATTGATGGCGAGGATTTTTCTAAGCCATCTGCGTTTGCCGATGGGGCTTTTATGTCAAAATCACTTCCCAAGCGACTTCTTGTTTTGGTTGCGGGCGTAGTTATGAATCTTGTATTGGCGTGGGTGATTTTTACAGGAATGTTTTTGGTTGGTGCCAAGCCACTCACGGTTATTCCGATGGATATTGGTCCGACGCATTCCTTTTTCTTGCCATCGTTTGAGGAAAGTCTTGAAAGTGGCTTTGTAAAGCGCTCCAATGTGGCCATTGAGCCGCTCGAAGATTCTATTGCTCAGAAGGCAGGACTCCGCGAAAATGATGAAATCATCTCGGTAAATGGTCAAAAAATTGTCGATACAGATGATTTGGTCGAGATTATTGCTAAAAATAAAAATCTTGATTTTGAAATTTTGCGTGATGGTGAAATTCAGAAAATTGCGGTGCGCCCAGAAAATGGGAAAATTGGCACAAAAATTTTCTACAAATCCCTTGAAATGGATAAAGACTTTTCCAAAAAAACGGGCGTTATTGAGGCGGCAAAACTTGGGGCAGGGGAGACATATCATGCTTCAATGTTGACCTTCAAACTCGTGAAAAAAACGCTTGGAGCACTCTTTTTTCCAAAAGATGATGCTGAACGCACGGCCGCTCAGAAAAATCTTTCTGGTCCAATTGGAATGGGAAATGCCTTTGTAATGATGGTGGAGCATGCGTTGCCAATATCTGTGATTTTACTCTTTGTGGCGCTACTTTCTATCAATCTCGCAGTGATGAACATTTTGCCATTTCCAGCGCTGGATGGCGGACGAATGCTCTTTGCAACGGTCTATAGCGTGGGTAAACGACTCGGATTTTCTCGTGAAAAAATCCTAAAATCAGAACAAATTATCAATTCTCTTGGGTTTATTTTACTACTGACGTTTATGATATACGTGGCTGGGATTGATATTTTTAGACTTTTACAATAATTTTTATGACTTTTATCGGTGCATTTTTGATTTTTTTCGGAGTTTCTGTGATTCTTTTTCCAGAGCTTATTGCGATTATTATCGGTGTTTTCTTTATCGCTGTAGGAATTAATGTGTTAGCATTTTCTTTCCGCATTCAGCAAGTTCAGAAAAATGCTTCGGAAAATCAGAATCGAGTTTTCACTATCGGTAATTACGAATTTATCAGAAAAAAATAATGAACCTCGTGAACGCATTCATCACGATTGTTATCGCTTTATTTCCTGTCTACTTTTGGGCGTACGCACTCAAATTGCTCGGCGAAAATTCTCCCGATGTGCGCCTCAAATTCTGGACGGGAGTTTTTTCTGGTCTCGTCTCGGTGGGTGTAGTTTTTGTATTTTTTAAATATTTTTCACAGGCAGAAATTATTCCATATACGATTTTTTTTGCGTTATTTTTGGGGTTTTTTTATGCAATTATCGCGCTGCTCACGAACTTTGGTTCGCAGTATTCCGCCAAATTTTTGCGACGCGTAAGTCTCTTGCATTTACTTGGGATGCTCTGCATTTTTCTGTTTCTCATCGTCATTTCAAAAATTCTCACGGGAAGTTTTGTCTTGGGCGGAATTCTGGCAACGATTTTTATCCCAGCGTTTTTTGAAGAAATTTCCAAACATTTTAGCGTGCTCGGCCTACTTGGAAAAAGTTTTTCGTTTTCACTTAGAGATTTGACGCTTTTTACTTTTTGTGTTGTTCTTGGATTTGTTTTTGTGGAAAATATTTTATATTTTTTCGCACATGGAGCGACCGTTGGACTTTCTATTTTTCGCTCGATTTTTGTATTTTCTGTTCATCTGCTTTCATCGTTGATTTGTACGCTGGTTTGGTGGAAATCGCTTGGCGAAAAATTTGGCTCAATTCGTTATTTTGCGTGGTTTTTGCTGGGAATTTTGGGCGCGACACTTATTCATATGCTCTATAATTATTCAATTTCAGCAGGCAATAATATATTATTTTTGCCATATGCGGTAGCTGCCTACGGATTATTTGTTTATCTCATCAAAAAATAAAAATCTCCTTTTGGGAGATTTTTAAATGCCGAGTTTGTCACGAATAATATTGAGTTCATGAACGACTTGCTGATCTTTCTTCATGATTTGTTCGAGTTTTTTGCAAGAATACATTACGGCCGTATGATTGCGTCCAGAAAAAATATTTCCGATGCGTTCATACGTGAAATTGAGACGATTTTTGAGTAGATACATTGCTACCTGACGCGGAATCATATTTTCCTTGCGGCGGTCTTCAGAGAGAAGAGTACGAATTTCTACGCCAAAATGCAAAGAAACCGTCTGAATTAAGTCTTCATAACTGCATGTTGCTGTTGGGCGAAGTGTTCGAGAAGTGGTTGTAGACGCTGTCAATGGCGTGATTGCTAATTTTGACAAACGCATCGCGATATTTTCTACCGTTGGAGGTGTTCCACGAAGATCATATTCGGCAATAACCTGATTGAGTACGCCTTCGATTTCACGAACATTTTCAGTGACATTTTCTGCGATAAATTCTGCTACATCCTGTGGGAGTAAAAATTCTCGTGCGCGAGCTTTTTCTTGCAAAATTGCCAAGCGCGTTTCGTAGTCAGGAGCGCCAACATCGACGGTGATTCCCCACTCAAATCGGCTCTGAAGGCGAGCCTCAAGTTCTGTTAATTCTTTTGGTGGACGATCACCAGACAAAATAATTTGTTTTCCTGCTTCGTACAAAATATTGAAAATATTGTACAGTGCTTCCTGTGTTTGTTTTTTTCCTGCCAAAAATTGCACATCATCCAATACGAGCACATCAACTTGACGGAATTTATCCTGCAATTTATCCACAGAATGAGATTTTACAGAAGAAACATAATCCGTAATGAATTTGTCAGTGGTTGTATAGACAACGCGAAGATTTTTATATTTGCTGCGAATGGCATTTGCCGTTCCTTGAAGCAAATGTGTTTTTCCAAGCCCTACATTCCCATACAAATAGAGTGGATTGTATGACGCGCCAGGCTTGCGAGCCACTGCTTCACAAGCCGCATGTGCAAGCTGTGTAGAAGGTCCAACGATAAAATTGGAAAGCTGATATCGGTCGGAAATAATGCGAGAATTGATTCCTTGAACCACTTCCACGCCCTGTACTTGTTCTTTTTTTGTTTGTTTTTCGCTTTTTTTGAGAAGCATTCGACAATCTACCACTTCAGTTTCGGGGCGGATTTCAATGCGATCATCAACCACAAAATCTACGAGTTCCACGCTTGGAAGTTCAGTTTTGATGGCTTGTTTGATTTCAGAATAGAATTTTTTTGAAAGATTATCTTTATGGAATGCGGAGAGCACGCCCAATGTCACTTGTGAGTCGGTTGCATCAACGAGTGAAAATTTTTTGAAATAAGTCAGAAAATCTGGTTTTCGAATAATTTTTGACATTTCAATTACGGATTTTTCGAGATGAGCAAAGTCGAATGAAGACATAAAAATATTTCAAAAATTTATGCATCCTTTTTAGTCAAAAATCCAAGAAAGTCAAAGTTTAAAAAAAGTTTGACACGAATATTTGTACATTTTTTTTGGTCAAAAAATATCGCGTTGGCAATGGCATCAGCAAAAGCACGAATCGGGAAAAAATTTTTGAATTTTCACTTGATTTTTTCTTCAAAATTTATAGCAAGAACACAAATTTGATACAAGAGAAATTGACAAAAAATATATTTATTTTGTACTATATTTTTAGAAAAAGAGAGAATAATTTGGAAGGATTTTGCTGCCAAATTTTGCAAAATTTTATAATTTTTGTGAAAATATTTTTTAAAGTCCTGAAAAAGAATTTTTGAAATAATAAAAAATCCCCAAAATAGGGAAAATTATTTGATTTCTTTCAAGCGAGCAGCTTTACCAGTAAGATTGCGGATGTAACGAATGTTAGCACGGCGAACCTTGAACTGACGAAGGATGTCGATTTTCTGAATGAATGGAGAATTTACTGGGAAAATCTTTTCGATCCCGATTCCGTCCATATCAGCACGAACAGTAATCATAGTATCAAGAGGAGTTGCTCCACGAGTTGAGATGATAAGGCCACGGAATTTCTGGATACGCTCCTTGTCACCATCCTTAATAATCTGGTGTACTTCTACTTCTTGACCAGTACGGAATTTCTGAGTTTCCTTTTTTGCATCTGCCTGAATAGCATTGATAAGCGTAGTATTTGACATAAAATAATGACACGAATTAAAAACGCGATGAAGTATATATATTTTTCGTGAGAAATCAAGTTTTTATTTAAAAAAGTTTTTTTCGTGGGCAAGCGCGCAAATTTACTTGCAAAAATCTTGTTTTTCCCTATATTATTCGAAATCATTTTTTAAAAAATTATGGAAATTTTTTTCACAAGCGTTTTTGCGCGATTTGAAGCCATTTTGGTGATGATTTTTGTCGTGATTGCTGCGATAATTCTTTTGACATATTTGTATCAATATATTGAACGAATTATTCGAGTTTTTGGCCCAAATAAGCGCGATGCAAAGCTTCAGACTCGTGATTTGGATATTTTGAAAAAACGCGAGCAAACGAAAAATGCGCACGAAGAGGAAAAAGAGCTTCCACCGCCGATTACGCTTGAGGAGATTGAGGAAAAAACGGAGGAAAATCCAGAAAATGAAGAAGAAAAATCGACTGATAATAATGAGGAAAATGTTTCTGAAAATGATACAAATGAAGAAAAAGGAAGTGAAGAAGTAGAAGAAAAAAACGAGGAAAATATTGAAGAAACAGATAAGAATGAGGATGAAAAAAATGATGAAAATAACGAAAAATTTGTGGAGGAAGAAGCGAAAAATGGGGAAGAGATGGGGGAAATTCTCGAAAAAAATGAAATAGACGAGACGGAAGACGATGAGGCGAAAAATAACGAGGAAAATTTGGAAGAAAAAAATGAAGAAAAATCTCAAGAAACAATAAAAAATGAACCAGAAAAAACTGAAGAAAAACTAGAAGAATTGACTGATACTGATGAGGAAAAAGTTCATGAAGAAGCAGAAAAAGCGGTAGAATCAGTGGAAGAAGAAAAAATTTCGCCGATTATTCAGAAAATCCGTGAAGCTGAACAGAGTTTGCAAAAGGAGGAAGAAAATA
>CALHQS010000065.1 GCA_938036655.1 uncultured Candidatus Altimarinota bacterium
GGTAGGTCACTGGTTCGAATCCAGTTCGGGGAGCCATTATAAATTCTTTTACAAATCTTCATGAAAATGAGGATTTTTTTATTGGAAATATTTTTGAATATATTTTACAAAATAAAAGAACCATTTTTGGTTCTTTTTAATTATTGTGGACATGGTATAGGCTCGTCTTCAAATTTAAAGAAACACATCATCGGTTCTTTTTCGATAATAGTAGTTTCTGCATTCTCTATGTTGGTTTTTAGATGAGTGGCTGTATCATACTTAAAATACAGCGCTTATGCATCTTGAAAAAATATTCCATACTCTGTTATAGTCCAATAAATATACATTTGATTTATTTTTGTAACTCTACACTTGTGCGAGCTTCTGATAAGTCCAGATTCAGACTCAGTACAGTCAAGATTCTCATCCTGAAGCACAATAGATATATTATCAAATTTCATCTCTGTTTGGTTATTGCCAGTTACAAATTTCCACTTCTCAAGATTTTCTTTCGTCCACTGGATGTCTTTCAGTTTTTCAGAATTTGTGCGATTATCAATAATTTTTCCATAGAACGCACATAAAATTAACACAAAAAATGTACAGAGAAAAATAAATAATCGTTTCATACAATGAAATAATAAAAATATTTATGTAAGAATAATACATAGAAGTTTGTGTTTGTCAAAGAATTTTAAGAAACAATCAAAAAGTTTTAAAAAATTATTATGAAAATCATATATTACCAAATTGATTTTTGAAATTTTACCACCAAAAAATTCCCTTTCGGGAATTTTTTATTACACCATAGATGTGCTGGCTGAAGTGATTTCAAGTGTAAATTCTTCTTCTGCTGGAGCATTTCCGTCATTTTCGTGTTCGAAAAATTCTCCCACATCGCGGTTGTTGTCATAATATTCGAGCGTTGGGATGAGGCGTCCAATGATCACATTTTCTTTGAGTCCATCGAGATAATCCACCTGACGAGCCGTAGACGCATCCACAAGAACACGAACCGTTTCTTGGAACGATGCTGCAGAAAGCCAAGAACCTGTGAAAAGTGAAATTTTGGTCAAACCGAGCAAGAGTTCCACACCAATTGCTTCGTTCTGTCCAGCTTTCGCGAGTTCACGATTTTCCTTGCGGAAACGGATAATATCCACCACATCACCAGGGAAGAAAGTAGAATCTCCCGCATTCGTCACACGAATTCGTGAGAACATCTGACGAACAATCAATTCAATATGCTTTGAATTCACCGTCTGACCCTGAGAAGAATAAATATCTTTAATATCTTTCACGATATATTCAGAAGTACGGTAACCTCCTGCTGTATCCATCAAATTCTGAAGATTGATATGACCTTCTGTCAATTTGGCACCAATTTTCACATTATCACCCTGCTGAACAATCACGCGACGACCAGCTGGGATTTCAAATGTTGCGTGTTCTGGCGTCAAATCTTCGATTACAATCACATCATCAGAAACGCTAATTACGCGACCTGCGTGAGTAGATTGAATACGAGAGCGAGAACCTTTGAATTTCGCAAGAACCTGTTTTGCTTCAACAGTATCACCTTTTGATACCACTGCCTGCATCATAGGATCGATAGTATAATATTCACGAACCGCTTTTTCTGTTGCTTCGAGAACAATAGTTGTCGTCGAACCTTCTACTTCCACAGAAAGCACTGTTGCGTTGAATGGAGCGATTTCCGCTGCACCCTTTGGCGCACGTGCTTCGAAGAGTTCTTCCACACGAGTCAAGCCTGCCGTAATATCTCCTCCTGCCTGCGCCACACCACCCGAGTGGAATGTACGCATTGTAAGCTGTGTACCTGGTTCACCGATCGACTGCGCCGCGATGATACCAACTGGTGTACCAATTTTCACGAGTTGTGAAGTAGAAAGATCCATACCGTAACATTTCTGACAAACACCTTCTTCACATTCACAGTTCAAAATAGAACGAACAGAAACCGTATTGGCTGTTGATTTTGCGATTTTTTGAAGAATTGTTTTTGTAATGAGAATATCTTTTTCAACAATCACTTTTCCGTCAGCATCCACCACATCCTGTGCTGTCACTTTTCCGAAAATATTGTTATCAAAAGAATCTCCTTTGAGCGTTGTTTCGTCATTGCGATTGTATGTTTCAAAATGAATCGTTCCACAATCTTCCTCACGAACCAAGACATTCTGAGCAGCGTCCACGAGACGACGAGTCAAGTAACCAGACTGCGCTGTTTTGAGGGCTGTATCAGCCTTACCTTTACGACCACCATGCGTCGCAATAAAGTATTCGAGGGATGAGAATCCTTCTTTCAAGTTGGACTTGATAGGAAGTTCAATCGTCTTACCAGTTGGTGACACTACGAGCCCCTTCATACCACAAAGCTGTGTTACATTACCCCAGTTACCGCGGGCTCCAGAATCCACCAAGTTGAAAATTGGATTTGACGCATCAAAATTTTTCTTCGTTTCTTTTTCAATCTGAGTTTTCACGGCTGACCAAACCTGAATCGACTGTGCATATCGTTCATCTTCTGTCAAGAAACCGTTCCAGTACGCATTCTGAATCGTTCGGATTTTATCTTCACCTTGTTCAATCAAACCCTCCACGCCATCATGATCGTATTTTTCTTTTGGAATGTGCATATCAAAAATCGAAACTGTCAAACCAGAAAGTGTTGAATATTTGTATCCCGTCGCTTTAATCGCGTTGGCAAGATGTGCGGTTGCTTCCCCACCAAGAACATCAAATGACTGAGAAAGAATTTTTTTCGCAACACCTTTTCCGACTGTTTCATTCACGAAACGAAGTTCTTCTGGAAGAATTTCGTTGAAAAGGAAGCGACCGTATGTTGTGTCGAGTGTTTGGAGTTTTCCACCAACATTCACACGGATCTTTACTGGTGTATGAAGTGTAATCACGCCGTTTTCGTATGCAGCAATCGCATCTTCTCCGCTCGCAAAGGCAAATTTTGATTCACCTTCGTCTTTTCGTGTCAAATAGTAACATCCAAGAATCATATCCTGTGACGGAGTAATCACTGGTTCACCATTTGATGGGTTCAAAGTATTTTTTGAAGTCACCATGAGTGTTTCCGCTTCGCGTTGTGCTTCAATCGTAAGTGGCAAATGCACCGCCATCTGGTCTCCGTCGAAATCGGCATTGAAGGCCGCACAACAAAGTGGATGCAAACGAATCGCCTTACCTTCGATCAAAACTGGGCGGAACGCCTGGATACCAAGTCGGTGAAGTGTTGGCGCACGGTTCAAAAGAACATATTTTCCGTCAATTACTTCATCAAGCATATCCCAAACTTCCTTGTTTCCATCTTCGATGATTTTTTCAGCGCCCTTCACATTGAATGCGTATTCTCGTTCAATCAATTTTCCAATCACAAATGGCTTGAAAAGCGTCAATGCCATTTTTTTCGGAAGACCACACTGATTCATCTCGAGTTCTGGACCAACGACGATCACAGAACGACCAGAATAATCCACGCGTTTTCCGAGCAAATTCTGACGGAAACGACCCTGTTTACCCTTGAGAATATCAGAAAGTGATTTAAGTTTTTTCTTGGAAGCAGAAGTATATCCAGGACGATTGGAACGAACATCTCCTGACAAAAGCGTATCTACCGCTTCTTGAAGCATTCGCTTTTCATTTTTCAAAATCACTTCTGGCGCACCAAGTTCTGCGAGTTTGCGAAGACGATTATTTCGGTTGATTACGCGGCGGTACAAATCATTGAGATCTGATGACGCAAAACGACCACCATCAAGCTGAATCATCGGACGAAGATCTGGCGGCAAAATTTGAAGCGCGTGCAAAATGAAATTTTCTGGACGCTGACCAGATCGGTAAAGATTCGTTGCAAGTTTAATTTTTTGAAGAATTTTTTTCTGGCGAGATTTTGGTGCTGTACGAAGATCAGCCGTTTCTCGCGCAATAAATTCTTTGAGATCAATCCGCTTCAAAAGCACTTCGAGGTGTTCTGCACCCGTTCCACCTTTGAAAACTTGTGGGAATTTTTCGTACGCAAGACGATAATCAAGTTCTCCCATCACTTCCCCTTCAGCGACTTGTTTGAGCAATTCTTTGAGTTTTGAATATTCCGCTTCGAGATCATCCAATTTTTTCATATGGAGTGATTCGAGTTCGTGAAATTCTTTTTTGGAAATTTCTTTTGATTCGAGTTTTACAGTCAAATCGCTCATCAAAGCCTGACCTTCTTTTTGAAGTGCCACTTTTTGATTTTTGTAGGCATTTTCAAGCTCTTTCATTGTTTCTGCGCGCTTGTCTTCGAACACATCAGTGATGATGTATGAGGCAAAATAAATCACCTGTTCAAGTTTTTTCACAGAAATATCAAGCATAAGCCCGATGCGAGAAGGAACGGATTTAAGGTACCAAATGTGTGCTACTGGGGCAGCCAGTTCCACATGTCCTGTACGCTGACGACGAACCTGAGAAGTCGTCACTTCCACGCCACATCGTTCACAAACCACACCTTTGTAGCGGATTCGTTTGTATTTTCCACACGCACATTCAAAATTTTTGCGTGGTCCGAAAATTTGTTCACAGAAAAGTCCACCGCGTTCTGGGCGCTGTGTACGATAGTTAATTGTTTCGGAAATAAGCACTTCCCCGTACGAAAGCGCGCGAACATCTTCATGAGAAGACATTCCAATACTGATCGCAGAAAGGTTATCAAGATTTTTTCCGGCAGCGATATCTTGTTTCCCTGCGTGCTTGCTGATCTGCGAATAGTCAGTAATTTTATCATTTAGAAAATTTTCTAAATCCTTTGTCATTGGGATCATAAAAGTTTTTTTTGGTTAGAATTTATTTTCGCGGAAAATCCAGTGCCAGATTGGAGAGTTCAGTAAAATTTGGAAAATTTTATTCTCTTGGCGTGCCACACTGGATTTCGCGTCGAGATGTAAATTCTTTTTTCACTCATCAAAAATTGGAGCGAAAAATGGATTGATATGAAATTATTTTGAAGCCGTTTCAGATTCTTTCTCTCAACCTTTTCTTTGTTCAGGGCTTTGTTGGTAGAGAGCAAACCAAACCGGCAATTGCGATAGAAACAAAATAAATAAAACAGTATTGTTTCGATTGCTCGCTAATTCTTCCTCTTTCTCTTTTTTTCTCAATGTTTCTTTTTGTTCGGTTTTTGTATCCTGTTCAGTGTTGTTATTTTCCGATTCTTGAGCCCAAGTTGTTTGAAATAGAGTCAATGCCATCAAAATGGCTATCAAAATTTTTTTCATATTTTGGAATGTTAGGAAAAATTATTTTTTGATTTCCTCTTCATCGTCGATGATTGCCGTTGTAACTGGCGTTGTATCTTCCTGAACACCACCTTCTGGCAAATCAATTTCTACATCAAATTGTCCATCAAGTTTTTCGAGTTCTTCATAGCGAGCCTTCATCTTCGCAGTGAGTGCTTCCACTTCTTCCTCAGAAAGCAAGTCGATGTGCAGATTGAGTGCCTGCATTTCACGAAGCAATACGTTGAATGATTCTGGAACGTTTGGGCGACGAATTCTTTTTCCTTTCACGATCGCTTCGTAGAGCTGAGTACGACCATTGATATCATCAGATTTCACTGTGAGCATTTCTTGAAGAATATTAGCTGCACCGTACCCTTCAAGCGCCCACACTTCCATTTCTCCGAGACGCTGACCACCATTCTGAGCCTTACCTCCAAGTGGTTGCTGAGTAATCATTGAGTATGGACCAACACTACGAGCGTGGATTTTATCTTCCACCAAGTGATGAAGTTTGAGCATGTATTTGATACCGACCATTGTTTTTTCTTTGAATGGTTCACCCGTTCGTCCATCATAGAGCTGAACTTTTCCATCAGCTGGGATTCCAGCCTTTTCCATGAGCTCAGAAATCTGTTCTGTCGTCATACCATTGAGGATTGGTGTTGCCACCTTGATTCCAAGTTTTTTCGCAGCACCACCGAGATGCGTTTCAAGCACCTGACCGATATTCATACGAGAAAGTACACCGAGCGGGTTCAAAAGAATGTCAACAGGCGTTCCATCTTCCATGAATGGCATATCTTCTACTGGTACGATTCGAGAAACGATACCCTTGTTTCCATGTCGTCCCGCCATTTTATCACCCACTTCGATTTTACGAGTCTGAGCAACATATACTTTGATTTGTTCAAATACACCTGTATTAAGGTTGTCACCTTCTTCACGGCGGAGACGATGTACACCAATCACTTTACCACCAGAACCCGAAGGAAGCACAAGAGACGAATCTTTCACATCTTTTGATTTATCCCCGAAAATTGCACGAAGCAATCGTTCTTCTGGAGAAAGCTCTACTTCACCCTTTGGTGTTACTTTTCCGACCAAAATATCGCCCGCTTCTACATATGCACCGATTCGCACGATACCATCGACATCGAGATCTTTGAGTTTTGCTGTAGAAACATTTGGGATATCGTTGGTTGTTTGTTCAGGGCCGAGTTTTGTTTCACGAACATCCATCGTATATTCTGCAATATGCACTGATGTATAATAATCATCCTGCATAACTTTTTCAGAAATAATAATAGCATCTTCGTAGTTGTAACCATTCCAAGGCATATATGCCACGCGAAGATTGCGTCCTACCGCAAGTTCACCATTATCGATAGATTGTCCGTCAGCCAAGATTTGTCCTTCTGTAATTTTTTGTCCAGTGAAGACACGAGCCCATTGATGTACGATCATTCCAGTATTGGAAATTTCGAAAGTGCGAAGTGGATATGTCTGTTTTTTTCCGTTGGCATAAATCACAGAAATATGCTTTGCATCGACACCAATCACTTCCCCATCAGCCTCTGCCTTGATCACATATCCAGAACCTTCACCCACCACGCGTTCCATACCAGTACCAACAATTGGCGCTTCCGCACGCACGAGAGGCACTGCCTGGCGCATCATGTTCGTACCCATTTCCGCACGAGTCGCATCATCGTGTTCAAGGAATGGAATGAGCATTGTCGTTTCCGACATGAGTTGCTTTGGAGAAATATCGATATGCGTTACATCTGATACATACACAATTGTCGCTTCAAATTTTCGGCGAGCAGAAATTCGAGTTTCAGCGAAATTTCCATATTTATCAAGTTTTGTATTCGCTTCCGCAATCACAAGTTGACGTTCTTGATATGCATCATAATAATCGTATTCATCGGTTACGAATCCACGAACCGCGATTTCATCAGCGTTGTATTTATCTTTGAGAATTTTGGCAGTTTTTTCGTCAATCATTGTTTTTTCCGCAATGATGAGATTGCCATCCTTATCAAAAATATCTTCAAGCGTAATACGATTCTGAGGAGCGAGTCCATCATTTTTCACTTTGTTGAAAACTTTTCGATACGGAGTCATGATAAATCCGTACTTATCCACCTTAGCGTATGACGCAAAATGCAATACGAGACCAATGTTTGGACCTTCTGGTGTCGCAATCGGACAGATACGACCATACTGCGTTGGGTGCACATCACGCACTTCGAAGCCCGCGCGTTCACGAGTCAAACCACCCACACCGAGCGCTGTCAAACGACGCTTGTTGGCAAGTTCAGAAATCGGATTTGTCTGCTCCATGAATTGTGAGAGCTGAGAAGTACCGAAGAATTCTCGCATTACCGCGATCATCGGACGAGAGTTGATGAATGTGCCTGGTGTTGCTTCATCAAGATCTGTAATCACTGTCATACGATCTTTCGCGATTTTTTCCATACGCGCAAGACCAACTTTGACTTTATCATACACGAGTTCACCCACAGAACGCACGCGACGATTTTCGAGATGATCAATATCATCTGAGAAAAATCCTGGACGACCTTCAATCAATGAAAGTAAATATTTGATGCCATACAAGAAATCCTGCGCCACCAAAAATTGATTTGCATTTTTAATATCTTCTTCTTCAGTCATTGGAACGGCATTTCTGTGTGCATCAAACATTTCAGAAAGTTTGCGATTTACTTTGATACGAGCTACTTCTCCGAGTTCGAATCGTTTTGGATCATAGAAAGTTGTTGTGAACAACTGTTCCACGCGTTCATCCGTTCCGAGATCTCCTGGACGAAGTAATTTATAAATCGCGTAAAGAGCTTCCATCCGTGTCTTTGTCTTGTCTTTTTCGATAGTTGGAGCGATATATTTGGCAATCCATTCATCTTCCCCTTTGAATGCGTCAATAATTTCGGCATCAGTTTCATATCCCCAAGCGCGGAGCAAAACGGTCATTGGGATTTTTCGTTTTTTGTCAATTTTTACGTTGATTACGCCTTTTCGTTCAATTTCTACTTCAAACCAAGAACCACGATGCGGAATAATTTTCATTCCAAACATTCCATACTGGCGAGGATCTGGCGTAAAAAACATACCAGTCGAGCGGATAATCTGATTGATAATCACACGCTCAATACCAGACACAATAAATGTTCCCATATCAGTCATCATCGGGATACCACCGAGATACACATCTTGTTCTTTGATTTCTCCTGTTACTTTGTTGAGCATCTCAAATCGCACTTTCATCGGTGCTTCGTAGTTGAGATTTTTTCGCTTACAATCCATTACAGAAAATTTTGGCTCTTCAAGCTGAAAACCCTTGTAATAAATTGTCAATTTTTCTCCAGAAAAATCATCGATTGGAAAGGCTTCCTGAAATGCCTTATCAAGGCGACGATCGAGGAAATCTCGATAACTATCAAGCTGCACTTCGATGAGTCCTGGAAGTTCTAGAATTGTTCGGTCGTCGTTGAAAAAATATCGACCTTGAACACTATAAATTTCCCCAAGATTTTTTGTATCTTGAGGCTCAGTCGTAGAAACATTCGTTTCTTTTTGTTTTGCCATGAAATCTTAGATGTTAGAAAAATAATTTTTCCTGATTCTCATCAGGAAATTTATCTTTCCGCAATATCGACATTTGTCCGCATCATGACAAGAATACGAAATGATTAAATGAAGATTGACGGAAATTCTGCGATAATTATATGAAAATTTTCAAAATGTCAAGAGCTGAAAAGATGATTTTTTGAGGAAAATCTGAGAAAAAATCAGAGAAAAAATCGGAGAAAAAAATTTAGGAAAATAAAAATCCCACGGATGTGGGAAGGGTCTTATTTGCGTGGCCATTGTCCAATAGTAATAAAAGCAATACCAATAGTAATAACACAGACTACTTGAAAAATTAACAGCAAATAATCATCTTTGGGGTATACTGTTTTCAGAATTTCCTCAAAAAGATCTACAGCTTTACTGATAAGAATTCACCCAAAAATTCCTAGTAAAACGTCCCTATGGTCTGTTGTCGATTTCTTTCCGAGAAAAGAAAAAATTCAAGATGCTATACATACCAAAAGAAATAGAGCCAATGCAATAATCCCATAAAATACAAAATCACCCATACAAAATATAAAAATTAAATAATAAAATCTTAAGAATTCTAAAAAAGAGAGAGAATTTGTCAAGAGAAAATCATACTTTAATTTTTTTACACAAATAAAAATCCCCGATTACGAGGATTTTTTTGTTTTGAAAAATTTTCTGATTTCATTGAGAATGGCTGGAACGAGTGCAATTCCTGTCACGATAAGCCAAGTCGTAAGCGGAAGTGCTGTGAGTTTGAAAATCTCAGCCAGCGCCGGAATACTCACAATCAGAATTTGCAAAATCATTCCAAGAGCCACCGCACCAATGAGATAAAAATTCGAAAAAGTTTCGCGAGAAATTATGTTTTCGTGTTCAGAACGAATCGAAAGTGCGAAAAATAATTGTGCAAAAACGAGTGTAATGAAGGCCATTGTACGAGCTTCTGCGGTTGCAAAATTGTCGCCACCAATCGGCGCGCCATGCATTGCAAATCCGAGATAAAATGCCACAATAGTTGCAAGCCCCACGAGAATCCCGAAAAAAATCGTACGCGCGCCTGCGCCATTCGCGAAAAATCCATCTTTCGGATTACGCGGTTTTTCATTCATGATATCTTTTTCGCCCTGATCCATTCCAAGAGCCACGGCTGGAAGCGAATCTGTGACGAGATTGATCCAGAGCAATTGAATCGCCAAAAGTGGTGACTGCCACCCAATAAGCAAGACAAAAAACATCGCAATCACTTCACCCAGATTACACGACAAAAGGAAAATAATAGATTTTTTGATATTGGCATAAATATTTCGCCCTTGCTCTACCGCCTGCACAATTGTCGTAAAATTATCATCCAAAAGAATCATATCGGCAGCGCCTTTGGCAACATCCGTTCCAGTGATTCCCATCGCAACACCAATATCAGCCGCATTGAGCGAAGGAGCATCGTTGACACCATCGCCCGTCATCGAAACAATATTTCCATGCGAACGAAGAGCACGCACAATTCGTACTTTGTGTTCAGGGGAAACTCGCGCAAAAATTTTATATTGAAGGACTTTTTTGGTAAATTCTTCTTGACTCATCGTATCAATTTCTCGACCTGTAATCACCTCAGAAATATTGTTCGCAATGCTCAAATCTTGTGCAATCGCAAAGGCCGTATTTGGATAATCTCCCGTAATCATCACAGGTGTGATTCCTGCGTTTTTCGCGACTTGAATAGAATTTTTCACTTCTTCGCGAGGCGGATCAATCATCCCGAGAAGTCCTACAAAAATAAGATTTTTCTCCATTTCTGTGGCAGAAATATTTTCTGAAAAATTTTCTGACAAAACTCGATACGCAAGCCCAAGCGTTCGAAGTGCCTTGTCTGACATCGCGCTCATCGCGCGCAAATACATTTTTCGTTTTTCATCGGTCAATTCGAGGATTTCGCCATTTTCTAAAATATGTGTCGAAATGTCCAAAATATTATCCACCGCGCCCTTTGTGTAAATAATTTTTTCAGATTTTTGAGAATTATTTTGAAGCAAAACAGACATCATTTTGCGATCAGAATCAAACGGAGCCTCGCCAATTCGCGTGAAATTTTTTGCCAATTTTTCGCGATTGATGCCGATTTCATCAGAAAAAACCAAAAGCGCTACTTCTGTCGGATCGCCCGTTGCAACGCCATTTTCATATGTCGCGTCGCTACAAAGTGTCATCCCTTCAGAAAGCCGCATCAATTCAGGGTTTTTCAGCATATCAAGCGTTACGCGCGTACTTTTTGAATTTACAAAAAATTCCACAACAGTCATTTTGTTTTGCGTAAGCGTTCCCGTTTTATCGGAACAAATAATATTGACCGAACCGAGCGTTTCTACCGCAACAAGTCGCTTCACAATTGCATTTTTCTTGGACATTTGTGTCACGCCAATCGAGAGAACGACAGCCACAATCGCCGCCAAACCTTCTGGAATTGAGGCGACCGCGAGCGAAACTGACAAAAGAAAAATTTCATTCAAATCACGATTCTGAAAATATCCCACCACAAAAATCACGAGACAAATCGCAATCGCCATTTTTCCAAGCGTTTTTCCGAGTTGCTCAAGATTTTTTTCGAGTGGAGTTTGTACGCTTTCTTCATTTTCGAGAATATTGGCAATGTGCCCAACTTCCGTGGAAAGTCCGATATCTACGACCACACCGACCGCACGACCATTGGTCACCACCGTCGACATAAACGCCATATTTTTTCGGTCACCAATCGCTGTTTCCGCATCGGTATAGATTTCGTTAGCATTTTTTTTGGTTGGAACAGATTCGCCTGTCAATGCCGATTCTTCAATTTGCAATTCTTGCGCCTCAATAAGTCGCATATCAGCAGGCACAATTCGCCCAGCATCCAGCAGTACAATATCACCAATTGTCACATCTTTGGCAGAAATTTCGAGCGTTTTTCCATCACGACGAACAATCGCTTGCGGAGCGGTCATATTTCGCAAAATTTCGACCGCTTTTCCAGCACGATATTCTTGTGCAACACCCAGAACCGCATTGATAATAATCACGAAAAAAATAATTGCCGCGTCAATGTATTCCTGATGCCAAATCGTAAGAATAATCGCCGCAAACAAAATATAAATCAACCAATCATTGAGTTGTCCCAAAAACATCATCAAAATCGATCTTCCCTTTTTCTGGGGGAGCTCGTTTTTTCCATATTGTTCGTGACGCTTAACAACTTCCACCTCAGAAAGGCCTCGCTCAGCGGTTACGCCCAAATCTTCGAGCACATCAGAAATTTTTTGAGAAAAAGCACGCATATTTACAAAAAAAGACATCACCAATATATCAGATTTTTTCAGATTTTACAAAAATTTGATGGTTTTTTATTTTTTAAAAAAGTTTGCGAGCGAAAAAATTTTTTATATACTTTTTGTATGCGTGAATTTTTTCTTTTTTTGGTGGCGATCAATATTTTTTCGTATGCCGTTATGTGGGTTGATAAAGTAAAATCCATTTATCAAAAGTGGCGCGTGAGCGAAAAAACACTTTGGACACTTGCGATTTTTGGTGGCGTTTTTGGTGTTTGGCTAGGGATGCAGGCACCAATTTATCATAAAGCGTGAAAATCAAATTTCAAAATTCTTATTCCAACTATTGCTTTTTTGTGGATTTTGGGCATTATTTTTTGGATTCATTAAATTTTTATTTGACTTTTTATTTATTTATATTGCAATAAATTTGCAGTACATCACTTTTACAAGGAGACTTGAAATAAAAAAACTGCAAAAACTCGTTATGGTAGTGGCCGCTCTCACTCTCGTTGCAACTACTCAGGTATCTCCAACCGATGAGCTCATCGATAAGGGTTGTCTGAAGCTGCTTTCAAAAGAAGCGCAGCAAGTTGACGATCTGAACTTCAACCGTAGAAAAATCGAAGACCAGGTACAGAAGTTAAAACCTCGATCAGGTGCCGAACATAATCGAGACATTATTACTGAACTCGAAAATCGGGTCAGAATAATGAAGGATGAGGTCAGGCGGAGACGGCAACAAGGGCGAGACGTATGCCGGACTTTAGGGTTAGGTTATGTTGCATCATGCCTCAAAAAATTTCCCAAATAAATAACGAGCATCTTCTTTTATAGTCCAGGCTTCTGGGCTACTTTTTTGTTATTTTTATTACCTACAAAAAGTTATTTGACTTTTAATAAAAATATATTATAATTATTGTGTAATTCTTTTCTGTTTTTATTTTTTCCAAACAAGGAGGTTTCAAGATGAAGAATTTACACTTTTTGGTAGGGTTAGTAGCTCTGTTCGGGGCGTCAGCGATGGCACAAGGAATCAAATCATCAAACGACCCCATGGGCGACTTGATTTCCTTTGTAACAAAGGGGGCAGAAATCCGGTCAGCAAAGGCAAGAGCTATGAATTGCAGAGTACAAGCTCAAGAAATGCAGAGACAGGCAGTTTCTCGGGCGGAATTCCAATCCTGGGATCAGCTGAGAAAAATGTGTGAGCAGGAAATACACATTATTTCTCGCATTCAAAGCGAAAATTTCATTACTTGTGCCAATAAAATGGGACCAGCCAATGAGAAGGCCTGCAATCAACATTTCATGGGTTACTAATCCAACCCTAGGACTTAACGCATATGCGTTAAGTCCTTTTCTTTATTTTCATAGAATTACTTGACTTTTTATATAATTATATTATAATATTTTCGTAGTTCTTTTCTTTAACATTTTGATAGGAGGTTTAAAATGAAGAATCTACGAACTTTGGTTGTATTCCTAGGTCTTTTCCTCGCCATAGGTTCCGCGTGGGCTGATACAAAAAGCGACAAGGAAAGGGAAGATGTAATATCTTACAACTTCCGCTATGGCTTAGGGGCGGCATATCTTTCGGATCTTGATGCTAGCGTGAAACAGGTCTACATGGAAACAATTAAAATGAAAGAGCCCGCCCAGATTATTGGGCTGAAAAAAGAGCTTGCAGACTTTGCGAAGGCAGCACTTCGTTTTGATGCGCAAGTCAAGGCCTATCGAGCAAATCTCTTAAAAGAGTGTCTCCAAAAAACGCCAAAATCTCTCCACGACAAATGTGTTAAAGACCTTAAGAAATAGAAGGTCACACAGAAGTGGTATACAACCATCTGACCCAGTTATGCTGGGTCTTTTTTTATAAAAAATTCATTATTGCAAATTTTTGTAATAATATTTGGCTTAAAATAAATGATTTTTCTAAAATTTTTCTTATTGCAATTTTTTGCGATA
>CALHQS010000066.1 GCA_938036655.1 uncultured Candidatus Altimarinota bacterium
ATCCACCTGGTAACGCCCATTTCCCGTTACTTTCCTGAATTAAAAGAATTTTATCATTTTCAAAAATTCCCCATTCTCCAAACAATTTTTTCACAGAAAAACGCGCCTCATCTTGCAAAATATCGTAATAAAAATATTCGAGAAATGCTGGAAATTTATTTTTTGTCATTTTTTTTGAAATTATTTTTTCGGATAATGCGCCCAAAAATTCGCATAAAAATCTTTGAATTTTCCTTCCAAAATAGATTTTCGCGCATTTTTGGCAAGCAACAACAAATATTCGATATTGTGCAAGGAAAGCAAAAGTCCGCCCGTCGCCTCGCCAACATTGATGAGATGACGCAAATATCCAAGCGAATATTTTTGAGAAACCTGCGTTTCAAAACCTGGAAGCATTGGGATTTTTTCGGTCGAAAATTTGAATTTTTCGTTTCCAATTTTGAGATTTCCAAAACTTGTAAAAACTTCACCATGCCGACCAATACGCGTTGGAAGCACACAATCCATCATATCAATTCCACGCGCAATTCCCTCTACCAAATCCTCAGGCGTTCCCACTCCCATAAGATAATGCGGTTTATTTTTGGGCAACAATGGTTCCAAAACATCCAAAATTCGATACATGTCAGCCTTTGATTCGCCCACCGAAAGTCCGCCAATCGCCACCCCAGGAGTATCCAAATCTGAGATAAATTTGGCAGATTCTGATCGCAAGTCATCATAAATCACACCCTGCACAATCGCAAAAAGTGCCTGAAAATAAGTATTTTGTTCCTCTCGCAAAGCCTCATTATGAAGCCATTGTTTCTTGGAACGAACAGCCCAACGATGCGTACGCTCCATGGCAGATTTCGCATACGAATGGGACGAACCGCCTGGCGCACATTCATCAAACGCCATAATAATATCAGCGCCCAATTTGTGTTGCATATCCATCACATTTTCAGCTGAGAAAAAATGTTTCGATCCATCCAAATAAGAACGAAAATTCACTCATTCTTCCGTTACTTTTGCGAGTTTTTCGCCATTCGCATTTTGCATTCCGAGTCCAAGTGAAAAAACCTGAAATCCTCCAGAATCGGTCAAAATCGGAATATCAACATCCATAAATTTGTGCAAACCACCAAAATGCTCAATCACATCACATCCAGGGCGTAAATAACTATGATAGTTATTTACGAGCATAATCTCAGAGCCAATGGATTTGATCTGATCAATCGTGGCTCATTTGACCGTACTTCGCGTCCCCACTGGCATAAAAATCGGCGTCTGAATCACACCATGTGGCGTCACAATAGTTCCAGCGCGTGCTGCATCATCAGTGGCATTCAGTTCAAAAGAAAATTTTTCAAACATATTTTGATAATAAAAAACCCGTGAAATTTCACGGATTATATGAATTTTTTCGGAAAAAGCGAATTTTTCAAAAACATTTTTCCCAATTATTCCATTTTTTGCGTTTGAGATTTTTCAGGATTTTCTGAATTTTGAGATTTTGGATTGGTATTTTCAGTTTGATTTTGATTTTTTTCTCATGCTTGACGCTCACGAGTGCGTAATATGGAAGATTCAGTAATTTTCCCCGCATTATCAAGAATACCTTTTTGACGCATTGCTGTTTCCACTGGACGGTAAAAAAGTGGGTTCGCCATGCGTGTCATAATGCGACGAACATCGCTTTCATCGCGCGGACGCAAATCTTCATTGCCGGTCACATTCGCCAATTCTTCCAAAAGTACTTGATAAAATTTTTCTGGTTTCGTTCCGATTTTTTCGGTCGGATATTTGTCAGAAAATTTTTTCTCAAAATAATTCAGAGACTGTTCCTGACCACCTCGCAGAATATGCGCAAACAAAGGATTTGCTGCCATATTGTTGAACACTTTCCAATATTCTGGACCATGACGGCCATCAAGTCGTTGCGTAAATTTTTGTCCAAAAATATTAAATATCAAAAATCATGATTTAAAATCTTTTTGTACAATTACTTGGTTCTGCTGATCCGGACGGATTTTATCCATCGTAAGCGCACCACCATTTTCCAATACTTCAAATGCATCTTTCACAGAAGTAATCGGCACAGTAGCCACATTGACTTTTTCACCATTCGCCAAACGATACGCTCGGATTCCAAACACTTCTTGGAAGCTTTTATTTCCACTTTCTTCACGAAGAAGATCAAATCCACTCAAAGCCTTTTCGAATCTAGTCTGTTTGTCTTCTTCAAAAGGATTATTTCTTCGATCTCAATCACGAGCGGTATCAAGCGTCTGTTTAATATACTGTGCTACACTTCCAGTAGAAGAAGTGACTTCGCTCATATTGTCTTGCGCACTTCCGAGTGCTACAATGATTGGGGCAAAAGCTTTATTTCTGAGGGCCTGATCCGAAAATGAGCCAGATTTTGGAGGAAGATTCTGCATGAATAATTCCTGCATTGATCACTGATCAATATTATTCATTTTTTCGATCGTGGCAAGGATCTGATGAGAATTTTTTGAAGCATAAAATTCTTCATTGGGGATTGGAAGATCTGGATTACTTTGTCGAATAAAGTTTTTGAGAACTTCATTGCCCGCAAGAGTACCAATGGAGCCTTCGTACAAATCACGAATATATGTTCGGAAAATCGCATCTTGTGCCTTGGCAATTATATCAGCAGTTTTACGACCTTCACTCATTGCATCTCTGAAATTTTCGTCAACTTGTCGTGCCTCATTCTCAACTTGCACCTTTTCACCTTTTCCACTCTGTTCATCGCTTTGTTCATCTGTTGATTCTCTGATTTTTTCAGTTTGCTCATCGTTTGACTGAGTTTGTTCTGCGTTATTAGGTTGTTGAGCTTTATTTTCTGTTACTTTACCTTTAAAAGCCATCAGCTCAGCAATAATTTGCGCATCTCGAGGATTAAGTAATGCAAGGCGATCTTTAGTGAAAAAGCCTGTTTTTTTCATGGTATCCATCAAATCCTCCATAGTTGCTTTAGTATGTTCTTGCACCATCGTCGTACTTTCCCTCTTCGCTTTTAATTGGGCTGATATTGGTTTATTAACACGTTGGCCTCGTTCTTTAGGATTGCTGCGTGGTGATGGATTTTTATTTTCTCCATTTTTCTGAACATTGTCCCAAATTTTTCTTACACTCTCAGAATCTACTGAGGATTGTGCACTATTGCCTGATGGTGTTATTTTTTGAACCTCTCGAATCATTGCCTCATCCTCGCCATTTTGCTCTACAGAACTCACAGGAATATCGGTTGCTAAATTTCACGAAATATTTTCGGTCTGAGAAGCCTTTGTACTTCAATCTCCTTTTGCCTCTGATGACTGAGCTTGAGGTTTTTTCGGAGGACTTTCTTGATGCTCTGTCGTCTGTCCTGAGGTAGGAGCATCTTTTGGTATTTTTGATTCAGTTTTTTCAGTTCATGCAACTTTATGCGCTTCTCACGTATTATTTCATTCCTCAGGTACCGTCGTTTCAACCGGTTTTGCCATTTCAGTAATGGGCCTGATTTTTGAGCTTACTGAAGTCGATGCTCTTTCTCGTATTGTTTCATTTTTATTTGTATTCCTTTTATGGGTTTCATTCTCTGTAGAATTATCATCCGAAGTTTCCGTTTCAGCTTTCGATAAATTCAGTGCAGCATTTGCCTCACGCAATTCTTTATTTTCAGCAGCCTTATTTTTAGCTTCTACTTTTACTTCTTGAGCATTTTTTTGTGTCTGTTCTCTTTCTGCAGCTCTCCATGCACCTTTTCTTGCGAGTTCCTTTATTCGTTCCTCTGATGTAGAGCTATCGCCAAATTCTTCTTGTTCTTTTGGCGTAAGGTGAGCTACAATTACTTTCTTTGCATTTAGATCGTTATTAACGTACGCATTTTCAAGAAGACGAGCAGCCTGAACCTCAGTCTCATGTTGTGTGTCTTCGTTTTGTTGTTCTGTTTTTTTTCATTGTAAAGCTTCAACCTTTTGTTTTACTTCTTGCTGATTTTGTTGAATCTGTTGAATATTAACAGATTCTTGTTTCGAAAGAATCGTATCTTTTTCTATAACAATTTTTCATTTCTGATCTTCCAAGTCCATAATGGAGCGCTTTGTCATCGCATATTGCATTCACAAAGTCCGAAGCATTTCTTCAAAATGTTCCTTTTTTTGATAGTCTTCCTCGAGTTCTCGTTCTGTTTTTTGGCGCACATTAGATGCATCTGCCAATGCACGCTTCTTTGCCTCCAACAGATTACTTTCTCTATTCATATCAGCCACTTTTGACATCAAAAGTTGACTCGCTTTTTTCCACTTTGCATGTGCTGCCACTGCATCATCTGGATTATTTTTTTTGATTGCAAGATACTGTTCTTTGAGTTGTCGTACTACTTTTGTTTCACTTCGAACAATCGAGACTTTCTGAGAAAGGCTCTGAGTGGTTGCATTCACCTCCTGACTCAATCGCTCCTCCTGTTGTCGCATACTCGGCAGTTCCTCCTCTTTATCACTAATATCAAAATTTTTTGCTTGCAAATCTTTATCAAAATCAAAAATTTTCTTTTCAGTAATTTTATTTTTTTGATTTTTCTCTTGGATTTCTTTTGCTAACCTATTTTTTTCTGCTTCCAAATTTTTAGCATTTTCAATCGTTCTTTTATTTGATTCTTGACTCGCATTAACATGCCCTTCAGAACGGTTCACAGGGGCTTGAAAAAATTTTTGTACCGAGAATGCAGCGTTTGAGAAATTTCGCATATTCTTACTCTATCACATTTTGCAAATTTTTGTCAAAAAACTCTACAAAAAAAGACTTGACAATTTTGGTTGCAAAAAATTTTTTTTCTGTATAATTTTTTAAAAAAAATGAACGAAGCACTCACTCACATCTCGGAGGCGATGAATGCCCTCAAAAAAAATCTTCAAAATGCTATTCTTGGACAAGATGATTTACTCGAAAAATTGATTATCACGATATTTTCTGGTGGACACGCCCTCCTCGAATGAACCCCCTGACTCGGAAAAACTCGCACAATTCGCGCGCTCGCAAAATCTTTTTCGCTTGACAGCAAACGCATTTCTTTTACAAGCGATCTTTTGCCGTCAGACTTGATTGGTGCCGAGATTTTTCGTCCCAATAATGGACAATTTGAAATTCGCAAAGGACCGATTTTTACCAATATTTTGCTCGCTGATGAAATCAACCGAACACCACCAAAAGTTCAATCTGCCCTTCTGGAAGCTATGGAAGAACGCCAGGTAACGATTGGAAACGAAACTATTACTTTGCCGCGACCATTTTTTGTATTTGCGACGCAAAATTCTCTAGAAAACGAAGGCACATATCCACTTCCTGAAGCACAACTGGATCGATTTTTTATGAAAATTGTTTTGGATTTTCCTGATTTTGAAAGTGAGAAAAAAATCCTGGAAAATAATTTCCAGGATCAAATTTTGGTAGCAAATATTTTTTCTGGAGAAGAAATTTTGGAAATTCAGGACTTTCTTCAAAAAAGTATTCGCGTTGATGAGAAAATTTTTCAATATGTTTTGCGAATTTTGAATACTTATCGTGAGCTCACGAAATCTGATACCATTTTTGAAACGCATGAGCCGATTTTGGCTTATGGACCGTCTACACGCGCTGGGCTTGCCCTCATTCGTGGCGCCAAAATTCGCGCAGTGATGCAGTGACGCGATTTTGTCCTTCCCGAGGATATCAAGGCACTTGTTCCAAATATTGTCAATCATCGCATCGGATTGTCGTATCATGCACTTGGCGAAGGCATCACCATCAATCACATTACTCAAAAAATTCTTGATACCGTTCATCTTTTGAACGAAAAATAAAATCCCCGAAGGGATTTTTTATTTATCTGTTTGTCCGAGCGATGTTCCGCCCTCAGTATTTCCGATTTGCGCCTGCGCATAGGAATCCGTATCATCAAAAGAAATCGGCGGCCACATATCACTATCCAGTTGCTGCTCGGCGCGCTGAACTTCCGCCCGGTGCTCTGGATGTTCCGTATTTTTTAAAAATTCTTTTGTTTCCGCGCGTTTTTCTTGTTGCTTTTCTTGGCGCTCACGCTGTTTTTCTTGTGCCTCCAATTTTTCTTTTGGCAAATCCGTTGGATTGCTTTCGCGCTCAGCATCATCCATATTGAGATTATAACGCTCCGTTCCCTGCTCTTCAAGTTCATTCGCAAGGCGGCGTTCAAAATTTTCGAATCACATAATTTTGATATAAAAAATAAATCTGAAAAAATTGTAACAGATTTATTTGGATTTTGCAAATTTTTGATTTTTTTCTTTATTTCAATAAAAAGTCGCCCAAACTTCGGGCGACTCAGGTGCTACTCAAGGGTAATGCTTTCCTCCTTTACTTGTTGGAAAATAGAGATAGCCAATCCCAGGAAAATCCCAATAATTGGTGTTCCTACAATGAAAAAATAAAAAATTTGTTTCATGGTTGATTCCTTTGGTAGTTTTTATGATCACAACGAAAGTTTTTACTTCATTGCGGGCGCAATTATATACTATTTTTTTGAAAAAATCAAGAAAATTTTATTTCATCGCTTCAGCTACCACATCAGCAACACCCTTATCAAGCGGATTTGGCAAAATTTCGTCTACACTTGGATTCTTAATATATCCAGCAATCGCCTCAGCTGCCTTAATTTTCATTTCTTCGGTGATTTGTTTTTTTCCATATTTCAAAACACCCTTGAAAATCCCAGGAAACGCGAGAACATTATTGACTTGGTTTGGATAATCTGAGCGACCTGTTCCGATAATCTGCGCACCAGCCTCCTTGGCAACTTCTGGCATAATTTCAGGAATTGGATTCGCCATTGCAAAAATAATTGGATTTGGCGCCATTTTTTTCACCATTTCAGCGGTCAATGCACCAGCCACAGAAACCCCAATAAACACATCACGATTCACAATTACATCTTCCAATTTTCCAGAAATTTTGGCAGAATTTGTAATTTTTGCGACCATTTCTTTTTCTGAGTTGAGCCCTTCACGCCCTTCGTAAATCGCACCCTTGGAATCCACCATTACAATATCTTTCACGCCATAATTCAAAAATAATTTTGCAATCGCTGTTCCAGCCGCACCAACTCCATTGATAACAACTTTGAGATCAGAAATTTGGCGATTTGTCACCTTACAAGCATTAATAATTCCCGCAAGTGTCACAATCGCCGTTCCGTGTTGATCATCATGCATCACTGGAATATCAAGTTCTGCTTTGAGGCGTTCCTCAATTTCAAAACATCGAGGCGATGAAATATCCTCAAGATTAATTCCACCGAAAGTATCAGCAATATTTTTCACTGTTTGAATAAACTCTTCCACATCCTGTGTTTTTACAATCACTGGAAAAGCATCCACACCAGCAAATTCTTTAAAAAGCACACACTTTCCTTCCATCACTGGAAGTGATGCTTTGTGCCCAAGATTTCCCAGCCCCAAAATCGCTGACCCATCAGAAATCACTGCCACCGTTCGAGATTTGAGCGTGTAATCGTACATTTTGGATTCATCAGCTGCAATTTCACGACAAGGCTCAGCCACACCAGGAGAATATGCCCAAGACAAATCTTCGCGAGATTCGATTTTTGCATTTGATTCGACACGGAGTTTTCCTTGGAATTTTTTGTGCAGTTCAAGAGATTTTTGATAAATATCTGACATAATTTTTGTTTAAAAAGCCAAGGCATTATATGGTTTTATAACAAAAAATCAAATAAAAATGAGACAAATTCTCATTAAGAAATCAGTAAAAATAAAATCCTCCAAGAGGAAGATTTTATCGCTGATAATTAATATTGTAAAGTACTTTCGTTACTTCTCCAAGGGAAATATTTCGGAATGGATTGTATACGCGTGTACCATTTTCTATTTGTCCATGAAGAAGACAATTATCGTATGCAGACTGGATATATCCAGTAAGCTGAGTTTTGTCAAATGATACATCAGCAAATGTATTTGCCATTGTTGATTCTCCAAGACCTGCCGCGTTTACAAAAACTTTTGCTGCTTCCGCGCGAGAAATTGGAGCATCTGGATAAAAATTATTTCCCTGTGTTGCGGAAATCTGCCCAATACGAGCTGCGTATGCAATATATTTGTTCAAAGGATGAGATGCAGGAACATCAGCAAACGGAGCATCTGCTTCATTAGAAACATCAATATTCGCAGAATTAATCACGAGCTTCAAGAATTCAGCACGAGTCAATGGACGATTAATATTGGTACGATCAATAACCTTAAGATCATTATAATACAGTGCAAGACGTGGATCTATAAGGTCCTTTATAACTGCATCACACTTTTTTGTAAAATTTTTGAAAACAGTTTCTGTAACTGTTGGCTTCAATACAACATTCTGATTTGTTTGATTCGTTGTTGTGTAACCACCACCTACACCACCTGGACCTGAATTACCATTAGATGATGAAGATCTGCTACCTGAACCATTAGAAACACACTTATAACCATAACCTACAGCACCATTATAACCGTAACCATAACCATATGCATCAGAATTAAGTGGTGCACATCTTTTTTTGCAAATTCTTGAATAATTTCCCAACTATTATCCGTACTACAATCATCTATAATAATAAACTCAAAAGCACCAAAAGTCTGATCGAGCACGCGTTGTATCGCCTCAGAAATATATTTTCAGGCGTTATAATTGGACATGATAACAGAAATTTTTGGCATGAAAAAATTTGAGAAAATTGAAAAATTATCCAACTATTCGTTGTTTGAGTTCAGAATCGCCACCTTCACGAACCGAATAAATACACCCACAATAATTTTGGCGATAAATATCATGCTCTTTGGTGTACTCGGCTGAAAGCGCGAATCCACCGCGCTTGCGAAACGGAATATCGAGAAATTCGATTCCAAATTGCTCAGCATGCTTATGTCACATAAAAAACATTTTATCCAAATCTTTTTTTGGGCTAGTATTGAGCGAAGTCGTAAAATATTTGATTCCGAGGCGCTTGGCAAGTTTGGCGGCGACATACATTCGCATATCGTAGCAGCGCGTACATTTTTCGCCCGTTTTTTCCGGCGTGTATTCAAATCCGCGAATTCTATCAAAAAAATTTTTCACATCATACGCTCACTTGATGAATGGAATTTTTTCCAAATCACAAACTTTTTTGAAGGCCTCAAATCGCTTGTCATATTCAGATTTTGGCTGAATATTGGGATCATACCAAAAACAAATCAGTTCATATTCATCCTTGAGTTGCAAAATCGGCATCACAACATCAGGCCCACAACACACATGCACCAAAACGCGCTCCTTGGGCAAATGGTCGCGATACAACCGATTTTCGAGAATATACAACGAAACCACATGTGAAAGACCTGGAATCAAAAATTTTTTGAGATTATCGGCGTACAATTGCGAAACATGCGTATATTCTGGGATTTTTTCACGAATTTCTGTGGAAGAAATTTTCGGAAAATGTGATTCTGAAAAAATTTCAAAATTTCCAATTTTTTGCAAAAAATTTTCATCAAGGTTTTTTGAAAAATCTTCTCGCGGAATAAAAATTTTAGCAATTTTTTGGCTGGCGTAATTTTCCGCATCCCAATTTGGCATCGATTCTATCGTATCCACACCAAAAATGTGCACCAAATCTGGCCCATATTTTTCGCGTGCATATTGATCGACATCACGAGTAATCATCTCACCGTACCAATTTTTCACAAAAAAATCGTCCAAAATCACACGCTCATCACGCAATTCTTCCACAAATAATTCAAGCATTTTGAGGCGATGTTCGTCGCTCACATGATAGGTTTTATCATCACGCTGAGAAGACGGAATAATGACGATTTTATCGGGTTTTTTATAATACAATATCGCACGAATAATTGACGCGTGCCCAATATGAGGCGGATCAAATGCTCCTCCAAAAATATAAATCATAGAAAAAAATTTTGAAAAGTATATTGAAGAAGTATTTTTTTGCAAAAAATTTCTGGAGAAAAATATGGACAATTCAACTTGTCAAAAAAAAAAAAAAAACGATATAATTCCTTCCGCTTTTTACTACTAATTTTTATAAATATGTCTAATTTCTGAAATTTTTGGAAATAGGCGCCAGATTGGGCTCGAACTTATATAGGATCAAATATTAATGACCCCTATTGGGAAGAGACAAATTTTATTGGAAACTATCAGAAAATTCTTGACTCTGAGGAAAATCAACAATCAGGCAAGCAAATTTTATCAGATAAGGAATTCGAAGATATAGTGAACTATTGTGCTACACTCAGCCTAATTGCAGATATCTGGGCACAACTCAAAGAAAACAAGCCAGGGCTAGCAATGATAACACAAGGATGAGTAGACTCTCTCAGCAACATTATTCAATCTATGGGAGCCCTAGCAACTTTGAATTTTGAATGGGCAACTAGTATTCTTGTGAAGCAAGGTAGTTTATTTCTAAAAATGATAGACTTCTTAAGTAAAGAATGATTAAATATTCTTTTGGAATGACATTCTATTTTTAAGGAATTTGCATCCATAGAAAGTCAGCTGACAGCCCTCACAAATGAAATTGATGCAAGATGGGCGGCTAGACATTAAAATCCCCACACAAAGATTTGACAGAGAAAAAATATGTGCTATAATTCACAGGCTTTTTGTAATTTTGTTTGATAGAAAGGAAAGCATCATTATGACAACTGAACAAAAAGGGGCTATCGAGTTTGGTATAATAAAGCTAATACAAGAAAGCATTATGCCGCAATTATACCTCTCGAGGATATTTTTGAGCATCAATCAAGAGCAGCATGATCTCTTGGTGAAGCAAACTTCCTGCGCTCATGATGAAGAAAATGAGATGAACGAGTTGATGAAAGTGCTTGAAGAAGTAGACACAACTCCTATGCCACGGTTGGCACGGTTTGAAGGGAAACTATGCAAAGATGGTAAAAATAATACCTTTTTGCTGATTGAAAAACAAGCTGAGTGGCGTCTTATGACGGCTCTCTATAGCGAAAACCCGCCAACTCGTCTTTTCCAAATCTCAGAGCATCTCACTATAGAAAACAAAATGCTTCCAAAAAGCATTCACATACTCACGGGAGAGAGCATTACTAATCGGGAAAAACATTATTTCCTGATGGTATGATCCTCTGAAATGAGTTTCACCGCCAAAATTTTGGCGGTTTTTCTTTTTTCAATTTTGCAAAAATAAAAAATCCCCTGACCAAAGGGATTTTAAATTTTTTAAAGCTTTAACATGGAAACTATTTTCGACCGCTATGTACGGAAGAATGTTTCACGAGTTCTTGCATTGCTGCATAGCGAAGGAATTCATATTCGAGTTCCATAGCGCGCTGTGGATCGAGCTCAGTTGGATTTTCAGATTTATATTCTTCAATAAGCCGAGCGGCCTCTTGTTTTTTCTTTTCGATTTCATCCGCATCAGAAAGTTGTTCAGCATTATCAAGTGCATCAATTACGATAGTGACATCATCTGGCGTGATAGTAAGCACTCCTCCACCAGAAACATATTGTGCTGTTTTTTCTGTATCATTTTCACGATACACAAGAGACAAAACTCCTGGACGCACCACTGATAAAAGTGGTTCATGATTTGGTAAAACAGTGATTTGTCCATTCTCAGTCATCAAAGTGATTTTTTCAAAAGAATCATGAGAAAAAACATTTCCAGATGCAGAAGTCAGAGTAATTTTCATATTGTGAAAAGAGAGTTTGAAATGTTGGAAAATTAAATTATTTCTGTTCAGCTTCGTATGCCGCGATTACGTCATCAATTCCAGCCTTGTAAAGGAAGAATCGTTCAGGAATATGATCCACTTCCCCATTCATAATCATTTTAAATCCGCGAACTGTATCAGAAAGTTTCGCATACACACCAGGATTTCCTGTGAATTGTTCCGCTACGAAG
The DNA here is from genome assembly GCA_938036655.1 of uncultured Candidatus Altimarinota bacterium. GTDB lineage: Bacteria > Patescibacteriota > Gracilibacteria > BD1-5 > UBA2023 > GN02-873. Next base: position 11,939 of record CALHQS010000066.1, read on the forward strand.
AATGGCTGAGAGAAAAATCTTTCGATTTTACGAGCGCGAGCCACCACTTGCTTGTCTTCTTCGGAAAGTTCATCCATACCAAGAATCGCGATGATATCCTGCAATTCTTTGTAACGCTGAAGAATTTTCTGACAACCGCGAGCTACATTGTAGTGTTCTTCTCCCACAACCTTTGGTGTCAAAACTGTTGAAGTAGAGTCAAGTGGATCCACCGCTGGATAGATACCAAGTTCCGCAATAGATCGGTTCAATACCACTGTCGAATCAAGGTGCGCAAATGTGTTTGCTGGAGCTGGGTCAGTCAGATCATCCGCTGGTACATATACTGCCTGAACGGATGTAATAGAACCATTTTTTGTAGAGGCGATACGTTCCTGAAGGGCACCCATATCAGTCGCGAGAGTTGGCTGGTACCCTACCGCAGAAGGAATACGGCCAAGAAGTGCTGAAATTTCAGAACCCGCCTGCGTGAAACGGAAAATATTATCCACAAAGAGAAGTACATCGCGTTTTTCGACATCACGGAAATATTCCGCCATTGTAAGGCCTGTCAAGGCTACACGAGCACGAGGTCCTGGAGCTTCATTCATCTGACCGAATACCATTGCTGTTTTATCAATCACACCAGAATCCTTCATTTCATGATACAAATCATTTCCTTCACGAGTTCGTTCACCTACACCCGCAACCACAGAATATCCTCCGTGTTCAGAAGCGATATTGTGAATCAATTCTTGCATGATCACCGTTTTTCCCACTCCGGCACCACCAAAAAGTCCCACTTTTCCACCTTTCAACATTGGCGCAATAAGGTCAACCACCTTGATACCAGTTTCAAAAATTTCTGTCTGAGTAGAAAGTTCTTCAAATGAAGGAGATTTTCGATGAATTGGATCTTTGCGTTCAGATTTTGGAACTTCACCATCGTCGATAGGATCACCCAAAACATTAAACATACGACCAAGAACAGCTTCACCCACTGGCACAGAAATTGGAGCGCCAGTTGATACTACAGAGAGTCCGCGCTTTACACCTTCCACAGGATTCATGGCAATAGTACGAACCGTGCCATCACCAAGCTGCTGCTGAACTTCAAGAATGAGCTTTGAAGGCGCGCCCTGCACTTCAAGTGCTTCATAAATTTCTGGAACGTATCCATCATTGAAAGTAACATCAATTACCACACCGATAATTTTTGTGATAACACCTGTATGTTGAGTCATAAGAGAAAAAACTATTAAAACACGAAGATTATATAAAAAATCTCTGAAAAAGCAAAAAAATTTTTAAGAAATTTTTTACAAAAAAATCCCCACAAAAATTAGGGATTTTTACTTTCTGATAAAAATCGAGTTTCAATATAATGAGCAATTTTTTTAACAACCAATTTATATACAATCCAACACATCAGCGAAACCCAAAAAACAGTTCAGGCGATAAATAGTGTCATTACAAGCTTATCTGCTGTATCTGGATTCAATGAGAGAATACCAGAAGAATTATTAAAAAATTGTTCTGTCCATCAAAAAAGAAATCGTGTAATTGCATCATTTGTTTCTACTCAGAAAATTCTAAACATATCATCTCATATGAGTACGATGGGAGCAAAGAGAGTCCAATAGATTCAATAAAATATAAACATTATCATAATCATAAATGACCATATCACCACTTCATTCATAATATCTGCTTCTAAATTCCAAAACAATGAGCGCAAAAATGCCATCTTTGTTCATGGAGTAGGTCAATTTCTTCTTTTGTTTTCAATGAATGAGCTAGGGTTACCTTCGAATTTGATGAGCCAAATCTAGCAAATCTTGATAATTACTTTCAGAAGCAAAAGTTTATTGATAAAATGATTTTTTCAGAAGTTACAGAAAGTTATAAGATATTATAAAAAACTCGAGCTATTTGAAATTTCATTTCTCTCTTGCAAGAGATGCTTTCATTATAATGGTTTTTATTTTTTGTCAAATTTTCTACGAAAAAAATCCCAATATTTTTGGGCAAGGATTTTATTGTATTTATTTTTTCAAAAAGTCAAATATTTTTTCAAAAACACTCTTTCGGATGTTTTTGTTACCACTTTTCGCATATTCTGTCGAGGATAATTCCCGTCGCGACTCAGGCATTGAGACTTTCCGCTCCACCAAATCGCGGAATGGTGATTTTGTCAGTGATGTATGGCAAAATATTTGACCGAATCCCATGTGCTTCGTTTCCAATAATCAAAAATCCTTCTGGTAAGAATTTTTGCGTGTGAAGATT
>CALHQS010000067.1 GCA_938036655.1 uncultured Candidatus Altimarinota bacterium
TGTTCGCCAGAAAGTGCCACGCGAAGCGGCCATAAAACCTGGCCATTTTTCTTTTCAGCTTCAGCGATTTTTGGAAGAATTGCGTTTTTCATCGCCTCCAAATCAGAATAATCGATTGTCTCCAAAATCGGGAAAATAAATTTCAAATTTTCGATAGCCTCAGCCTCGGTCGTGATTTTCATTTTTGGGTTCACGAGCAAATCTTTGGCAATTTTTGGCTCAGAATAGAAAAAAGTGGTGAGTTCTCGGAATTCATCAAATCGCTTTAAGCGAGTCTTGAGTTCAGAAAGAATTTTTTCGTTAAATTCGCGAGGAAATTTGGAAAAAGTACTTTCAAAAAATTCAGTTTCATATTTTTGTAAAAATTTTTCCAAGCGCGCATACAAATCTTCAAGCGGAAGTTTTTTGATATATTCACCATTCATCCAGTCGAGTTTGATGGGATCAAGTACCGCACCAGCCTTGTGAATATCAGTAATTTCAAATTTTTGAATCATTTCGTCCATACTCATGATTTCTTCATCCTGTTTTGGATGCCAACCAAGCAACGACAAAAAATTCAAAAGTGCTTCAGGAAGGTATCCTTTGGCCATATACTGATCCACTGAAACATCACCCGTTCGTTTGGAAAGTTTTTTCCCATCAGAACCAAGAACATTCGGCAAATGCGCATAAAATGGCAATTCGATACCAAGCGCACGCGCCGTGAGCACCTGTTTTGGAATGGAAGAAATCCACTCTTCCCCACGCATCACATGCGTAATTCCCATCAAATGATCATCAATCACGATGGCACCATGATAGGTTGGAAATCCGTCAGATTTGAGCAAAACCTGGTCATCTACTTCGGAAGTCTTGAACTCGATGCGCCCACGAATCAAGTCATTAAAAACAATTGTTTCTGCTTTTGGAACTTTGAGACGAATAGTATATTTTTCACCATTTGCAATGCGTTCTTTGGCTTCTTCAAGCGGAATGTGACGACAATGACCATCATAACGAGGAGGCATTTTAAGCTCTTCCTGCTCTTTTTTGAGATCAGCCAAGCGTTCTGGCGTACAAAAACAATAATACGCAGAACCTTCGTCGCACAATTTATGAAGACGTTCCTGATAAATTGGCAATCGTTCAGACTGACGATATGGACCAAAATCACCTCCATGACGCACACTTTCGTCTGGTGTTAGTCCCAAAACATCGTGCAAATCAAGCATTGACTCAATCGCTCCTTCCACAAAACGCGTCTGGTCAGTATCTTCCACACGCACGATATATTTTCCGTGATTTTTGTGTGCCCAAAGGTAGCAATAGAGCATTGTTCGAAGCCCACCAATATGAATATAACCCGTCGGTGACGGTGCAAAACGCGTTCGTACAATCATTTGAAAATTTTTCTGATAAAAAATATTGTGCAATAATAACGAAAAATTGATAAAATGCAATAGAAATTCCGGTTTTTCTTTTTTCAAAATCAAAAAACGCTCGTAAAAATTTTCAAAAAATATTGACAATGCGAATTTTTGTATTAATATATCTTTGCGTTCATACGAAGGCTTGTAAAGATTTGTATGTTTTTTAACAATGCTTTCGCAAACGAAAGCTTTTCGGAAAGGGAAGGAAGGAAGAATTTTGTCAAAACGAAAACTCACAAAAGAAAACATTGAGACAATAATCGCATTGGCACTGGTCATCCTGATTATGGCTGGCGCAATATTCTTGATAAAAAATCATCAAAAACAAATAGATATCATCAATGCGGAAAACGAAAGAAAGGAACAAATAGAACAAAAACAAAAAGAGAGAGACCTCATCGAAAAAGCAAGGCCAATTGGAACAATCATTTGTTCCAAAGATGGGGAAGTTTTTCTACAGCTCAGCAGCGAGGATGATAATCTCAATGCTTCTTTTCGGGTCAGTAAAAACGGAGTTCTCATGATTGATTATTTTGATCACGGAAGCCCGAAGCATCTGGAAGAGCGAAACGCAACGTGCGTGTCTTCTTTTGTCAAGCCACAGACTCCATAATTTTTCGATTTTTTCAATTCCAAAAAGTATACTCCTCATTTATGGGGAGTTTTTTATTTTTACAAATCATTTCAAAAAATTTATATAACAAAAATAAAATTCAAATCGTAAAAAATTTTTCGTAATTTTATTGACAATTATTATTTTTATCATAAAATAATTTTCGGTTCACACGAAGTTTTGTGTGATTTGATGAACAACACCTTCATTGTGAAGGCAAAAGGAGTTACTCATGGAAAATGTAATTCACTACAAAAATCCTTACACTCTTAAAAATGTTGTTACAGTTGAAGCTAAGTTTCAACGGAAAAAATTTTTTGGAGAAAGCATCAAATTACGTTGCACCTTTGAAGATGGTGTAATGAGAATTCTGAAAATGGGAAGGGCAGAGATTTTGAGGGCTATTTGGGATCATCTGCCAAAGCAGTGTTTTAGCCCCAAAGATATATGGTACCTACATTCAGCAGAAGTACGACATGATGACAATATTCATACTATAGAGATAATATGTCGTGTGAGAAATTGTGATGTCAAAGTCATTACGCTTGACGAGGATTTTTTTCATTCACTCGTTGAGCATTGTACAGCTATCTTTCCTTTTTTCTGAAACCAAAGCCCTTCTCGTGAGGGGCTTTTTCTAAAACGATTGTTTGATAAATTAAAAATTTATAATATAATTTTTTTGTGTTATTTTATAATAATTTTTGGAAAGGGAAAACTATGTCCAAAGCACAAATAGTCGTAGACACTTACGACGAAATTTATGCCGAAAATACGAGTTCCAAGGCTTGCTATGACGAGGCTTATGCTGATGTTCGATACCAAGGTGGTGTTGAAATCTGGGACAGCAATAAGGGGCTGACGACGGGCATCTCGCCTACTCCGAATCGGATTTT
>CALHQS010000068.1 GCA_938036655.1 uncultured Candidatus Altimarinota bacterium
CCTGAACCAATAAATGTGCGATAATCAGGAACGGTTTTTCGTTGAATTTTTTTGATAATCGTTACACCACCATATGTAGAAACCAAAGATTCCAACTCCCCCATTCGATGATCCAATTCTTCAGTGGTAGTCTGGGGTTGGGCAATATCAACAATAATAGTTTTAATTTTTTCCATTTGCATAATATAAATATTTCAATTTTATAAAAAAGAAAAGTCTCAAAAAAAGAGCTTTTCCCTTATTTAAAGTATGTATTTTTTCAAAAAATGATTTTTCCCACTTTTCATACTTTTATTTTATTGATATTTTTGACGAATTTTCTCCACCTGAGAATGCAATACCTCAATTTGAGATTGAGCATTCATCACTCTTTTTGTATCACTAATTGCCTGCTGCAAGTCATCATCCAAAATATATCCTCCCAATTTATCAATCTGCCCCTGTGCAACATATTCTTTAGCAAGATTATAAATTTTCAGAAAAAATTTCTTCGAAATTTCTCGTTTTGTATCATGAATTTTTTCAAAATATACATATCCCCAAAGGGAAATTTCCCGAGTAAATACAAACACTTCATTGGTAGTTTTGAGTTCAATCTGAATCATTAAGGCCTTCTCATCAACCGTCCATTCCCCATGAGCCTGCATGAGAGCATTAAAATACTTATCTTCGGTCGTTTCCTTAAACCATCAAAACATATTAACGAATTCCTGTTAATTGATAAATTTTTTCCATCAAATCGTTTAATCGTGCATTCATAATTTTTGCTCCCGCCTCGAGTTTTTCTTCAACCAATTCAGGATTTTTCAAAAGCTTTTCGCGCGCTTCTCGATATGGTTGAAAATATTCTAGCAAAATATCTAGAAGTTCTGTTTTTGCATGACCATAACCAAATCAAATATTTTCTGAAAGATATTTTTCACGAATTTCTTCCAATTTTTCAGGCTTTGCAAAAACTTTGAGTAAAGCAAATATATTACAAGTTTCAGGATCTTTTTTCTCATCTACGCCGCGAGAATCTGTCACAATGGACATTACGCGTTTTTTGAGAGTTTTTTCATCATCAAAAATTCCAATGAAATTATCATAGCTTTTACTCATTTTACGACCATCAATCCCCGGAAGCGTCGCTACTTCTTGGGGGACAATAGCTTCTGGTTCGATAAAAATATCTGTCTGATAGGTTTTATTGAAAGCACGAGCCATATCTCGAGTCATCTCCAAATGCTGGATTTGATCTTTCCCCACAGGCACCGCATCAATTCCGTAACCCAAAATATCAGCCGCCATCAAAATTGGATAATTAAAAGTCCCCATATTGATATCAGCATTTTTTGCTTCAGCATCCTTAAAGCTATGCGCGCGCAACATCAATGAATATGGAGTTACATTCGCCAAAATCCACATCAATTTTGTAATATTTTTAATATCAGATTGTCGGAAAATAATCGTTTCTGTATCAAGACCAAAAATTGAGAAATATTCAATCGCAAGTTCCAATGATTGTTTTCGCATCACCTCTCCATCTTTAACACTCGTAAGCGCATGCAAATCTGCGATAAAAAGTGCAGAGTTGTGATTTTTTGCAATTTCTTTGAATGGCAAAACTGCACCCATAAGGTTTCCCAAATGCATGCTCGCACCCGTCGGCTTCACGCCTGTGATAATTTCTTTCTTCATAAAATGTTTTATTTGCCAAATTATATAAAAAAAATGATTTTTTTCAAGAAAAGCCAGCCTTTTTATTTTTCGAAAAATTCCAAAATAGCATCACTTAGCATTTTTCCAAAAAATTGAATTTTTTCCGGATCAAAATTCAAGTGCGCGCAATTGACGGCATTTTTCTGGGAATCAATCGTCAAGGAGCCCTTTGTAATCTCCAAAAATGACGATGGAATAGTGCGAATAATTTCGGTACAAGGCAAATGTTCACAAAGCCGATACGCTGTATTTTCCTCAAGAATAATGTTATTTTGAGAAAATTTTTGTCGCAGAATGCCATCAAAAGCCTGATTTGTTAAATATTCTCATTTTTCATTTTTTGTTAATATCGTACAATGTCGCGGACGACCGGAATAAATAGTATTCAGATGATGAGTAAACCAATCTTCGGAAACGGAAGGCGTTAACTGGGAATGCTCTATGCTATCAAAATTATTCATGCTGTGCAAATGAAACACAAAATCAGAAATTGATAAGATCTCGGAAATCTCATTTTTTGTCTGCAAATAGATTTTTTCCCAATAATCGCGATTCAAAATCATCGGAATAGCATTTTCAATATTGCGATTCAAGTCACAAAATGCTCGCGGAATTTCTACAAATAATACCCCACAAGAAAAATCTGTATTTTTTTCAAGATAGTGGATTATTTGATGAGCAACGAATCGAACACCTGTATCCGCTTCATGAACAAGAAAATCCTGCAAATTTTTTTCAGAAATACGATCAAGCGAAATATTCGCTGTTTTACGAACCTGAGATACAAATTCAAAGTCCTCACTAATATGAGGCAAGTATAGCAGAAAATCAAGCCTTGACTTCTCCAAATTTCCAAAACGAGAAAAAGTAATATGATTCATAGTAAGAATTATTTCTGAAATCATATCAATTTTTTGTTTTCTGGCAAATAAAAATTCTCACCAAAAAGATGAGAAGTTTTATTATTCTGTAGCAGTCTTAGGTTTGGTAGCTCGTGGACGCGCAGCCCGAGGTGTCCGTGCAACCGGAGTTTTTCGAGCTGTAGCAGTTTTTGCTGGAGTTTTTGTGGGCGCCTTTCTCGTTACCTTTGGAGCAGGAGCAGGCACATCCACTTCTTCTGTTTTCTTTGTCAAAGTAGAAGTTTTGGAATTTGCTTTTCGCGTACGAGTTGGCGTGATAATTGTAGTATCCTCCAAAATCTTGATAGTATCTACCAATTTTTTCTGAGATTTTTTAGAATTTTTTGCTTGTTTTTTCGCTTCTTTCTCTTTCAGTTTTTGCTCTTTTTTGAGAGTTTTTTCTTGCTTTTTCTGCTCTTTTTTAAGCATTTTTGCTTGTTCTTTCTCTAATTTTTTCTGCGCTTTCAATGCTTTTTTCTGAGCTTTTTTTTCAAGTTTTTCTTGTTTTTTAAGTCTTTTTGTTTCTTCTTGAAGAAGTTGCTCTGGGGTAGGCTTATGAAGTTTCTTCTTTGACATAAATCCAATGAAAAGAAAATAATGCTCTCATTGTATGCAAATTCAGGAATAAGTCAAATATATACCCCATAAAGTATTTGACTTTTTCTTTTTTCTATTTTTGATACATTTATAAAAATGGGATTTTTGACAAAAAATAAAATCCTCACAATTGAGAATTTTATTTTTTGGATGATTTTTTTGAGTTACCAAAAGCATTTTTATCCTGTTCAAGAATAATATTTTTCACATCATCAAGTGTGAGGTTTTTAATAACTTCCAGATCAGTAATTTTTTCTCCATCACGACGAAGATAGAAATTTTTCTTGCCAAATTTAATGAATGGACCGTACCGACCATTTTCAACAGAAACTTTTTCATCTTCCCATTGATGAATATATCGATTTGCCTCTTTTTCGATTTTGGCGGCAATAAGTTTTTCAGCATCTTCTGCAGAAATAGTTTCAGGATCGAAATTTTTTGGAATAGAAACATACAAATTTTTCCATTTCAAGTATGGACCAAATCGTCATTTCCCTTTTGTATAAGGCTCACCGTTGTATTCGCCAACCGGAGCATCAGCGCGACGTTTTTCTTCAATCAACTCAATTGCCCGATCCAATTCTATTGTATGAGCATCTTCACCACGCGGAATAGAAACATATTTTTCATCAAATTTGATATATGGACCGAATCGCCCCTGACTCACCACTACTTCTTTTTCTTCATAATTTCCAAGGTTTTTTGGAAACGAAAAAAGTCCAAGTGATTCTTCCAAAGAAATATCGTCAATCGACATTCCTGGAAGCAGATTTGCGTAGCGTGGTTTTTCATCTTCCGCAAGTTCTGATGGCGCACCAATCTGAATAACTGGACCAAATCGACTCATGCGTGTCAAAACAGTTCGTCCTGTCGCTGGTTCTGTTCCTAAGATTCGCTCGCCCGAAAATTTCCCTTCCGTTCCCATTGCTTCATTTACAGCTTCATGAAACGGATTATAAAAATCTCCAAGCATCTTTTGCCAACCCAATTTTCCATGTGCAATTTCATCAAATTGCCCTTCAACCTCAGCCGTAAATGAATACTGCATCATTTGGGAAAATTCTTTTTCAAGATAATCCGTAACTACAAATGCAATATCGAGCGGCACGAGTTTTTTGGATTCGAGGACAACATATCCACGATCCTGAATAGTCTGAATGGTTGGCGCATATGTCGATGGACGACCAATCCCCTCACTTTCAAGTTTTTTCACGAGTGAAGCTTCTGTATAGCGCGGCGGCGGCAAAGAAAATTTTTGCTGACCGGAAAAATTTTCACTTTGAAGCATTGAGCCATCAGAAATTTCTGGTAATTTTTTTGATTCACTTTCTTCGTTTTCGTCATCAGTCGCTTCGATATACAACTTCATGAAACCAGGAAATTTAATCACCTCGCCCTTTGCAATCCAATTTTCATCAAAATTTTCTGGAGAAAAATGATACGTCGTTGTCTCAACATCAGCCTCTTTCATTTGACTCGCAACCGTTCGCTCCCAAATCAATTTATACAAACGTAATTCCATTCCATCAAGCCCAATGGAGTCTGGTGTTTTTTCGATATATGTCGGACGAATCGCCTCGTGCGCCTCCTGTGCGGAGGCTTGCTTAGTTTTGAAACGGCGACCATTTGGCATGGAATATTCAGTGCCGAATTCTTTTTCAATAAAGGTTCGTGCCGTGTTAATAGCAAGATCAGACAAATTTACAGAATCGGTACGCATATATGTAATATGCCCATTCTGATATAATCGTTGAGCAATATCCATTGTGATTTTTACACCATAACCCAATTTTCTTGAAGCTTCTTGTTGAAGTGTAGAAGTCGTAAAAGGCGCGCCCGGAAGTCGTTTTGATGACTTTTTTTCTGTTTTTTCCAAAACAAAATTTTCTGAATGAGCAAGAGAAAAATGAAGATTTCCTTTTTTATCTTTTGTTGTCACAATTTCTTCAGGGATTCCATGTTTTTGACAAAAATCCTGAATATCCTGAAAATTCTTAAAAGCAATTTTCTTACCATTTACTTTCGCAAGCTCAACAGAAAAAGGGATTTGATGAGCCAGATTTGCAACAATTTTCCAAGATTCTTCTGGCACAAAAGCACGGATTTCTCGTTCACGTTCGACCAGAAGTTTTACAGCGACCGACTGTACTCGCCCAGCTGATAGACCTGGCTGAACCTTTTTCCACAAAACTGGCGACACCTCATAACCCACGATTCTATCAAGAATTCGACGAGACTGCTGCGCATTTACCAAATCAATAAAAATTTTTCGCGGTGATTCAATAGCTTTTTCAATAGCTGCTTTAGTAATTTCATGAAAAACAATTCGATCAACCGATTGATCATCAAGACCAAGTGCCTGACACAAATGCCACCCAATTGCCTCCCCTTCTCGATCCTCATCCGTCGCAATCCAAACTTTTTCAGCCGATTTGGCCAACTTTTTGAGTTCAGCAACGCGCTTTTTTTTGTCGGGAGAAATTTCATATTCTGGCAAAAATCCAGCCGCAATATCCACGCCCATATTTTTTTTCGGAAGGTCACGAATATGCCCAAATGAGGCCTCCACGCGATAATCCTTTCATAAAAATTTTTCGATAGTTTTCCCTTTTGCAGGCGACTCGACGATAACCAAATTTTTTGCCATATCAAAAATTATTACGCCAAATACAGTAGCGAATAAATAAAAAAAGTCAAAGCAATTTTAAAAAAAGTTCTCATGCAAACAAAAATTTTTTATTTTTCTTGCACAACAAAAAACCCAAAAATTAAAATACTATACAATATATTCTCATCAAAATTTGCTTGTACAAGCAGTGATTTAAAATTTTAAAACATATTAACAACCACGAAAATACATTTTAAAACAAAACATGGGCGACAAAAAAGTCATCCCTATTGAGATTAAAGCTAAATCTCGTGCATTGTATTCAAAAAAACGAAAAAAGCAAATTTTTTATCGAATTCCTTTCAAAATACCACGCAATTCTTCCATATCTTTCTCTTGAATATCAACCGCGCGTTTATCAATAATTTTTTCAAGTGCGCAGAAAAATTCTTCATACATCGTATGAGTCACGGCACTACGAATAGCGGAAAGTTGCTGTGAAATAGTCTGAATCGGAGATTCATCCTCCACCATCTGCACCACACCTCGAATCTGTCCTTCAATTCGACGAAGACGATTCACAACACGCTTTTTTTGTTCAAGGTCTTTAATTTTCATAAAAATCTATAAATTTGATACTATCAAAAGTATAGTGATTTATTTTAAAAAAGCAATATTTTTCTCAAAAAAAATTGAAATTTGAATTTTTTTAATTTTTCACTACAATACATCTATATGTGAAAAATTTTTGAAAAAATCTGTGTTTTAGTGATTGTCGTCGCATTTTTAGGTGGTGCATTTTTTTACTATGAAAAATATAATTTTGTACAATTTCTGGAAATTAATCATCAAAAACGCCAAACCATCAATAATCTTCCCTCTAAAGAAATTATAAAAATTACAAGCATTGGCCACACTCATTCTTATGCGAATTTTTTATGGCTTTCGATGATTCAATATATTGGGGAAAATCTTACAAAAGCCAATTATACAGACTTTTCGTTCAAGCTTATTGATAGTTTAACTGATATTTCTCCACAATTTACGACCGCATATGAATGGGCATTACTCCTGATGCCGATACCACAAAATAGTGATCCAACGTACACTGAAGAACAAAAAGAAAAATTATTTTTTCCGCTAGAAATTGCAAAAAAATGAATTCAACAAACTTGTGATTTACAAAAAATTCAATACATAGCACAGTATCCGATTAAAAATTTTGATGCATTGCTTCAGAAATCAGAATATAAAAATCCGTGCAAATCTGGGATGCTTGCGTATTATATTGCTTTTTATGGATGACAACTCATGGGATACAATAGTGTTGCGGAAGAGTTTTATAAAATTGCTTCCATGCACGATGATGTGCCAGAAGTAAGCAAAATTCTCGCAGTTCTTGCAAGCCAACCAAAAAATAACCCCAAAACAATTGCGCAAAATTTTGGATTTATGGCGCTTAGTGGTTATGACACAGAGCCATATAAATGCTTTGAGCTTACTAATATAGTGCTAGAAACATTACAACATTCTCAGATTTCAACCAAAAGTATCATACAAATCGAACAGCTCGAAAAAAATCTAATTCCTCCAGAGTGATCTGAATCAATTTGAAAACAAACTTGCCAGAGTATGCTTGAAAGAAGTGTTAAATATACATATTTAGCATTTTTTCAGGAACAATCTGAAAAATTTCCAGAGATTACGGATATTAACGAATTATTATCCAAAACTTGAATGAATCACATTCCAGCCACTCAATCACAAAAAAATATGTCGCTTCGTAAACGAGATAATTATTGGGAATATTACGAAAAAGATGAATAAAAAAACTCCAATTCGGAGTTTTTTTATTTTTATGGAGTAGTTTTACAACCAGAACCAGCCAAATTTTTGTAACGAGTTGAAAGTGACGTATCTTTAATAATCTGTGCAACGGCATATGCATCACAATAAATTCGTGCATCTGCGAGTTTTTCGGCTTCCATTTTTTTGATTACATCCATCGTTTGTTGATATTTTCCTTGTGCAAAATATGATCGATATCGATGAAAATAAATCATATAAGTTGCTGGATTATTTTTCAAATATTCATCAGAGATAGAGAATACTTGAGCAAAATTTTTTGCAAGGTATGCATCACGCATTTTCTTCTCAACCTCAAGAGCCACACTATTGTTGTTATTTGTTGTTGGTGCGGGAGTATTATTTTGTGGAGTTTCTGGATTTTGAGGTGATGGTGGTGTTGTCGATGTAGTACTTGTCGCAACATTTTCATATACACGAATACGCTCAGTTGTTGGAAAAGGATTATTCCCACGACGAGTAATATAGCGTTTTGTATTCGTATCATACTCAAAGAAACCGATCAATTTACGTTTAAAAGTTGTTTTATCAAACTCGTACAAAAGCTTGGCATTATATGCACCTTCTGGCGTTCCATCACCATAAATAATATCCGCAAAAGCATTATTTTCGGCCTCATTTTTTACAAATTCATACATTCCGATGCGTGCATTTGTTGGCATTCCATAAGCCTCACGAATTGCTAGCCAATCAAGACGAATCTGATTGATAAAGCCTTTTTGTAAATCAGTTGAACCCGGATTAGCGGAATTAGTCACACTCGTTGATGGAGTATTTATAGAACCAGTCGCCGCTACATTCTTTTGGAAATCAGCCAAAGGAATTTGAATATTATGTTGAGCCATTGCTTCACGAAGCACTTTATTCTCGCCTTCAAGAGCCTGAATTCGATCAGAATATTGATTGAGCAACTCCTGCATTTTTTTTACCAACTCAGTTGGACTAGAAGTTACTTGCGCAATAGCAGAAAATGGCATTGCTACACAAAGTGAAAAAACGCCAATTTTTGTAATGAGGGATGTATTTTTCATAGACAAAAAGTTATGCTGACACTATAATCAACTATCGCGAGAAATCAAGGTTTTTATCGGCTCATAAGTCTTGCGATGTAAGGAATTTATGCCATAATTAAGAATGACCCTATGATGTTCTCGTGTTCCATATCATTTATTTTTTGCAAAATTATATTCAGGAAAATCCTCAGAACATCGCTTCATAATAGAATCTCTTGTCACTTTGGCAAGAATAGACGCCGCGGAAATAATTTTTTCGGAAGCATCGCCACCAATGAGAAACTGAATCTCGATTTTTGGCTTTAAAAAAGGATTTTGGGAAGAAATTTTTGGAAAAAATGGCTCTTGATTTGCCTCTGGATTTTTTCGAGATTTTTTGCGAGCGAAAAAATATTCACAAAAGTATTTTTCTTCCAATTCAGGAAAACGAAAATTATCAGAACCATCAATCAGGACGAGAATTTTATTATCAAGAGACGAATCATTTTTCTGCAAATATATCTTCACAAGTCGAAAAATAATCTCACTCATCGCTTGCCGATTCACTTCTCGAATTCCCTTTTTATCAATATCTTCAGCTGATTTTTCAACAATACAAAAATCCAATTTTCACGATTTTTGTAATTTTTGTAATTCGTCAAAAATTTTTTCACGATTTTTTTCTGAAAGTTTTTTGGAATCATTCAAAAGTATAATTTCTGATAACATTTTTGCATCAGAAATAGCGGCACCAGCCACAACCAATGGCCCCCGCCCAAGGCCCACGACCAGCCTCATCAATGCCAATAAAAAGTGTATTCATAGCCTTAAAATGCTGATTTTTAAAAATAAGTCAAGGAAAAATATTTTGTGGTTTTGATTTTTTGAAAAATTTTTATATAATAATGGCGCTTTCAAAAGGAAGAAAGGTATATGCGTATTTCTTCGGAAATATGAGGAAAGTCTGGACATCATCCGAAAGGAGAAAAGCTAACGGCTTTGGTCCGAAAAAATATCAAAAATTTCGGATACGGAAAGTGCCACAGAGACAATACTAGTCGCAAGACGAAAGGTGAAAAGTCATTTTGTGTACTGAGGTTAACTCTCAAATTTTTTTGAAAAGAGCCAAAAGTGCGATAAATGAGCCATTGGCGGGTAAACCCTCTCTGATGCAAGAGGAATGGTATTTTTGTGCATAATATGTTCGGAATAGTGAACAAAAATATACCTCGCTTGAGGTTTTGGGTGACCAAAATCCTAGATAGATATATACCGAAATACAGAATCCGGCTTATTATCAACTTTTTGAAAGCATTTTTTATTTTTTGAATATGACAAAAAAGTTGCCAAATATTGTATTGATGGGAATTCAAGGCTCTGGGAAAGGTACTCAGGCCAGAAAAATTGCCGAAAAATTTGGATATCAGATTTTTGATACTGGTGCGGAGCTGCGAAAAATCGCAACAACCGATACGGATCTTGGAAAAAAAGTCAATGAAATTATTGTGGCTGGAAATTATGTTCCATCAGAGTATATCAGAGATACAATTGAATATTTTGTCAATACTAATAAAAATATTCCGGTACTTTTTGACTGACCGATTCGTTCTCATGAACAGGATAGAGTCATTCGTCCGATTCTTGGAAAATTTGTCGTAATTGAACTTGAACTTGACAAAAATCTTGCGATTGAGCGACTACTACATCGTCGCATTGATCCAGAAACGGGCGAAACATTCCCAGAAAATTTTGAAGGAACCATTAATCCAAAAACTGGAAATACTCTCACAACTCGCGAAGATGACAACCGAGAAGCGATTGAGAAGCGAATTTCTTGGTCACTCAATGAAAGTCTCCCTCTGATCGAAAAATGGAAAAAAGATGGACACTTCGTTCATAAAATTAATGCAAATCAACCAATTGAAAAGGTTTTTGAAGAAATCTCAAACTTTATTTTAAAATTTTAAAAATATGGCAAATATCGTACTCGTCGGAATTCAAGGTTCCGGAAAAGGAACACAGGCACGAAAAATTCTTAACGCAAATCCAAATTTTCATTTTTTTGAAATGGGTCAGCGACTTCGTGATTTTGCAAAACTCGAAGGAAAAGATTCACAAATTGTTAAAAAATGTCTTGAAGAAGGCTCTCTCGTGCCCATGCATCTCATAGAATCAATGCTTGTGCACTATCGCGACACGCATCAAAATGAAACGATTGTATTTGATGGAATTCCTCGCTCATTGCAACAACTTGAGCTTTTTGAAAAAGTTTTTGATGATTATTTTGTGATTTTTCTGGATCTCGAAAAAGAGACAGCACTAGAGCGCCTGGCAAATCGTCGAATTGATCCAAGTAATGGAATGAGCTTCCCAGCGGATTTTGTTGGAGATTACTCACCTTTTACTGGAACCAAGCTTGTTACACGCGATGATGATAACGAAGCAGCTGTTCTCAAACGAATTGAAAGTTTTTATCACAACACACTCCCATTGTTGGCAGAATGGGCAGCTCGCGGAAAACGGGTATATCGCATTGACGCAAGCCGTTCCATTGAAGAGGTTTGGGAAACTATCAATGTAATCGTTTCAGCATATTAATCATCCCTTTTTGGGGATTTTTTGTGTATGAATATTTATATCCACATCCCTTTTTGTAAGCAAAAATGTACGTATTGCAAATTTGCCATTACGCCAGTTTTTGATGATTACAAAAAGAAAAAATATCTACATTTTCTCGAAAATGAAATCAAAAATACGTTAGTTCAAAGAAATATCAAAAAAGTAAATACTATTTATTTTGGTGGCGGAACACCTTCAATCTTAAGCGCTGATGAAATCAAGAAAATATTAGGATTATTCCCAGAATGAGAAAAAGAAATCTCATTTGAATCAAACCCAGAAGATATTTCAGAAAATTTTCTCGAAAAAATATTTTCACTATGAATTAATCGCTTGTCAATAGGAATCCAATCTTTGAATCCTCAAACATTAGAAGCTGTTGAACGAAGTAATCCAGAATCTATTTTTTCCGCATTAGAATCAATTAAAAAGTTTCAAGTATGAAAATTTATACTTTTCTGAAATAAAAAAATTTCCATCAATCTCGACTTTATTTTGGGCCTTCCGTATACGAAAAAATGAGAAATTTTTGCAAATATCAAATATTTACACAAAAAATATCCATTCATTACACATACAAGTGTCTATTTTTTGGAAAAATGACTCTATCCGAAAAATTGGCAAAAACTCAGTATTACTGAGGAAGAAATAACAAAAGAATATCATAAAATTTGTAATTTTTTTGCACAAAAATGATGGAATCACTACGAAATTTCGAATTTTTCTGCTCCATGATTTGAATGTCAGCACAATCAATGATATTGGAATCATGTTGACACAATTGGTTTTTGACTTTCAGCAAGCGGATTTGAAAAAATTTCTGAATGAAATTTTGTAGCCAAACGAACCACAAAATCGTTATCATTTTCGGGATATTATAAAGAAAAATTATCTGACGAGGAATACCTCACTGAAGATCAAATTGAGATAGAAAAATTACTTTTTGGTATGCGAACGCATGGATATACTATCAATCCGAAAATCCGTCTTGTTTCTGAGAAAAAAATTCAGGATTTTTTGGAACAAAAATTGTTGGAATGAACGCCAAAAAAATTTCGTTTAACACAAAAATGAATTCCAATTATCGATCGAATTATTGATGATATTATTCTCTAAAAATCTCTTGACTTTTTTCTTTTTTTCGTATACTGAGAGCAAATTATTGTCCCCTTTGGGGATTTTAAAATGCTTTGACAAATTGGGTTTTTCAAAGTTGTCATAATTTTCTTAATTTCATTTTTATGTTTAAATTTATTTCAGACGCTTTTCGTGAAATCAGCCATGTAGTTTGGCCTACACCAAAGGAAACTCGCACATATATGAACTATATTGTGATGACAATTATTGTGATGACAATTTTCTTAGCAATTGCAGGATATACATTCCGAGCTGGTTTACAATTCACAAAGCATGTTGTTAATCCAGCTGGACAGCTTAAAACTGAGGTTATTCAAGAAGAACAACAAGCAAATGCTGAAGCTGCCCTCAATGAAGAATACAAAAAATTTGGTATTGAAAACAATACATCTTCAGGCGTAACAGTTGAAACAGAACCTGCGGCAACAGAAAATTCTGAAACTCAAACAGAAGCAACCACTTCTGGAACACTTCAACTTCCTTCTGAAATTGAAGAAACTCAGTCAGGAAGCGCTCAATAAGCCATTCTTTAATTTTGTAATTTTTTAAAAATGTTTGATTTTGGAAAAAAACCAGAGGGAGAATGGTATGTAATTCGTGTGGTTTCTGGAACGGAAGAAAATGTTCGCCAGTCACTTATGCAGCGTCGCGAGGCATTTGGGCTCGAAGAATATATTTTGGAAGTTTTTGTCCCAACACACGATAGCGTTTCTGTTCGTTCTGGTGGGAAAAAAGTAAAACGCAAAAAAAATATTTTCCCAGGATATATTTTGGTTCGTATGATCGTGACGAACGAATCTTGGTATATCGTGCGTAACACACCGAATGTCACGGGATTTTTGGGGGCTGGAACTGTTCCAGTACCAGTAAGCGGCGAAGAACTGGAACAACTCAAGGGTATTTTGGAAGAAAAAAGTGAAGAAATTGGGACTGATATCCAGGTTGGAGAACTTGCAATCATCAATAATGGGCCATTTGAAGGAAGTGAAGGAAGAATTTTGGAAATCAATTCCACAAAGGGTTCAGCAAAAATCATGGTCAATCTCCTCGGTCGAGATACGCCAGTAGAAGTTGAATTTGCAAGTATTACTCGCATCAAATAATTATTCTTTATGAGAATTATTCTAATCATCCTTTCGTTGACGGCACTCGTTTTTGTAGGCTGGCTCGCTACCAATATTGCTGGAAAAGTTTGAGATAATTCCTTGAGTGGAGTCAGTCAAAATCAGAATTCTCAGAATTTTAATAATGATTTGACGATTGAACAACTCAAGCATCAACTCAAAACCGAGCAAGAATTGTCTGAAATCAAGGCGCAGCTCGCTCAACTTACAGGCACAAACACAGCGACAACAACCCAAACCAATACGACAACAACGACAAATTCTGGAGAAATTATTCCAGTTTCTGCAAAGTTTTTAGGAAAAATTCTCCCAACAATTGAATTGACAAAAACAGAAAATAACGGAATTTTTGATTTACACACATTTGATAATACGGCTTACACGACTTATTCTGACGAAAAATTTGGCATGACGGTTGTAGCATCACTCCTTCCCTATCAAACTTTTCTCAAAAATTTTCAGGCACTGGACCCAAATGTATACACGGTAAATACGGAAACTCCCTTCCCTTTTGATAGTTTTTATGTAAATCCAAAAACGAGTGATACGCTCGTTCGAATAGTGATGAAAGTGGAAGTACAAACACTTCTGATTACCCTTCCAAAAAGTAAATTCAATACTTTTAAAGAACTTATCCTCAAAGAAAAATCTTAATTTTATTATATGGCTGATCACAAAATTCTCCTTTCCCAGAGCGGACTTCTCGAACTCCAAGAAGAACTCCAACTCCTCAAAACTGAAAAACGTCAGGAAATTGCCGACAAACTCAAAGAAGCGATTTCGTTTGGTGATCTTTCAGAAAATGCTGAATATGCTGCTGCGCGGGAAGAGCAAGCACATATTGAAGGCCGAATTAGTGAGTTGGAAGAAATGCTCAAGCCAGGAAATTACGAAATTATCGACGAGAAAAAAAGTCGTAAAGCTGGTATCAACATCGGTGCAACCGTAACTGTTCAAGAAAACAAAGCGAACGAGGAGCCTCGCACGTATAAAATCGTAGGTTCTCAGGAGGCGTCTATTTTGGAAAATAAAATTAGTAACGAATCTCCACTTGGAATGGCTATTCTTGGGCGAAACGTGGGTGATACAATCAGTGTTGTTCCACCAAGTGGTGAAGTAACTGAATATACAATTGTTTCAGTTGCATAATTTACTCCTATCTAGTACTGGATGCATATTTATAACGGATTTTTTCACGAACACATTCTCGTAGTACCAATTATTTCTCTCGGAATTGCTACAATTCTCAAAGGTATTTTTCATATGGTTGCAGGACGATTTTCCGTTGCCAAAATGCTCGGAAGCGGTGGAATGCCAAGTGCTCATTCAACTTTTGTTATTTCTCTTTTGACAGCAATTGGAATCAAAGATGGGATTTACAGCGATCTTTTTGCGGTATGTTTGGTGCTCTCGATTATCGTGATTTATGACGCGATGAATATTCGATATCAGTCTGGATTACATGCTAAAGCACTGAATAAAATCAATTCTCACGAGTCGCATTCGCTCAACGAGTCACTCGGACACACACCACTCGAAGCCTTTGCTGGTGGAATTGTAGGACTCACCTCTGCTGCCATTATTATGTTTATCTAATAATCTCTCGAACGAGAGATTTTATCTTTATTATCAGATGTTTTCTATTCATGATGAAGCGAAAGTTATCGAGCTTCTAGAAAAAAATTGACACAAAAAATTTCGTTACGCACAAATTGAGAATGCGGTTTATAAAAATGCTGCCAAAAATTTTGATGAAATCGAAACCCTTCCAAAAGACATTCGTACACTTTTGAAAGAACATTGTTTTTTCTATTCACTAAAATTACATTCCGCGATTACAAGTGATGATGAGCAAACAACAAAATTTCTTTTCAATACACACGATGGAAATATGATTGAATCGGTGATTATGCGCCACCTTTCAGGCCGTACAACACTTTGTGTATCGTGTCAAGCAGGGTGCCCAATGGCGTGTACCTTTTGTGCAACCGGAAAACTCGGCCTCCTTCGAAATTTGGAATTTTATGAAATTGTAGAACAAGTCATGTACGCCAATGAATTTTTGGAGCCAGAAGACAAAAAAATCCGAAATATTGTCTATATGGGTATGGGTGAGCCATTTTTGAATTATGAAAATGTAAAAAAATCTATTCTCATTGCGAGCACTCAGAAAAAACTCGATCTCTCCAATCGTCGAATCACGATTTCCAGTTGTGGCGTTGTTCCAGGCATTGAAAAGCTCGGAAACGATTTTCCACAAATTTCTCTCGCGATTTCGTTGCATGCACCCAATGATGAAGCGCGTAAAAAAATTATGCCCGTGGATCATACGTATCCGATTGAGACTCTCATGAAGGCGCTTGATGATTATGTTACCAAGACAAATAAGCGTATTTTTTATGAATACATCATGATTGCTGGCGTAACGGACCGCATCGAGTACGCACATGAACTCGCAAAACTCCTCAAGAATCGTCTCGCGCATGTAAATTTTATTCCATATAATCCTGGTGAAGGAATTATGGGAAATAATTATCAGCCAACGAGCAAAATTATCATGAAAAAATTTCAAAAAACGCTCGAAGAAC
>CALHQS010000069.1 GCA_938036655.1 uncultured Candidatus Altimarinota bacterium
TATAATTGAAATGAGAAGGCAGTGGAGGAGTAAAAATGGATCAAAATACTGATAAAACAAAAAAATTGGAAAGTAGTTATGATGAGAACCCGTATATTTCTAAAACATATTATCATACACAACCTGAGAAATTAAAATCTAACTTAAGATTATTAGATTTTATTAGTCCAAATTTAAAAAATGCAAAAGTTCTAGAAATTGGTTGTTCATTTGGTGGAAATATAATTCCTTTTGCAATAGAACCTGCCAGTTCTTTTCCGGTCATTTCGCTGACTTTTTTCTCAGGTGTTTTCATAGCCAAAAAATTATTTTTCTCATTGTATGGATTTTTCTCAGAAATGCAATTTTTTGTGGACTTTTTCAGATTTTTTTATATAATATCTGAGATTTATTTTGTAAATATATTTTATGACTCAAGAAAACGAAAATCTTCAAGACGGAACTATTTCTGAAGAAACAATTGAAAATCCAACTTCTGAAAATAACGAAATTGCTACACTTCGTGATCAATTGGCGCGCGCACAAGCAGATTATCAGAATCTCAAAATGCGTGGTGAGCGAGATCGTGCAGATATGATTCACTTTTTGACCGAAAAATTATTGTCACCGCTTTTAACACAAATTGACAACCTTGATCGTGCGGTCAAAATTAAGGACGGCGTGACGGATGATGCTTTTGTGGATGGTGTTCGTGCTGTGCAGTCAGGATTGCAAAAATACCTTGAAAATCAGGGTGTACAAGCCTTCGATTCTATTGGCCAGGAGGTTGATCCTGATAAGCACGAAGTTTTGTCACAAGCTCCTGGAAAAGAAGGTATTATCGTGACAGAATTTGAAAAAGGGTATATGCTTGGTGATCGCGTTTTACGTCATGCGAAGGTAATTGTCGGTGCTGGAGAATAATATGACGCGAATTAATATTATTCCACCTGCAGAGCTTTGTGATCAGCACCTCTTAGCTGAACATAGAGAGCTCACTCGTATTCCAAATCTTGTTGCTAAAGGGAAATTTTCACTCGAAGGTCAGCCGAGTGATTATAAACTCGGAACTGGGCATGTGAAATTTTTCTTTGATAAAATGCAATTTTTATTTGAAAGATATAATTCTTTGCATGAAGAATGTTTGGCTCGTGGTTTTAATGTGAAAAATATTTGGCCAGAAAACCTAACAAAAGACGAATTTTTTTGGAAAAATTATATTCCAACCGAATCAGCAATTCTTGAAAATCAAGAAAGAATAAAAATTCGAATGCCCGAGAAGCCGCGTTTCACGGCAAGAATAAATTTTTAAAAAATTTATTAATAAAATATGAAAGGAACTATTCAAGATATTTTGCAAAAAATTGAAAAATTACAGGATGAAATGCGTGCTCGTTACGATGAAATGGCTAAAAAATATGGCTATGCCTTTGAGAAGCGGAAAGTACGATTTCAAGAGGCTTTTCGTGCTGAAAATCGCAAAGAAAAAATTTCGGCATGGCGATATGTGATTTCCAAAAATGTGCGTTTTATTATCTCGATGCCGTTTATTTATGGAATGATTTTTCCGGCGCTCATCCTTGATTTGTGCATTACGATTTATCAGCAAACGGCATTTCGATTGTATCGAATTCCGCGTGTGAAACGATCAGATTATATTATTTTTGAGCGAAAATATCTGGATTACCTCAACTGGATTGAAAAAATAAATTGCTTGTATTGTAGTTATGTGAACGGACTTTTTGCATATTGCGTAGAAGTGGCAGCGCGAACGGAGCGATTAATCACCATTTTATTTCACCACTGGTATCCAGAGTTCCATTTGATAGTCTGGCGA
>CALHQS010000070.1 GCA_938036655.1 uncultured Candidatus Altimarinota bacterium
AATAAAAATATTTCTCGCGATGCTTGTAATCGGTGCACGGATATTGGCATTCGTTTTTCCTTCTGCAATGAGCGTCGCTATCGGGAAAATTAGCAAATACAGCGCGTAAAAATCTGAAAAAATCAGAATTAAAATGAATAGAATTGTCAAGAAAAAACCTTCGGCAATATTTCCTTGATATTCGTGAAATTTTTTGTTAAAAAATGATGGAATCGTGATGAGATTGAGAATGGGAATCCCAATAATTGCTGGATGTGACCAAAAGGGCGTTTCTATCGCGATTTTCTCAGAATATTTTTTTTGATAAAAATCAAATTTTTCACGAAAATTACTCTGCTTTTCCTGACCAAATGCGACTTTAAAAAATTCTCCACAAGCGCTCAGGCTCGCATGCAAAAATGCTTCAATATCGTGATAATTGGGAATGTAGCGATATTGTTTTGGTTGGAAAAATTTTGATTCCGTCATGAGAAAAACTGCCGTCGTAACGAACAAAACGATATACGCCAAAAGTACAAAAAATGTTGGAAAATTGATAAAACTGTCGAACAAAATTCCAAAGAAAATCATTAAAAAGAGGAAAAAATTGCCTACTTTTCGTCCGATTTTCATTTCAGGAAGTATATTTGTTTGTGTGGTGAAAATCCCGATAATTGGCAAAAATGACGACAAAATCTGAATTTTTTGTTCTTCAGAAAAATTTTGAGATTCGAAAATATTGATATTTTCAGGACTTTCGTGATTGGCAAGATTTTCATTATTTTCGCCTCGAAATGCGCGATAACCCGCACGAAACATCACAACAAAAAATGCAGCTAGCAATGCTGTGAAAATAATATTTGCAAGTGAAATTCCAAGAATTTGCACGAACAAATATTTTTGCAATTGGAAAAAAACCACCAAAATAATCGCGAAAATCCCCATATAAATGGAAGATTTTTTCGCGTGCGACCTCACGAATGGGTGCGCGAGTGGCGTTCATTTTTGTGCAAGCAAAAAAAGTGGTCCGAGCAAAAAATAACAAATTGCCGCGTTGATGCGAGTGGATTGATCGTGCATATGAGAAATTATTTTGGCAATTATAGCGCATTTTTGCAATTTTCACAAAGAAAAAAATCGTTTCGCGGAAAAATAATTTGCTTTTTCTAAAATTTTAGGTATAAAATACTTCACTTAAAATTTTTTATGAAACAGATTCTTGGAACAGCGGTTATTGCATCGGCACTTTCGGTGGGTGCCATTGATGCTGCTAATGCAAATAATATAGAGACGACTACATCAGAAAAGCAGACTGTATGTAATACTGATACGATTGTAAAAAATGCGCGAAATCGAACTTTTGGCTTGATTGAAGGTTGGGAAACAGGAAAAAATAGATTGACATATTGCCGTCAGGGGCAACTAATGATGAGCGCACCAACAGCGACTGGAAAGCCTCATGGAGATGGTGGTGTATATACGCCAGAAGGAACATTTCCAGTTGGTCGCCTTGAAAAAAATAAAGTTTCAGGTTCATACAAAAATAGCCAAGGCCGCTCAGCTGCTATGCCAAATGCCATTCAGGTGGTGCGTGGAATTTATGCTCATGCAGGAAGAGTGTTTGACGGAAAGGGGAATGTTCTCAAATTTCCTTCACATGGATGCATTCGCTTGACATACGCCGATTCTGCGAAACTTTTTAATTTTGTTCAGGCTGATAAAAATGCTGGAGAAAAGGTTGAAATGATTATTAAAGGAACGGATCCACGAAAATAAAAATCTCTCGATTGAGAGATTTTTTATGAAATTTTTCGAATGAGCCACCAAAGCCCCAAATACACGATTCCAAAAATACTTCCACTGATTGCGAGCGAGAAAAAGAGTGATTTGGTCGCGACAAAATTCATTGCCATAAAAGCAAGGTATCCTGAGAATAGTCCCGCTACGAGGAGAAGCACGCTTTTTGCAAGCATTTTTTTAAAATGAAGCGTATCGCGCACCAAAAACAACGAAATCATCACGAGTAGAATTTGGCTTGCAAGCGTCACTACCGCCGAACCAATAAATGAATAAAACGGAATGACAACAAGATTTCCAATGATATTGACGAGCGCGATAAACAGATTCACATAAATAATTTTTTTCTGCTCATTTTTGGCGATGAGAATATAATTGGCGAGCGAGCTGATAAAATAAAATAAAAATATC
>CALHQS010000071.1 GCA_938036655.1 uncultured Candidatus Altimarinota bacterium
ATAATTGTACGAAAAAATCAAATTTGCACAGAAATTGAAGTAGACATTTTTATTATTTAATGTATAAAAATATATAAGAAAAATGAAAATTTCTGAGAAAAAATTTTAAAGTTGCCAAAGTCGAAAAAATTTTTATAATCTGCACATAATTTTAGAATTATGTCCTCTTTTAAAACCAAACAAATCTCGAAAAATCCACATCAAAACCCGATACAAATTTCGAAGATTCCTGCACAAAAAACACGATTTTCAGCGAAAAATCACACAGAAAATTTTGCAGAAAAAAAAGAAATAGTTCTGACAAGTTCAGAAAAAAATAGGCGACGAGCGCGCAAAATTTCTGGAATTTTTTTGATTATTTCAGTACTTGTATTTGGTGCAGTTTTTGCGATTAAAGCGATTGGAAACACGCCACTCGGAAAAAATAATGACCTTTTTAATCCGATTATTTCGCTGATTGAAGATAATAATAAGCCCGATACAAAAACTCCAGAAAAGCGTGGAAGTCAAAATATTTTGATTGCGGGAATTGGTGGCCTGGGGCATCCTGGGGGTGAACTGACAGATTCACTCATGCTTGCTAACCTGAATTATGACACAAAAACGGTTACACTTCTCTCAATTCCTCGCGATATTTATGTGGCATATTCTTCGAATACGGCTGGAAAAATCAACGCGCTCTATCCTATTGGTCGGGGGCAAAATGAATGAATTAACCTTCTCGCGAAAAAAGTTTCTGAGATGACTAATCAGCCAATTCATCACTATTTGGTGATTGATTTTAGCGGATTTAAAAGTATCGTCAATGCACTTGGTGGCGTAGAAGTAAATGTTCCAAAGAAAATTTATGATCGCGAATATCCGAATAATAATTGGGGATATGAAATTTTTTCTCTCAATGCAGGCCTTCAAACACTCGACGGAAATACGGCATTAAAATTTGCACGTTCTCGCCATTCAACAAGCGATTTTGACCGATCATCACGCCAGCAACTTCTTGTGAAAGCCATCAAAGACAAAGCCCTTTCCCTTGGAATTCTCACGAATCCAGCAAAAATCAGTGAACTCATTGATTCGGTGCGTAGCAATCTAAGTACCGACCTCACTGTTGGGGATTTGGTAGATATTGGTCTTGCGTTCAAGGATATGAGTAATACTAATATTCTGATGTATTCGTATAACAACGAATGTAACAGTCTCTGTATGCCTGGATCATATCTGTACACTCCAGTGCGTGATGATTTTGGCTGAGCGTGGGTACTTCTCCCAGAAAATGCAACTCGTTCGCGTGTTTCTCGCTACGAAAATATGCGACAATTTGCAAGTCTCGTATTCGAATTTCCACATTTGCAAAATGCTGAAAAATCAATTCGAATTATTACGAATTCAAAAAATCTCTCTCAAGCAAGAAATATTCGCAAAAATCTTGAGCAGCTTGGATTTCCAATTGATCACCAAAATGCGATCGTTCAAACGGGAGCAAAAATTGAAACCACAAATATTTATCGCTACTACAATAGTGCAACTGAATCAGGATTCAATGATAACCATATTCTCATAGAAGCCCTCAAAAAAATTGAGCCTTCAGTGCCACAATCTACTGGAACTGAAGCTAAATTTGCGACAGGAACTGGACAATATATTGAAATTATTCTCGGAAATGATGCCAAAAATTATTTCCAATTCAAAGGAATTTCCGCTTCAGCAAAAGAAAATAATGATTTTTCTGAATCAAGCAAAAAATAATCTTCTAAAAATTTTTGAGATTTTCACTCATGAAAAAAACAACTTTCTGAAATCATAACGATTTCCCTGAAAATACTTCAGAATCACCACGAACTCAAACCCGAAGAAGGCGTTCAGTATCATCTTTTGAGCATCATGGTGGAGTTTCAAAATCCCGCAACACATCAAGTATCACCAAAAAATTCTGGGAAACCGGATCTTTTTGGCGTCGGCTCATTGGTGGTTTTTTGATTTTTATCGTCGTTGGTGCATTCATTATTTGGGGATTATTTCTCAATGATTTGCCAAATATTCGTAATATCGAAAAAGGAAATTTTGCCGAAAGTACCGTATTTTATGATGCTGAAGGGAACGAATATTTCCGATATGGTGAAAACGGAAGGCGAATTTATGTTGAATACGATAAAATTTCGCAATCAATTATTGATGCGCTTGTTTCGGCGGAAGATCAGGGATTTTTTGAAAATCCAGGAATCGACTTTTTGGGGTTGGCGCGCGCAGGATTTTATTATGTAACTGGAAAACGAAGTCAGGTTCAAGGAACTTCGACACTTTCTCAGCAGTTGATTAAAAACACGCTTCTTACAAATGAGCGCTCTATTAAGCGAAAAATTCAGGAAGCCTATCTTGCATATCAACTCAATCAAACATATAGCAAAGAAAAAATTCTTGAAATGTACCTTAATTTGATTGAATTTGGGCACGGAGCAAATGGTGTAGAGCAGGCTTCTTTGACATTTTTTGGAAAAAGCGCCAAGGATGTGGGGCCTCTTGGAGCGACAATTCTCGCTTCCCTTCCAAAAAGTCCAACAGCATTTTCACCATATTCAAAGCGTGAACGATTGATGGGAAAAATCGAGGCGTATCCTTCAGATACACCAACTGATCGAGTTTTGCTCAATGATCTGGAGATTGCCAATACAAAATATGGCACACTCTATACTGAATTTAAAAATTATATTCAGAATCTCACTTTCACACAAAAAGGAAATAATTCTGTGGAAGTCTGTGGGATGAAAAAGGAATATGTAGCAAATAGCGCTTACACACCGAATTCTCGCGGTTGTAAAGAAGTAAACTATGAAGATGTTCTCAATTTACTCGGAAATATCACGGTGAAAGGACAGCTCGCTATTGATGATCATGCACCAGAGGAATATACCATAGAATATAGTGTCGGTCGTAAAGATTATGTGGCAACGCAGATGCTTCGATACAAAAAAATTACGCCTGATGTTTTTGCAAAAATTATTTATGATGGACTTGAATTTCAATTCAATATTCCAGAAAACAATTTGCAATATCCATATT
>CALHQS010000072.1 GCA_938036655.1 uncultured Candidatus Altimarinota bacterium
AAAATTAAAAATATTTTTTATAACAAAAAAGTAAAGGTGACTGTGCTTGGAGTTTCAAATGTTGGGAAATCATCAGTTATAAATTTACTTCTTGGGAACAATAAAATAACAACTTCTAAATATTCTGGAACCACTTTAAAATCAATTAACAATAAAATTCCAAACAGTGAGATTACAATAATTGACACGCCTGGACTTATTCCAGATGGAAGAATTTCTGATTTAATCAGTGTAGAAAATGGATTAAAGCTGGTGCCAGCTGGAGAAATTTCGCGAAAAACTTTTAAACTTGAAGAAAATCAGGTATTTATGTTTGATGTTTTCTGCAGATTTAAAATACTTGGAAATGAACTTTTAGAAAGTGGAAGCAAGCCTATTTTTTCTGCTTATGCTTCAAAAAGTGTGAAATTTCATGTGACTCGTGAGGAAAGAGTGGAGGACTTGTTAAATGGGAACTTTTTTGAAATTTTGCAAGGGAGTGAAAAGAAAAAGTATTTCCAAAATGAATTTGTAACTTGCGAAGTGGAAATTGAAGAAAATGAAGAGCTGGCAATTGCTGGGCTTGGATGGGTTAATGTGAAAAGAGGACCTTTAAAAATACAGTTGGAAATTCCAAAACAGGTAAAGGTAATTGTAAGACCATCAATTTTTAAAAATAAAAAATAAATTTTCTTTTTGAAATTTTGCATCAAAAAACCCCAAAAAGATTGCTCTTTTGGGGTCCATTTCGTTATTTTTGGACGGTTCCACCCAAATTCTTCAAAAAAATTGAAGCACTTTTGGATTTTGAGTTTTCTCCACCGACGCCACTCGGTTTCATCGAATTTTCAAAATTTCTAAAGTTATTGTAGAAAAATTGTAAAAATTGTCAAATTTTTTTCTGAAAAATCATCGCAAAATATTTGCAAAAAAATTGAAAATATGGCAGAATATTTTTGTACAAAATTTATCTATTTACTATTTTTCCTATGGCACTCAATGCTCGCAATTTTTCTGAAATTTCTACAACCGTAAATTCTCTCGACGATATTCGAAAATTTTTGGCAGAAAATAAAATTTCCAATTTTATCATCGAAAAAGTAGCGCAAAGTTTTATGGCAAAAATCCCAGCCGGGACGGGCGTTTCGCTTGTAGATGGGATTTTGAAAGTTGGCGATTCTGTGATTTCGCTCGGAGAAAATATTCGCGAGGCGGGCGTAAAAACTCGCGCTTTGGTTGAAAAAACACATTCTCACGCGATGCAAATCGTAAATCATCGTGTACCAGCAGTGCAGCCAAAATACCGCAAACTCGCAACGGCATAGTCACGATAAAATCCCCAAAAATGGGGATTTTTTAGTAAATATCAAATCGCGCCACACGCTGATTGAATCGGTGATAAAAATATGGAAATTTAAACAAAATTCGAAAAATCAGTGGAAATTTTTTCTGATCAAAATCACTCAAAAAATATTCTTTTGTCACATGAATTTTTGGGTTCCATGCCTCGATTTCAGAAATTTCTTGCACTCCCCACTGGAGTTCCGCATTTTTCACTTTTTTGAGGGAATCATGCGATTTAGCTTTTCCTACAAGAATTTTTGGCAACAAATCGATCAAAATCGTAGCTTTTGGAATTTTTTCAACAATTTTTTCAAAAAATTCACGAACTTCGTCTGGCGAAAAATACATCAAAACACCTTCTACAATAATCAGAATTGGTTTCTTATGGGACAAAACCATATCAATCCAAGAATAATCAAAAAGTGAAATCGGCAAATAGGAATTATGATCCGTCGCAGGCAACAATTTTTCGCGCGTTTCGATAGATTGTGGCAAATCCAGATCATACCAATGTGTCACATTGGGGCGACCAAGTCGATCAAATCTTGCATCAAGCCCAGTTCCGAGCTGAATCACAACACAATCAGGATTTTCTGCGATAAATTTTTTCGCTTCATCATCAATCAGTTTTGCGCGGATAGAACATCCAACCTGCGAAAGTTTAGATTTTTTAAATTTAAAAAAATCGTAATCAATTTTTTCCACGCATTCAACCGCCTTTTGATCGATAATAATGGGATTTTTCGTCTGCGTCTCGACGGCACGCGCCCAAACGGTAATCAACATTGTTTCTGGAACATTTGTCAATTTTTGTGTCGTTACTTTTTCCATAAAATAGTAAAATTATAAAATAAAATATACTATATATTGTAGTCTCTTGGAAGTTTTTGTCAAAAAATAATTTTCGAATTTACGATTTTTTCGTATAATATCACTATGAAACTTGACAAAAAAATTCTTCATACCACTGATAGTTATATCAAAAAATTGGCAGACGCAGGAATCTCAACTACAAGCGATTTTCTCATGAATTTTCCCAAAGATTTGGAAGACAAATCAAATCTTTTAACACGCTTTACCAGTATCAATGTCACCGAAAAACAGGCGATAAAATGCCAAATTGAACTCATCACGAGCGAAATCACACGAAACAAGAAAACGCTTATCAAAGCGGTTTTGACGGATTCGGATGGAAATTACGCGGAAGCGGTTTGGTTTAATCGTAAATTTTTGTTGCAAAAATTTTTCCGTGGCGATACGGTTGTGATTTTTGGACAGCCAAAATACGAATACGGAAAACTTTCTTTTCCCAATGCAGAAATCGAGCATCTTCGCGAAACGCGCAAAGAAGTTGTGCCACTTTATAGCGATGTCAATTATATTCCAGGGTCGTGGATTCGTGAAAAAATGGAATATGTAAAAAATTTTATCTCAGAAATTCCCGAAAAAATTCCCGCACCGATTCGTGAAAAAAAATGACTTCGCTCGATGACGGAAAATATTTTTGCCATCCATTTTCCCAAAAGTGTAGAAGATTTTGAACGAGCCAAAAAAGAGCTTGGTTATGCAGAAATGTTCGATTTTCAAAAAAAATGATTGGAGAAAAAATATTCGCTTCGCGCAGCCTCAGAAGGTGCTTCGTTGCATATTCCGATCGATGCGGAGCTGATGAAATCACTCATTGAAAATCTGCCTTTTACGCTGACTAACAAACAAAAAATCGTGATTTTTCAGATTCTCAAAGATATGGAATCTAACTTTGCGATGTCGCGAATGTTGCAAGGCGATGTAGGAACTGGAAAAACTGTGGTGGCGCTTCTGGTCGGGATTCACGCGATTCTACAAACACGAAAAATCCATAACCAAGAATTGCAAATTGCCATCATGGCACCGACGGAAATCTTGGCACGACAACATTTTCTCGGGAATGAAAATTGGCTTTTTTCACTTGGAATCACCGCAGATTTGCTCGTTGGATCACTTACAACAAAGCAAAAATCTGACGCTAAATCTCGCCTCAAATCTGGTCAGACAAATATTATTTTCGGGACACACGCGCTTATTCAGGATGATGTTCAGTTCAAAAATCTGGGATTTGTGGTGGTTGACGAACAACATCGTTTCGGCGTGGAGCAGCGAAAAGCACTCGAGGAATATTGTTCGCTCGGGTTTTGCAAAAATTCTGAAAATTCTAAAAAAACTGGAATTATTCCCCATGTGCTCAATATGTCTGCAACGCCAATTCCGCGATCACTCGCGATGACGATGTATGGCGATCAAGATATTTCCGTACTCAATGAATATCCCGCGGGCAGAAAAGCAATTCATACGCGGGTGGTGAAAGATTTTGAACGCGAAGAAATGTATCGATTTATTGAAGAGGAAGTCAAAAATGGGCGTCAAGTTTATTGGATTTCGCCACTTGTAGAAGAATCTGAAACACTTGATGTCGCGTCCGCAACGCAAATGTTTGAGCTTTTGGAGGTAGTGTTTCCTAATTTTTCTGTCGGACTCATTCACGGAAAAATGAGCGGAAAAGAAAAAGACGCGATTATGCAAGATTTTTATGACAATAAAATTCAGATTTTATCATCCACTTCGGTTGTGGAAGTTGGGGTGAATAATCCGAATGCGACGATTATTTGTATCGAAGCAGCAGAACGATTTGGACTTTCGCAACTACATCAGTTTCGTGGGCGCGTCGGGCGCGGCGAACACCAGTCGTATTGTTATCTTTTTACAACCAAAGAATACAAATCTGAGCGGCTTCGTGCGATGGAAAAAACCAACGATGGATTTGAACTCGCTGAAATCGACCTCGAGTTGCGTGGACCAGGTGAAGTATACGGCGTTCGTCAATCCGGCGTTCCCGATCTCAAATTTGCTGACTTACGCGATGTAGATGCGATTGCTGAGGTTCGCGAAGATATCGAAGAATATTTAAAAAATCAAAGAATAAATAAAAAACAGGCTGAATAATAGACCTGTTTTTTAAAAAATATTCCAAAAATATTACTTGATATAATCCATAATTTTGGCGTATTTTTTGCGAATTTTATTCACACAATGTTGTGTGTAATTCTTTAGTGAACTATGATTGATGGCGATTTCGAGGTTGTGACGATAATCATTTTTGAGAACTACAAGCAACCAACACGTCGATATTTCCAAACCACTATCCATAATTTTTTTCTTGCAAAAAAATTCAAATTGCTCCAAATAATTTTGGTGCTCAGGATTTTTCGCATTATATGCTTGCGCAAAATCTTTCATCTCACGCGCAATCTCCACACAAATATCAATCTCTTCCTGCTTCAATTCTATAAATGAATGCTCATGGAGAAATTCTTCTACATCAATTTTTCGCCAACCAATTGGCATATACGAGGCAAAAGTGCGTTTTTCCATAATCTAAAAATATTGATAACAAAATGATTATATAAGTTCTTGGGAAAAAGCAAGTTTTTGAGAAATTTTCTTGACAAATAATATTTTTTCTGTAAAAAGTATAAAATTTTCGTACTTTTTCGTATATGGCCCAAAAATTGCAAAACGGATACCAAATTCTTTCGCATGGTGGAATCGGAAATCGAGAAAAAAATTATAATCTCACTGGGTCGTGCCACGAGTTGCGTGTGGCACTGCAAGGTGAGATTTATCGTATTCTCGTGGATATGGGTGGCTATCAATGACCCGGAAAATTGGACCGAAATCTGGATGAAATTTTGGAATGAAAAAACCATGAACATCCTCGCGTTGAAGCGGTGGTTTTCACACATTGACACATGGATCATATCGGCGATGCCCTTCATCTCACGCGCCATAGCGTTGGAAAAATTCTCGCATCATCCCGTACACGCGATATTATCAAAATTGCTCTGGAAGACGCGATTAAAATCGCGGAAACAGATTATGAAGTCAAGCAAAGCAATTTTCAGTCATATGTCAAAAAAACACTTTCAAATGCGGTACAAATCGTAAAAGAATATGAAAATGGAGGAATCAAACGAAGCGCAAATGGCGACCGCATGGCCACAACGATCGAGGAGCGAAATCGAGATATACACTATCAAGAGGCGAAAAAAATTCTTGAAAAAGAAAATATCGATGCGCACGACAAAAATTGGCGAAAAAAACTCACACCACCCAAAAAACCAGAATTTAATATCGATGATTTAGAGAAATTACTCGAAAATATCGAAACACATGATTTTGTTAATGGCTGGAACCAGATTGTGCCAGGAAAAATTGCAGTTTGTATGTTTAATGCTGGACATATTCTCGGGAGTGTCAGCCCGCTTTTCCGCATCACAGACGCAAAAGGCGAAAATCATTTTATCCATTTTTCTGGTGATATTGGCTCGTATCAAGGCAATATCATGCCAGCAGGACTTCCGACCGCTCCAAAAAATTTTCCAATCGAAACACTCCTGATCGAATCGACATATGGCGGGCGTGTTCGCGAAGATTTTGATGTCAGTTTGAAAAAATTTGAGCAAGATTTGGCGCGCGATATCAAAAAATATAATACAATTGTGCAAGCCTGTTTTTCGCTAGATCGTTTGCAAAAAATTCTTTTTTACACGATTGATATGCAGAAAAAGGGGCTTATTCCGAACAACATTCCCATTCTTGTTGATTCAAAAATGGGTGCTGAATATATCAATCCGTACATCGATGAAGCCAAAAAAATGCTTCGCGAAGCATCTCATCCAAGCGTACCCGACCAACTCGCTGTCAATACAAAAAATTTAGAAAATTTCATCGATTATCTCGATCCAAAAAATAAAAATTACGAAGTTATCTCAACTGAGACGCGCGCGGGTATACTCGGCGAACTTGATGGCAAGAAAAAAATTATTCTCACAGCCTCCGGAATGGCCGAAGGCGGACCTGTGATTGAATATTTTAAACGATTCGCGGATGACGAAAAAAGTGTTTTTTATTTTCCAGGATTTTTGGTGCCAGGGACTCGTGGACATGCAATCGCTGCGGAGCGCCCAGAATGAAAGGAAAAAATCGTGACACTCGAAGGAAAAACTTTCGAAATTCGCGCCAAAATGGAACAAAAATCTGGATTTTCTGGACATGGCGATGAAAAAGATTTGCTCAAATATTTACAATCCACGAATCTTAAACGAAATGCACATATTCTCGTTGTTCACGGCGACACAAAAAGCTCTTCAATAGCGCTCAAGCATACGCTTGAACGCAAAGATTTTCCGCAAATCGTTCATGTTCCTGATTTGGAAGAAATTTATACCGTCAATTTTGATAAATAATTTATGTCTCGAAAAAATCGAAAAATCGCACTCAGTCATGACGAGCAAATTTTACAAACCAAAAATACCTTCATAAGCGAGGGTCGCAAAAAATCTGACAAAATTTTGAGTAATATCACGCATCGAATTTATGGAATTGTGCGATTTGAAGCACTTTCTCCCGAAGAACAAAATCTTTTGACGAATTCTCCAAATTCTACCATTTTGCACGAAAATCTCACAAATATTTTGCATAATACCAAAAATCTTGCAAATATTCTCGCCTATCGTTCTCATAATGGTGCGCACTGGCAATGTAATAGCGCTCACAAAATGAAGCAACATTTACTCAATCAATTTAGTGGCGGGCTGGCAGCAGAAATTATTTTGTGTGAAGCGATGATGCAATGTGAAGCGATGATGCAAAGCGACCCAAAAAGTTTTCATTTTTTGCCAGTCAAGGAACTTGATCTCAACTACAAAACCGATATGATTTCACGTGTTCCCTATCATCAAAATAACGCACTCAAAACGCTCGCAATTGGTGCACAGATCACGACTACTCCGATTGATATGATTTCTGAAAATTTTCATAAATACAAAGAAAAATTGAAACAAATGCGCGCAGTGGTGCCATTTTTGGAATCCGATCAAACTCAGCGTGATCTAAAAAATCGCTTCGGAAGGCTCACAACGCCCGATATGATGTCATATATTGCACTGAACGGCGACCTACGAAAAATTTTTGCGCAAAATTCGAATTATTCAAAAACCAAATTTCAAGAATGGAAATCCAAAAATTTTGAAGGAAATGGCGTATTAGAGCGATTTGAAAATGATTATCGCGAAGATTTTCGCATCATTGCAGAAGAAATTTCGAGCGTACAGTATTTGATCGTGCGACCCTTTTTTCTCGAAAAAATTCAGGAAAATTTTGAGGAAAAATCGTCATTTTATGAGGTTTATGAGCGAAATCTGTCGTTCAATTCTGAGGCTAATGAGCTCACGCTCAACATCAAAAAACTCGATAAAACCATTGCTCGCGCTATTTTTTTCATTACACCAAAAATACAGAAAAAACTGGAAAAAATCCACACAAAAAAATCCGCACGATAATGCGGTTTTTTCTTGACAAAATTTTTTTGGAAATATAATTTTTCTATGAATCAAAATTTTTTACAACAATATTTACAAAAACTTAAAAAGTCTGGAATTGAGCGAAAAATCCCGAATATTTCGGAAGAAAATGCGCATTTTATCGGAAAAATTCTTTGTGACAAAAATCCAAAAAATATTCTGGAAATCGGTACTGCGAATGGTTTTTCGGCACTGAGTTTTCATTACGAACTTTTAAAAAATACAAAAAATCCTGATGAAGTTGCCAATATTTTCACGATAGAATACGCCTGGAATGCACATATTGAAGCAACGGAGCATTTCAAAAATTGTAAAATTAAAAATATTTTTCCGATTTGGGGCGACGCCAAAAAAATTCTTCCGAGCTTGGCGGATCAGTTTTTTGATGTGATTTATATTGATGCGATGAAAAAAGAATACTTAGATTATTTTTTATTATCGCTTCCCAAAGCGAAAAAAGATGCCATTTTCATCATCGATGATGTGGAAAAATTCGCACACAAAATGCAGAATTTTTATAGTTTTTTGCACGAAAAAAATATCGCCTACCAGCTTGAAAAAACCGATTTAGACGATAGTATTATGATTATTGAGAGAAAAAATATCACGCTATAAAAAATCCCAAAATGGGGAATTTTTAACAACCAGATACTGGCATTGACTGTTTGAAGGCATCAAGACCCTGAGTACAAGCCTGTGTCTGAAGATCTGCTGGAAGCTCAGCAAAACCTTTTTTAAGCTCATCTACTGCCTGAGTAAGTGCATCACCAGTGAAACCACTTTTTTCCATTGCACAAGAGTAGTATTTTACATAATCATCACAACCAGCAGACAGAGATGCTGAAGTAGTAGTAGCAGTAGTTGCCTCAGTTGTTTCTGTAGATCCTGAAGATTCAACCTGTACACCTTCTGTAGTTGCTGAGATTGATTCTGTCTTAACTGTAGTCTGAGTATCAGTTTTTACAGTCTCGGCAGCCTTGTTTCCACAAGATGCAAGAAATGTGAGTGCTGCAAGAGCAATAAGAGCTTTTTTCATAGAATTTAAATAAAATAGAATATAAAAAGCCTACGCATTATAAATATTTTTTTTGAAAAGACAAGATTTTTCACGATTTTTTCAGGAAAATCCAACATCCAAAAAATAGAAATACTTTTATAAAGGGAAAAATTGATTTCCAGAAAAATATATTGACTTTTTTATAGAAATATTAAAAAACAATTATAAAAAATATTTTTTCTTAAAAATCAATTTAAAATTTAAAGTTTATTGAAAAAATAATTGCTTTTTGGAAAAAAAATGATAAAATAGTGGCACTATTTATTATTTAGCAAAAGATTATGGCACTACAAATTTCAACTGACGCAACCTTTTCAGGACTTACTTCAAAAGGGCTTGTGCTCGTGGATTTCTGGGCGGAATGGTGTGGACCTTGTCAGATGATGCTTCCTCGTCTCGAAGAGCTCGCTTCTCGTGTAGATGGAAAAGCAATCGTTGCAAAACACAATGTAGACAACGATTCTGAAACTCCTGCTTCTATGCGAATCATGTCAATTCCAACAATGATTCTCTTCAAAGACGGTCAACCAGTAGAAAAATGGGTTGGAGTTCAGGAAGTTTCTGTTCTTGAAGAAGCTATTACAAAACACGCATAAAAAATTCCTAAATTAGGAATTTTTTTGTTACTTTTTCATATATTGCAAATATTTGCAATAATATTGGTATTATATAAAGGAAAAATATTATTATTTTTAATAATACAAAAATTTGCAATAATAAATTTTTGAGAAAGAAACAGAGAATAATTGCAAAATTTTGCAAAAAATAAATATTTTGACAAAAATAAAAGGCTCTTTCGAGCCTCTTATCCCTTATGAAAAAATTTACCTTATCGCTAAGGCAAATACATTATACATAAAAATATAAAAAGTCAAGTATTTTTTAATTTTTCTTTTGAGAATTGTCGGAAAGAATATGTTCTGTTGCCTGATGTGTCTCCTGCAACGCTCGCATTAAGCCTTTACTCAGCTTCTGAAGTCAGGCCCACGACGCCAAATATTCGCGAAATGCATCGAAAAAAGATGCCTCCTTTCCTTCAATTTTGGAAGCTAGATTTTCGTGATGCGAAAGGTTTTGTTCATTCATATTCTTTCTTGATGATAACACACAAATCATAAAAAGTCAAATTTTTGAAAATTTTTAGATTTTTTGACTTTTATGGAAATTTTTTTATGATATCTTTATGAAAAAATTATTAACAAAATTTACTATTTTTACGATACTGGGAATATTTTTCTCGGCACATTTTAGTGAAATTCCGCATGCGGAAGCGCGTGCTGGGCACCATAGTTCTTCCAAAGATGATGGCACAGGAAGTATTGTGCTCACGGCCATCGCAATACTCTACTACGCGATTTATGAAATTCGTCGACAAAAAATGCTCAAAAAAGCAAAAAAAGACTTGGCGGACGCACTCAAAGATGATTCGAGTTGGAATTTAGATTGACTCAAAGAAGTGACAAAGGATATTTTTCTTAAATATCAGGATGCGTGGATGGAGAAAAATCTTGAGTCGATGCGGCCATATATGACGGATTTTTATTATCAAAAAGCTCAGAAAATCCTTGTCGGTGAAGCAGGCCTCAAAAATATTATGAAAAATATTCACATCCACAAAATGGAACTGATGTCAGTACGAAATTATCCTGGCAAAGATGGTGACATGTTCGCGATGGAAATTGAGGGCTCAATGATTGATTATACGATTCGCGAAAGCGACGGAACTTTCGTGAGTTCGCCCACCTATCGTAACAAAAATGAGGATTTCAAAAGTTATGAAAATCGCGCGAAAACTGAGGCCTCATCTTTCATAGAATATTATATTTTTATCCGAATAGACAATACTTGGAAACTCAATAACATTAAATCAGAATTTTCCATTATTCGTGATGTAATTGGACTTTCCGAATCAAAACTTAAACAAATTCTGGAGCAAGAAAAAAATTCAACGAGCGTAAATGATGACGTTTTTTATAACACTTCGATTGATAAAAATATTAAAAATCAGACCGCGAGAAATGCTGATGAAAATCAAGAAAAATCGTCCCAAAAACGAAAAAACGAACCCATCAATGAGCAAGAAAATCCATTTTTTCCAAAATAAAAAATCCCCAATGGGGATTTTTTATTCTTCATCATCAGATGCTTCAGAAGCTGTTTCAGCAAATGCTGGAGCATTTTTTCCGCTTTCACGCACTTTCTGTTCAAGTTCCTTCATAATTTCTGGGTTTTCTTTGAGGAAATTGCGAGAATTTTCGCGACCCTGACCCAGACGAGTATCACCATACGAGTAGAACGCGCCCGCTTTTTTGATCACACCACGAGCCACGCCAAGATCCAAAATTTCACCTGCGAGAGAAATTCCTTCATTGAAGAGGATATCCACTTCTACTTCACGGAATGGAGGCGCTACTTTATTTTTCACAACCTTGATTTTCACCTTATTTCCCATCGCTTCTTTGTTGTCGCCAGTTCCCTGTTCGAGTTTTTCTTTGCGGCGAATATCAAGGCGCTGAGAAGCATAAAATTTGAGCGCATTACCACCAGTCGTTGTTTCAGGAGAACCGAACATTACACCGATTTTCATACGAATTTGGTTGATGAAAATCACTGTACAATGCGACTTGTTGATGGCACCCGTAATTTTTCGGAGAGCCTGAGACATAAGGCGCGCGTGAAGTCCCATGAAGCTGTCACCCATATTTCCTTCAATTTCCGCCTTCGGCGTCAAAGCAGCCACAGAATCGACAATAATCAAATCTACTGCCCCAGAATGCACAAGTGCATCCACAATTTCAAGCGCTTGTTCTCCATGATCTGGCTGGGAAACGATGAGTTCATCGATATTTACACCAATTTTTTGTGCATACGAAGGATCAAGCGCGTGTTCCGCATCTACAAAGGCCGCAACCCCACCAGCTTTTTGCACCTCTGCAATTGCGTGAAGTGTCAAAGTGGTTTTACCAGAAGATTCTGGACCGTAAATTTCGATGATTCGACCTTTCGCGTATCCGCCACCGAGCGCATCATCAAGCGCAATAGATCCAGACGAACTCGTCTCCACGCGCATATGCACGCGTTCCCCGAGTTTCATGATTGATCCTGCTCCGAACTGCTTTTCAATCTGAGAAAGCGCCGTCGCGAGAGCTTGTTTTTTATTATCGTTCATAATTTTGAAAATTAAAATACTTTTTGTAGCCTTTGGAAAATCTCAAACCTTCCCAAAAAGCCACTTGATTATACAAAATTTTTCACTTTTTGCAAAAATAAAAAAGAATGATTTTGGGATTTTTTGGAAAAAATTTTTGAGGAAAAATTGGGGAGAATATTTTGAAAAATCTTGGAAAAAGAGAAAAATCCATACAATAAAAATGTTTATCTGATGTTAAAAATCATGCAAAGAAAAATATATCTTGATAATCTGCGTTGGTTTGTAGTTATTTTGGTACTTATTTATCATGTTATTTATATTTTTAATAGTGTTTGAGTTCTTTGATGATTTCCAGATACAAAAAATATTTATTTTTTAGATGGTTTTTTGTATGGAGTTTATCCATGGTTTATAGTACTTTTGTTTGTAGTAGTTGGCATGAGTGCTAGATATTCTCTAGAAAAAAGAAGCAATAAAGAATTCTTAAAAGAGCGCATTACAAAACTTCTTGTTCCTTCAACTTTGTGATTATTAGTGCTACACTGGATTGCTTGATATATAAATCTGAAAATATAATGATGACTTGAACAAATGCCAGTTTTTCTAGTTTATCCTGTTTCAGTTTTAGCTTGAACGGGGCCACTTTGGTTTATTCAAATGCTTTTTTTCGATAAGAATTGTTTTACTAAAAAATATGATAAATCTGATTTTTTATGGAGAATCTGATGAAAATCAAATATTTTTATAATATTTTTATTGTTTTTTGTAATTTGGTGATGAGCTCAAATCCCCAATATGCCTGTTGTTACAATGTATAGATTTGGGATTTATTTTGTAGCATTTGCCATCTGATATTATATATTTTCTCATGAAAAGTAGAAAAATTTTAGAAAAAATATCTATTCCTATGATGATCCTTGCAACAACTTTATGATTTTTTATGTATACTTTTATGTCTGAAAAAACTATACTGATGCTGAAATATTGCAAAATTTTGTGACAAATTTGTATTGTTGGATAGCTTGTATTGCTATGATTTGATTTTTTTAAAAAATATTTCAATAAAGAAAATTCTTTTACAAAATACATGTCAAAAACACGTTTTGGAGTTTATGTATTGCATTATTTTTTTGGTTATTGCTTGATATATTTTGACTCATTATTTCAATGTATCTGCTTTTTAGAATTATAGTATTACCTTTATTTTGATGTTTACTCTTTCCTTTGGACTTTTTGAAATTATTTCAAAAATACCTGTGCTGAGATATTTAGTTCTTTGAATAAAGAAAAAATAAGTACATAAGTACTTATTTTATGTATTGGGTATTTCAAAGGATTAATTAGTCTCCGTAAAAAGAGAGATTAATGAAGAAGAAGGAGGAGAAGCAGTATTCATATAGCAAGAATAGTTAATACTAATCAAACCCTAAACCAAAACTTATTTTCTTTATAGTAACGAATCGTGAAAAATATACCAGCTATAATGAGAAGGATATCACATATAAATAACTTAGTAATCATGATCGACAACTCAGCAAGATTAGGAACAAATTCTTTACAAAAATATAGATAGCACAATGTTCATCAATCAATTATTAGTACGGAGAATACAATTCAGGCAAACAATTTTATACACTCATCAAGCAAGGCATTCATCATTCCTGATAATCTATTTTTAGTCATAAAAATTTAAGAATTATATAATAAACACATTAATACTATTTTTTTTTTTTTGAAAAGTCAAGAGTTATTATTATTTTAGGTTCCCTACTTTAAAAGAACATACAGAATGTATAGCAAATCAATTATTTGATTTTTTGTACAACTGCATGAAATTTCCTCCGAAATAATACATGCAACAGAGAATAGGACGGACCTTTTTAGAAAATGAAAAAAATCTTGACTTTTGATACTTTTGTATATAATGAACAAGATTTTGTTGGGGTATCGCCAAGTGGTAAGGCATCGGACTCTGAATCCGACATGCGTAGGTTCGAATCCTACTACCCCAGCCATCTGGATCTGTAGCTCAGTCGGTTAGAGCAGAGGCCTCTTAAGCCTAAGGTCCTGGGTTCGAGTCCCAGCAGGTCCACCAATTCACAAGTTATTCAAATGCTAAGGTTCTATCATATAAATCTTGGCTTTTTTATTGTTTTCAAAAATACCAATGAAAGAAAGCAAAAACGACATTTTCATTGAAATTTTCCAAAAAATCAATATACTTTGAGCACTTTAAAAAATATTATGGCTGTTAAAAAAATTTCTATTGAACTCTTGCAAGATGTGGCTCATATGGGGCGAAAAGGTGATATTATCGAGGTTTCTTCGGCACAGGCACGCAATTCTTTGATTCCCAAAAAAATTGCCATCGAAGTCACTCCAGAGCGCCTGAAAAAACTTGAACAAGACAAAAAACGTGCTCAGGATCAGGCTCGAGAACGCCTTGAAAAAGCTTTTGAGATTCAAAAAATACTCGAAGGACAAGAATTTCATTTTGCGCTTAAGGGGAAAAATGGGAAAATTTTTGGTGGGCTTGGCGAACACGAGATTATTTCCGCAATTGACAAAAAATTTCACATTCATTTTGAAAAACGCGACATCAAATTGCCGAACAAAACGCATATCAAAACCACTGGGCGCCACCTCGTGTACATCCACATCACGCACGACACGATCGCAAAAATCTTTATCGAAATCACGATTGATGAAAAATAATTATATCGCGCTCGACTATGGAACTCGCAAAACTGGTCTCGCCTACTCGGTCGAGAATTTTTGCTTCGCGCACAAAACCGTTTCCACAAACGAATTACTTGAGTATTTGACGACTTTTATCGCAGACAAAAAGCCTAGTGCTATCGTTATCGGGATGCCGTACAACATCAACGGGACGATGTCCGCACATGGAAATCGCGTGAAAAATTTTGCCAAAAAACTTGAAAAATTTGGGCTGCCGATTATTTTTCATGACGAGCGACTGACGACCAGCGAAGCCAAAATTGCTTTTTCTGAAAATAATTTTGCTGGTGATATTGATGCGGAAAGTGCGCGTTTGATT
Organism: uncultured Candidatus Altimarinota bacterium; assembly: GCA_938036655.1. Classification (GTDB taxonomy): domain Bacteria; phylum Patescibacteriota; class Gracilibacteria; order BD1-5; family UBA2023; genus GN02-873. The sequence continues at coordinate 14,988 of CALHQS010000072.1, forward strand.
CTGGAAAATTTCATCGAATGACAATAAAAATAAAAATTATCAATTTCTTTTTGTAAGAAAATCTCACGATATTTGCTCATTTTTAAATTTTTTGCTACCATAGAAGAAATAATTCTCTTCTATGGTTTTTTCTTTCTCATCTCTT
>CALHQS010000073.1 GCA_938036655.1 uncultured Candidatus Altimarinota bacterium
TTTTTTCCCGGGAATTGTGATTAAAAATTCTCTCAAAGGCTGGAATTTTGATGAGCAAGCCAAAAAATTGTCCATTTTTTCTGGTGAAAAAATTTCTGATATTGCAGAAGTTCTGGAAAAAAATTTTGGTGAACCAATTTGGCATCGATTTATTGGGCTTCCAGGAACGATCGCGGGTGCGGTTGTCGGAAATGCGGGATGTTTTGGGCTTGAAACAGAAAATAATTTTTTTTCCGCGAAAATTCTTGATATTTCGACTGGCGAGACGAAAATTTTGCAAAAATCAGATATGAATTTTTGATATCGACATTCGATTTTAAAGGAAAACCCGAATTATTTTTTGATTTCAGCTGAATTTGATTTGTCGGAAATTCGCGAAAAATATGCCTCTGATGTGGATAATATCGATTTTCGTGAAAACAAGCAACCAAAAGGTAATTCCTGTGGAAGTTTTTTTAAAAATCCAGGTCGCGATGCTTCGGCTGGCTCGTTGATTGAGCAAATTGGTTTCAAATGAAAGCGTCATGGTGGTGCTCGTTGGAGTGATTTGCATGCCAATTTTTTGCTTTCTGATGGAGAAACTTGTAAGCCTTCGGATTTAATTGAATTGATTCGTTTGACGCAAAAAACTGTTTTTGAAAAGACAGGATTTGAGCTTGTCAACGAAGTGAGAATTATTGAATAATTATGTTTTGATTTTCTTTTGTAAATTTTCCTGAAAATTTCCTGATTTCTGAGGAAAAAATTTCGGAAATTTTAAATTTTATTGCCAAAAAAGTGCCCATCACACAACGCGGAATTCTTAATATTGCATTTTTGCCAGACGAGGAAATTCAGATTTTAAATCGAGAGTATCGAGGGATTGATAAAACAACGGATGTGCTTTCGTTTCATTATTTTGATGATTTTTCAGATTTGGATTCAGCGACGGATATTGCGGGCGAGTGTATTTTTTCCGAGGCAAAAATTTTGGAACAAGCTCAAAAATTTGAGCATTCGCCGTTGGAAGAATTCGAGATTTTGTTGATTCATTCCGTGTTGCATATTCTCGGTTTTGATCACGAGACGAACGAGGATTTTGAAGCCATGTGGCGCTTCGAGAAGCCAATTCGCGAAAATTTTTTTTTATCTATAAAGCGCTAAAATGAAAGTTAATTTGATTTCAGAAAGTGAATTTACGGTGCAGGGGCACGGCGTACACACGGCGTTTCGTGAGATGCTTGCGGGTCTTGAGCGCGCGGGTTTTGAGGTACAAAAAAATGGGAAAAATCCTGCCGACATCGTGCATATTCATACGGTTGGATTGTATGCATTTTGGAAATTGTTGTTTGCGCGTGGGAAAAAAGTAGTTTCTGCACATGTAATTCCAGAAAGTTTTATTGGCTCGCTGAAGGGCACAAAATATTGGCTTCCAATAGCCAAATGGTGGCTCAAAAAATTTTATGGAAAGGCTGATCTGGTGCTGGCGTGTTCGGCTGGCGTTGCCAAAAGCCTCACGAATGATATGGGGTTGCAAAATGTAGAAATTCTCTACAATGCGATTGATATGCGAAAATATGAGCATTCGGAAACGGAGAAAAAAGCGCTTCGCAAAGAATTGGGATTTTCTGAAAATCAAAAAATTATTTTGGGAAATGGACAAATTCAGCCACGCAAAAAATTTGATACTTTCCTCACGATGGCCGAAAAAATGCCGAACACACAATTTATTTGGGTCGGTGGAATTCCGTTCAAATCACTGGGCGCTGATGCGGGAAAATTTGAAAAAATTCTTCAAAACCTTCCGAAAAATTTGATTGTGACGGGCGTGATTCCGCTCGAGGATGTGCGAAAATATTTTGTCATTGCGGATGTTTTTGTGCTGCCATCAACACAAGAAAATCATCCAATGGCTGTTCTGGAAGCGGCTTCCGCGGAGTTACCGATTCTGCTGCGCGACATTCCAGAATATGATGATACATTTCGCGGTTTTGTTGCGATGGCAAAAAATGATGAAAAATTTGTACAAGAATTGCAAAAAATTCTCGAAAATGACGAATATTTTGAAGAACTCAAAAAATGATCTCGTGCTATCAAAGAGCGGTTTTCCACAGAAAATATGGCAAAAATTCTAGAAGAAAAGTATAAAAAAATCCTCCATTAGGAAGATTTTTTTTGTGATTTTTTGAGTTTTTCAACATATTGCTCGATTTTTTCTTGAAAAATTTTGTAATATTTTCGAAAAATAAAAAATATAATTCCAGCAATTGCAAGAAGTAGCAAGACTCCCACAATAATCGCAAAAATTTGATAATCTTCGGGAATAGTGGCAATCAATCGGCGGATACTTTCAATATGGAAACCAACAAGTGCGACCGTGAGTGGTACGGGAATCGAGAGAAGTGCTGTGAGAAAAATAAATCTGAATGCTGAAATAGATTTTTTTGTACCCAAATAGGGAAGTGCAATCATCGGCGCGTATGGCGTAAATTTGATAGCAATGAGCGACAAAACAAAATTTTTTTCGAGCAAAATATTGAGTTTTTCCATAAAATTCGCTTTTTGTTCGGTGTCGATTTTTCGATTTTTTGTAAAAAGTGACAAACCAAAGCGCCCTACCAAGAAAAAAATAATATCACCCACCGTGTCACCAAGCCAACCCAAAATCGCTACCACAAAAATATTAAAAATCCCTATTGATGCGAGAAAAGCTGCCGCCATTGTCACGAATGGTCATTCGATCACCATTATCGTAAACATCACGAGATAGCCGCCCGCTTGGAGTTTTTCGATGAGTTCTGGCGTGATATTGAATAATTGAGCTATATCCATAAATTATGAGAAATAGGAGACTGATTTTCCAAAAATTTTTTTACATGATTTTCCCAACAAAATTCTTGTGTGCTGCCAGCACAGTTTTCTGGTAAAAGCTTGAGTGCATCAGAAATTCCTGATTCTAGCGTGCTGTTTTCGTTGACTAAAATACCATTTTTTCCGTGCGTAACAATTCCGCGCATATTTTCGATGTCATACGCCACAACAGGCTTTCCACACGCCATTGCTTCCAGATTCACAAGTCCAAGCGTATCCGTTTTGGAGGGAAAAACAAACACATCGACGCTTCGATAAATGTCCGCCAATTCCTCTCATTTTTTAATTCCCAAAAATGTCACATTTGGGAATTTTTTCGCGAGATTTTCTTTTTCTGGACCATCGCCCACGACGATTTTTTCGTATTTTTCAGAGATTTCAAGAAATTTTTCAATATTTTTTTCGATGGCAATGCGTCCGACAAAAAGCGCGATTGGCCGAGTTTTATTCAAGAAAAATTTTTTCGCACCTGGAAAAAACATCGAATGGTCGATTCCAAGCGGAATCACGGCATAATTTCCATAATTATTATTTTCAATGTACGGAATCATTCCACGATTTGAAATAAAAATTTTTTCCGCGCCGTCGTGAATATAATGCAGATATTGATGCACATATTCCTCTTTGAGAAGCCGATTTCGCATGCTCAGATATTCGGGGAATTTGGTATGAAACGACGTTGTATAAGGAATTTTATATTTTTTACAAATGAGTGCCGCCGAAAAACCAATCGGCCCTTCCGTTTCGATATGAATGAAATCTGGCCGAATTTCGTGGATTTTTTTAAAAATTTGTCGCGGAAAACTGAGTGAAAGTCGAATTTCTTTGTATCCAAAAAACGGCACACTGAAAAAATCATCTGCCGAAACAATTGCGAGCTTGATATGATTGGGAAGGTGTTTTTTGAGGTTTTCAATTGACCGAGTGACGCCATTGACTTGCTCAGAAGTCGTATCTGTAAAAATAAGAAGCGTTTTTTTCATACAATTTTTTCCAAATACTAATAAAAAAACAAAAAAAGTCAATTTTGCATTTTGATTTGACTTTTGAGAAAAAATAAATATATTTTGCGTGTTGTCAGATATAAGGGTGATTAGCTCAGTTGGCGAGAGCATCTGCCTTACAAGCAGGGGGTCGGGGGTTCGAATCCCTCATCACCCACCACTTATAAGATAAATGAAAGACTTTGTAATAAGTACAAGGTCTTTTTTTGCGTTTTCAATCGCAGGAAATAGCCAAAAAGCATTATATTTTTATCTTTTTATTTTAATTTATATGTCAGAAAAAAAGACATATCCAACATTATCATATGCTACTCCACTTGTAAGAGAGTACAAAATTATTGAAACTTCACACCTCCAAAAAACCCCTGGAAGATCTATTGTTAAATATATTACTCGTCAAAAAATAGGTGATCAGTGGAAAGATGTAGTTAATTCACAATTCATTGACAATAAAGAGGGTGTAGATTTCACAGGTATGTCACTTGTAATTACTACTGAAATTAAATAAAAAATTTCACTCAAAAAATCGCGTTAAGTCAGACGATCAACTAGTATCGTCTGACCTAATTCAATTTCTATCACTAACTTTCCCTTTCTGATGAGAAAAAATCGACCTTCTCTTCTGTCTCAAAACACGTCGAATTTTCTGACAGAAAAAATCACTGAAAATCATTTCAAAAAATTGCAAATTTCTAGGACTATGGAATGGTTGCAAATCCCCGAGAAAACTCAAAAAAATTTCTCTAAAAATTTTCTCAATATTGATATCGACTATCTTCAATATACTTGTTACAATATTGCGAAACCTCTTGAAGCAATTTATAATATACTTTGATTTGACTGAAAAATTGACCAGGACAACTCAAATATAGAGTATAATTATAATTTGAACCTTTCTCTACAAAATCTAGAAACGAGAATGTGAAATGCATATATTCTTACTTTTCTTTCTCCTGGTTTCCCTCCTATTCCTATTGCAAGTATTGAGGTTTATAATCCAAATAAAAAATGAGTTATAAAATCTGAAGGAAAAATTGTATTTTACGGTGGTTACTTCGTATTCCGCGATATCATTGCTGACGAAGCACCTGAAGTATTGAGATTCGCCAATGCTATTGAACTTGGTACTATTATTCAAATTCAAGATGGCAAAAAAGACAAACCGGTATACAAACGAACTCGTGTAGATATTGCACTTGATGTGCAATGAAAAATCTCTCAAAGATGGCTATACAAATACATAAAGCCAAGTAAAAACTCAAAACACGTAGTGAAACCATACAATTATTCTCCTGAAATTGGCGGCTTTCAGTCTTTCTGATATATTCCTGGATTGTCTAAATATATCTGAATTCGTGTGTATAATAAAGTGCTTGATATCAAAGCAAAGAAAAAGCAATGTTATCATCCTTCTTATGGCACTACTTATCCTGATGTTACCAGAATAGAAATTATTTATGGTGGCGAAACTGCCACACAAAATCTAGAAACTCTTATCAATTACACCAAGTATAGAATACTTGGAAATGACCAAGTTATTATGAAACGCCTCAATAAACCAAAATCTCAATATTCACCACTCTCTGCATATGAATATTTTAAGCGATATGCAAAAAACCACGGAAAATCTCTCAAAGATGTACTTGATGACGTTATGCTTATAGCAATAGCTGAAGATCAAAAAGACCTGGAAATGAAACAAGGCAAATATCAAGAAATTGAAATTTTTGAAAGTGGTTCTAATTCTTTTTCAAGTAAAAAATAATTTTATTATATGGAAGCAATTATTCTACAATTTATTCAAATTCAAGAAAAGTATACGGCAACTTTCACTGGCATTATTGCTATGCTTATATCTATTATTTTTATTTTGTCTATACTTTACGCAAAAACTTTATTTTATAAAGATGTTTAAAATATTTTTAATTTAAATTTATGGATTTACAAAAAAAAGTTATTTTTGATGGTAAAGAATATACATTATGAGAATTTATATTTTGTCTTGATGTAGTTCGTTTTATTCTTTTTTCTAAATATCATCCTGAACTTGTTTCATCATTACAAAAAACTTTTAAAGACAAGCCTGAAAAATAGGCTTTATATGAGTCAATAGCTCAGTGGAAGAGCGAGGGATTGAATATTCCTGCGTCATAGGTTCGATTCCTATTTGACTCTCTTTTATGGGAATTTTTCCCTCCAATTCTTTATTTCATAACTGTTTTAGTCATATGATTAGTTCAGAGGTTGCAACAACGATGACGCAACAGATTACTACTGCGATGGGACAGATTGTAGGTTCAATCGCTAGTCTTTCTGGTGCTATCGTTCTTGTTGCTGGTACTTTCATCGTGATTGGTATCGTTACTTCGGTACTTAAATTGCGTCGATAATTCGCATAAAAGTGTTATTCTAGCATACAATGCTTTTATGACACTTTTATTTTTTAAAATTTTCAAAAAATATGATAATTCAAAATACTGATATTTATTCCACTTTTTGGAACTTGGTAACTTTCATAATTCAGTTTTTGACTGGAAATTTTGTTTTTTTCCTCTTTTTCTTTATTGGTATTTTTCTAGCCTCGTTTATTTTCAAAATTTTAACTTTCCAAAAATAATATGAAAAAAATTCTTTTTCTCCTCTTCGCTTTTCTTTTTCCGCTTTCTGTATTTGCACAAAGTGAGTACGTAATGAAAATAAAAACTGATTCAGTGATTTATAATGAGGATTCAAAAATACTTGAAATTCCATTTTATTTTGAAAAAGATAATTGAGAGCGTTTAAATCCTGATGTGCTACTTAATGATTTGTCTTGTGGTACTGATTATACTTGGTGGGATGATTCTTCATCATCTACTAATTATGTACAATTTGACTGAAAAAAAGTCAAAAATGGATTGCTATATGCAACCTTTAATTTTTCCGAATCGAGTATTCCATCAGGCACAAAAATTATTTTGCGTTTTACGAATTTTCTCGGATGTGATTTTCCACAATGAAGTATAAAGTATGAAAACGAGCAAGATTATTTTACTTGGACAATTCCGAATGATAAAAACTCTATTTTCGGTTGTACAAATCCTTCTAGTCCGAATTATGATCCTAACGCTACTGACGATGACGGAAGTTGTCAAAGTGCAATAGAGGGTTGTATGGATTCGACTGCACTTAATTATAATGCGAATGCTACAATTCATAAAGAGTCTCTTTGTCAGTATAATCAAAATAATACTCCACAAGATGTTGCTGGTTCTTTCGAAAAATCGCAAGTGTCTATTGGTGCGACTACTTGGACGCTTCGGTTTAATCTTAATGTGACTGGCGCAACGCTTGATCCGTCTCTCGTACAAACTTGGAACAGGTTTACGGCGGTTTCTGCTACGAGTAACGAAAAAATTCTTACGCTAACACTTCGACAATTCGATGATCAAAGGTTGGATGTCGAATGTACAAATTATGAAGTAACAATCCCTCGCAGTGCAATTGTAACTGAACGAGGCGACACTAACTCTAATCCTATAACTGGCAATTTTGAGGTTGTAGGGTGTGAGAAAAATCCTGATTCTCAACCGCAAGACAATTCGGAAAATACTGAAAAAAAACACGAAAATACAATCAAACAAGATAATTTGTATTTGTCGTTATACGATACAGACGAAAACGGCAAAATTTATGTAAATGTTACAAATGTGGTGTATTTACTTGGTTTAGTTTCCTTTTTTCTAATTCTCTTCTTCGTTTTATTTGGCTTTCTTAAAAATTCATTTCTATGAAAATCACGAAAATAATTCTATTTATTCTTTCTTTCATTCTTTCTTTCCTATTTTTTACGAAAGATACTTTGGCGGTAACTTTCAATGGTTCAACCGATTTTAAATTGCCGTCTGTCGCATTTTCCCCTAATTTTCCTGATAAAAATGTTGCTTGAAAAACTATTTGGTCTTTCGATAGTAATAATAGAATCAATGATATAGTGGGTATGAATTGTATCAATTATAATGGGAAAAATTGTGCGCATTATGTTGTACAAACAACACAAATTTTTAAAATTGATTTAAATGTTAATTAGCTTTGTTCAAAATGCAAGTGCAATTTTTTATTTTTTAGTAAAAATAAGACGGAATTTATTTTTTAAATTTCCGTTTTTTGTTTTTATTGTGGGATTTCTTTGATTTTTTGCACACAAAAATAGGTGTCAAATTTTGTCTTGACAAAAGGAATATTTAATATTTGGGGGACACCCACCAAACCCCCTCATCATATAAATTTTTTATACGCTGTCGCTAAAAATTTATATGATGAGGCTAAATTTTTTATACGCTGTCGCTAAAAATTTATATGATGAGGCTTCGCCGTAGATAAGAGAAAAAAGAGTAGTTTTTTGGTTAATCGCGTTTCTGTCTTTTCATTAGTTTTGCAAGTTCTTCTTCGAATAATTCTTGACTTGTTCGGTATGAGAAAATTTTGCGTGGTCGATTATTAAGTTTTTGTACTACTTCTTGAAGTTGATTTTCTGTAATTTCATCGAAATTTGTTCATTTTGGGAAATATCGGCGAATCATACCATTAGCATGTTCATTAGTTCATCGTTGCCAAGATTTATAAGGTTCAGCAAAAAATATTTTTATTTGTAGTGTTTTTGCTACATTTTCGTGATTGGTATGTTCCGTTCCATTATCCCAAGTTGTGGATTTTATAGAATTTTTTGGAAGTTCGGAGAAAATACTGATCGTTGCATATTCTACATTTTCTGCAGATTTTTTATTTATTTTTTGTGCGAATATAAATCGTGTTTTTCTTTCCACTTCTGTATGAATTGCGGAAAAAGTTGTGCGAACTGACAATATTGAATCTCATTCAAAGTGTCAAAATTCTTTGCGTGTTTCGGATTTTGGAAAAAATTTTTGTCGTTCAGTAATATTTAGACGATTCGGAATTTTAGGGATTTTTTGTGTTTTTCTTCAAGTGTATTTTCTTCTTGTTTTGTGTCTTCGAGTGAGAAAATTTTTTAAATTTTCTTTTTCTCACTCTTCCGAGTATATGTATTTGTATATGGATTCGTGAGAAATTGTGTATTTTTTGGCGGTTTTGTAGGTGTTTTTGAGTACACCCGAAATTATATCTGGCGACCATCAGATTTTTAAATGAGAAAAAACGAAATCTTTTACGACTTCGTTTTTGAGTGGTGTACGGTAATTTGCCTTTTTGCGTCTTTCTGTTTTTATGGCTTGTGCAGAGTCTGGCAAATAATGGAATTTAGGATTTGTTGTGTGTGAATATCTGACGCGTGATTTGTTTCTTTGTAATTCTCGTGTGATGGTTGATGGACTTCGTTCAAGAATTTCCGCTATTTGTCTTTTGGTGTATTTTTGTTGTAATAGTTCAAAAATCATGTAGCGCTCTTCTAGGGAAAGATGATTATATTTCATATTAAACAATAAAATATATTATTGTCAATATATTATCATATTATTTGGGTTTGTCAAGATTTTCGGCAATTTTCTTTAAATGCTTTTCTGTTTCAATAATAGATTTCTTTGATTTTTCCTCTAAAATCTCTTTTCTTATTTGACTAAAAATATATAAAAATCCAATAATGGAAACAATAATAAATTCAAACATAATAGTAAAATTACAAATATTATAACTATACTATATAACATTTTTTAGTATTTGTCAAAAAACACCCCGCCGAATGAGTTCGGCTTGGGGCGTTTTTTTATTTTTTGTCTGTATTTATCGAATTTTCCGTGTCTTCTTCTGCTTCTTTTTCTGAAATTCAAAAAATCTGTGATTTTAAAATTTTTCCGTGCCAATTATGAAAATCAGGTTCTGTTTGTTCTTTAAATAAATAATCTTTCACAGTTAAAATATGTTCTTTCCTGCGAACAGCTCGAACTCATAAAATCTCTTTTGTATAATACAATCATCAAATAAATTTTATTCGTGCTTTAATTGTATAAAAATCATGAAGAAATATTTTTCGTCGCGTTACAGGAATATCCCTATCCCATCAGTCTCATTCTATGTTAAGAAATTTCGTATCATAAGCTTCTCAAAAACGGAATAATCAGAATAACCACGGTCTAAATTCAACCACTTCTTGAGCTAATCGCACAAAATTTACATCGATCATTTTAAGGCTTTGACAAATCACTGCTATGGTACAATCAAATTTTCTTGGTTGAACAAGAAATTCTATCATTTCAGGTTTTTCAAAATTTTTCTTAAAATTTCTAGAATTAAAGAAAATTCAAGCCTCGTCAATAAGAAAGAAAAAACGACGAGGTTTCCCCTTAATAGGTTTTATGTTATGTGCTCAAAGATATGATTTTGGCGCATACATCGGCGTTGCAAAATCATCATGATAATTTTGAATTTCCTCAATAATTGCTGGAAGCTCATCAGCTATATACCAACGCACATGAGGGAAAGCAAGCCACATATTCGATATGATAATATCTCATCGCTTATAGGCTTTATACGCACTTTCTACTGTATAAAATGTTTTTCAAGCTCAGAAAAATCAAAATACAAGCGTAAGGTCTTGATTTATAAGAGTTCATAATGGATTTGCTATTCGTAACATACTAACTTGCTATTAATTTGTAAACATTTTTATAAATAATAAAGAAAAAAATTGTGAAAAACAAAATATAAAGAAATTGAATTGTCATTGGTCAAATCATTCAAGAAGTTAAAAGAAAATGTGTAACTGTGTTTCTCATAACTACAAAATGTGTAAATAATGGCTTTAGAATTATTGTGAGGGTTCAAAAAATGAACAAGAAAAACATAAATCTAAAAAATCATAAAATGATTTTTATTCCATAATCTACAATAAAAGTTCAAATTACTGCAAGCATATTTATGAATTTCTATAAAAAAATAAAGATATAATTCCAAGTACAAATATCATAACAAAAAAGACATCAATAAAAGAATTTGTTGAATAATTTACTCGCTTTACTCAAGAATAAGTACAAATTTCACTTCAATTTGCTGGTATTACTGGATCAATAAAGCGAATAATTGTAATGAAATTATTTGAAAAAGCAAAAACTCAATCCATTACTCATGAAAAATTTTCTTCTACATATTCTGCAAATTTTAAATCTGCTTTTTTTCTTTCTTCTTCTGTTATAGCAAAATTAAAATTTGCATCACAAGAAATTTTCTGGTGTTCATTAAGATCCCGAATAAAAATTGATTGAATAAAACCAAATACTTGTTTAATTGTATTTTTTATTTTTATAAATAATTCTTGAATTGGTAGTGTTATAATTTTTATTCCTTCCCAAATCCAAGTAAAAATACCTTTGATTATATCAGAGAATCAGTTCCAAAGATTGCCAAAAAACTTTCCTATTGAAATACCAAAATTTTTTATATGGCATCAAATTTCAGTAGTCTCGCATATAAAATATCATTCATCATCCTTATACCCATCGTGATTGCGCGGATTCGCCGAAGTACCATTATGTTCAGACGAAATAATTCACTTAAAATTGAAAACATCCCTCAAAGTGGAAAAAACATTCAATTTTGTATTTTTATCAACTTGAGAATGAGAATCCCACAAATACTCATTCATAAGTGGAATAAGTACCCTAGATTTTTCGTATATTTCCCAACTTTTTTGTCCAAGAGTAGCACCATTCGCCCAAAGTTTAGGGAGTTTTTCAGGCGATAGCCTAGTATATTGCTCATTCTTCAAAAATCGTCAATATCATTTATCAACTTTCAAATATATAATTTCTCTTTTATCATTCTCATAACTATTGTCAGTATATATTTTATCACTAACAAAAATTACTGTACTATCATTTATATCTCACACTCTGGCGCCATATCAGCCCTTATATTCAGCAATATTTTGTAATGCATTCTGAAAAAATCAAGGCCTTACGCCATCGGTTTTATCTTTATAAGAGCGATGCAACCTGATATTGTCATTCTCATCAGAATATACCGTCACATCCGAGTAAGTCCAATATACACCACGAGTTACGCCCTTTGCAGAATATGTAATAAATGTATTCAGCCCTATCACACAAATATGCGGATTGTCAGTACCACATTTCTGATTTTTTGATATTTTGACAAGGTTTCATTTTTTTTCTCAAATTTGATAATTAAAATAAATATCATTTTCTCATTGTTCTCATTTTTCGTTTTTCTCTCATACATTAAAAGAAATATAATTTCACACGCTTTCTGTAAGAGTTATACCTCATACGCCCTCATTATCAGTATACTTTTTCTTTAAATCTATCACGAAAAATTGTGTCACATTCATAACATAAGTAAGACAACTATCTTCCGGTCAATTCTCAATACAAACCATAGAAGTTACATTATTTATTCTCTCATCTTCCTTAGTAGTCCACAATTCTTTACCATCAATATTTTCGCCAAAATATTGTCAAACTCATTGTATTCAAGGAAAATTTACCTTACTTGAACCATTAAATGAAACGGCTTGAACAAGTGGAGTAAATGTAGTAAATGCTATAAATAATAGCAAAATTATTGAAACTATTTTTTTGATTTTCATAGGAAAGAATTTTTAATGAATTGTATAAATACAACGAAAATAAAAATAAATATGATTGAAAAACCCAAAATATAAGCAAGATTCACGAGATTTATATATACTTTTCATTTTTCGTCTGTATCATAGAGAGATAAATACAAATTATCTTGTTTAATAGTATTTTCGTGTTTTTTTTCCTCTTTTCCGTCTTCTGTCTCTTCTTTTGTTACAGAAGTTTTTTCACAACCTACCACCTCAAAATTGCCAGTTATAGGATTTGCATTCGTATCGCCTCGTTCAGTTACTATTGCACGGCGAGGGATTGTAACTTCATAATTCGTACACTCGACATCTAGTCTTTGATCATCGAATTGTCTAAGTGTTAGCGTAAGAGTTTTGTCATTGCTTGTAGCAGAAACCGCCGTAAACCTATTCCAAGTTTGAATATTAGACGGGTCAAGCGTTGCGCCAGTCACATTAAGAGTAAACCGAAGCGTCCAAGTAGTCGCACCAATAGACACTTGCGATTTCTCGAAAGCACCCTCAATATTTTGCGGAACATAAGGTTGAGGATACTGACACATATACTCATTATGGATTGTAGCATTTTTGTTATAGTTAAGTGCGGTTGAATCAGTACAACCCTCTATTATAGATTCACAACTTCCATCATTGATTGTTGCTTCCGGATTAAAATTAGGCGCTCACAATTGTGTACAACCATAGACAGGTTGATTTTCCCCACTTTCGTTTTTTTCTGTGTCTTGTGCAAAAACTGAAAATGGCAAAATTGAAGTAAGGAAGAGAATGATTAGTTTTTTCATATTATCTTTTTCAAAAAAATATAAAGTGACGGAAAAAATATCAAATAACATATATGAAAACACATAACAGAATAATCCATATAATATTTGCTGTGAGAAATTCAATAAAAAATATAAATAGATTATAAACTGCGAGTGAAAGATCAGTATTTTCAATAATCATAATGAAAAATTAAAAAGAAAAGCATATAAATTGGTCAGCATTCACTAAAACAATCTATATGCTTAAAATCGTCGAATTAGTGACGACGGAAATGTACGAGTGCAAGCACGCCAAAGAGAATGAACATACCAGCACCAATAACTAGGTAAGCACCTGAGAGATTAACGAACGAGGTAAATACAGAACCCATTGCCTGAGTAACCTGTGTCGTTAGTTGCGTTCCTAGTTCAGAAGACACCATAGGTTGCATAACTAAAAAAGTTAAAAAATAAATGGAGGGAATAAGGTTCCCATATAAAGCCTATTTAGGCTTGATTTTTTTCTTTTTCAAATTCCTGATCATCATCCATTCATTTAATTGTATAAATCATAACAGCAGCAAATAATACGATAGTAACTATATCTTTTTGTGAATAACCATTATTTTTCAGAAATTCAAATATTTTTCCTGGTTCAATCATAATAATAATTATTTTTTAGGATTCGTTTCAAAAATCTCTATTTCTTTGTATTGATTTTCTTTATATTCCATGTCTTTTTGCTCTTCGATCATGACGATACAAGTAACATCATCAAGAACATCTTTGAGAGATTTTCAGTGGTTTTTTGCATAGCGCTTGAAGTATTCGTATGCACTTAATGGGGAGTATTGTGATTTTGGGCGATTTATTCTTTTCATGTGGATTTGGTCAGTTCAGAGTATTCTGAATTTTGTATAATCTATGAGAGTGTCAATTTTTTGTGTGGCCGTATCTCATCCGTAGATAATTTCTATACGGGTTACATCGGGAATTTCTTCCGTTCCGTAAGCAGGATGATAACACTGTTTGTTTTTGGCTTTTATATCTAAAACCTTGTTATATACTCGTATTCCGATCATTTTTGATAATCAAGGAATATAACCGAAAGACTGGAATCATCCGAGTTCTGGAGTATAGTTATATGGTTTTACAGCGTGTTTAGAATTTTTGCTGGGTTTTATGTATTTATACATCCAGCGTTGTGATATTTTACTTTTTATGTCTATAGCAATATCTACACGTGTACGCTTGTAAATAGGCTTATCTTTTTGGTTTTGTGTTTGAATTATTGATCAGAGTTCAATAGCATTGACAAAGCGAATAAACTCGGGACATTCTGAAGTGATAATTTCTTTAAAAACGAAGTATCATCCGTAAAATACAATTTTTCCTTCAGTTTTGATAGCACCCTTTTTGTTTGGGTTGTAAACTTCCACACTTCCAATGGGGATTGGTGGAAATCATGGCGACATAAATGTGATAATATAGGCTTGTCACATTCGTGTTTCCATATGAGTGAGTGAAAGATTCAGATTGTAATTATATTCTACATTAGAGTTGTCTTGATCAATGGTTCCACTGAAACCGAGAATATTGTAAATGAGTTCGAGTGGTGTTTTGATATTATAGCAAGTGTATTGCATATAATCGACATCAATGTGAATAAAATTTTTGATAAAATTCTTTTGCGTTTTCTCTGGAATTTGTAGCCATTCCATAGTACGAGAAATTTGCAATTTTTTATAGCGATTTTCCTGTGTTTTTTCTGTCAGAAAATCAGGAGTGTTTTGTAACAGAAAGGAATGGTTATTTTTTACCATTAAAAAGCGAAAGTTAGTAATAAAAATTGGATTAGGTGTGACGATACTAGTTAATCGTCACACTTGAGGTTGTTTTTTGTGAGAAATTTTAGACAATTTCGAGAGTTAATTTTATGTTTGCACCGAATAGCTCATTACCAGATTTGGAGAGAGTTTCAAAATTTGGGTCATCCTCGTAAATCCATTTTTGTTGGATTTGTTTATTGCCTTTTAGTGAATACTCAACGAGTATCATAGGTTTTTGTGTTTTTTTAGACACAATATGATTAACTGCAATGATAATACCTGTCTGTTCTGATAGGTTCATATTGAATAAAAATGAATAGATAAAAAGGAGGATTTTATTTGGAGGGGCTCGAACCCTCAACTTGAATCCTGGTTCAATTTGTACAAAACGCTTTTCCG
Organism: uncultured Candidatus Altimarinota bacterium; assembly: GCA_938036655.1. Lineage (GTDB taxonomy): Bacteria > Patescibacteriota > Gracilibacteria > BD1-5 > UBA2023 > GN02-873. Next base: position 15,404 of record CALHQS010000073.1, read on the forward strand.
ATTAAGCTACAAATAAAATCCCCGAGTGCATACAAAGTGTTGCACTTCGGGGTGGATTATAGCTTATTGGGATTCTGTTTTGAGTAATAATTATTTATTTGGTACAGAATCTTATGTAAATCCTAAATCGGAAATTCAATTTAAAGCAAATTGGATTTACGAGGATCAAGAAAAGAAAATAGGTAAAAAAACTCTCGATATTTATTATGAATTGTCAAATTGAGATAAAAAAACTATTTACGAATTCGATGTAAATAAAAAATGTGGTTCAGATAATCCGAAAGTTTGTGTACTTGCGATAAATTCTTTTTGGACTTATTCTGCGCATCCTGCTACGACTGGTGTGTATTGGTCTTATTCTGATATTTCTTTGTATAATTCTGCCGCCGATAAAGTTTTCATCAACCGCATTCATCATAAAAAAAGTAATCTTGCTGAACCTGATTTTTTTAGTTGGTTGCCTAATTTTTTAGAAAAATTTGATAAAAAAGTTTGAGTGTATGGTATAAGAATTGCTGATATAGAGGAAGGTAATTTTATTTATCTTCAAAAAGATAAAGAGAAAGCAATTTCTGATACTGGTAGTAATAGAAGCTACAAATGAATAAAATATGTTAAAGATGAGGAAACCTGAGATTATTATTTTTCTACTCTTGAAGAGTTTACTTATGATAGAGAGATAACAGATTGATATTATGCGCGTATTCCACATTTTAATTCTGGTTCAGATACTTATACGGCTTGACAATTCGATGATTTTTCGTATAAACATTATAGAAAATTGAGTCCTTATTTAAATAAATTTTTGTGGGGTGAATTTTTTAAATCAGTAAACGATTGAGCATTGATTTATACTTTACAAGATATTTTCTGATTCAATTCATCTTTCTTTCAACAACAAGGCGATGCGAATTCACAAGATAATAATTCATCATCAGATCCAAATGTGGAAACTTCTTGTGAATCAATGGATATTTGATGCCATATAAAAAATCTTGCTATTTCGATAGGAAGATTTTTAGGCAATATATGGAACTGATTTGCTGATGTTATTAAAGGTATTTTTACTTGGATTTTCGATACTCTAAAAAATTTTCTTTCGCCTTTTGTAGAACCAATTTGGACGAATATTTTGAAACCTGTATACGAGTTTTTTTATTCAATTTTTGAACCTATTTGGAAAATCGTAACTCTTAAAACAAGTTATCAAGAATTCCTGTGGGGAAGTAACGATTATATTTGTAAGAAAGCAAGTTGATTTTATATTGATATTGAAACTCCGCCCTCAATGAAACCTGCGGAACTTATGTGATTTTTCTTGTATTTGGCAAATCCAATTCCACCGCTAGATGGAAGTCAAATTTGTACAAATATTGGCGTAAAAACGCTAAATTATGGAAGGTCAACCATTGTAGATACGCTAATATTTTTGTTTTTCATAGTTGCTGGACTTTGGTTTCTGTTTTATATTGTTAGAGAATAATTATGCTATCAATTTTGCTTTACTTTAAAAAATACATTGTAAGATTTATTGTGATAACTATTTCAATAATTCTTTTATCACAATTATTTTATTCGGCTATATTGTCCGCTCTTGTGTACAAGTACAATTTTATTTACTTAATGTCAACCTCTCAAATAACAGGTAAACTCTCTGTGTGGGGATTTTGCTTTTTCGTTTTTATGATATTTGTAGGTATTTTCCTACAACTAAAAAATATTTTTAAATAATTATTATGATAAATTTTCCAAATCCCTTTGGTCGTTTGATTAAAGAAGACTTAACACTCGTTTTCGGCTTTTTTTGAGCCTGAAAAACTTTTTATTCGGTGGAAGAGGCGTACAACGCATATAAGCGTTGAGATATTGTAGTAAGCAATATGTGGCTTGCATTTCCGCATATTCGTTGGTACACCGCCGACGAATTGCCACCTATTGTCAAGGAAATTCAAAATTATCACGATGATTTTGCGACTCCAAGATATGCACCAAAATCTTATTTAGGTTCTCACAATATCAAGCCTGAAAAGGGGAAAACTCGTCGTTTTTTCTTTCTGATTGATGAGGCTTCAATCTTTTTTTACGCAAGAAATTTTA
>CALHQS010000074.1 GCA_938036655.1 uncultured Candidatus Altimarinota bacterium
CCTTCTTTTTTTATTTAGAATATATTATTTATTATGCTAAAATCTTATAATTTTCAGCATTTTTTAGATTAAGACTCGCATTAAAATCCCTATCCATTTCAATTCCACAGTTATCACACTTATAAATCCTATCTTTTAATTTCAAATCTTGTTTTTTGTTTCCACAATTACTGCATAATTTAGAACTTGGATAAAATGTACTTACAATTCTTAATTCAATATTTTTTTCTTTGCATTTATTCAAAAGTTTTGTTCTAAATTCATAGAATTTTTGTTGTGACTTTTCAAATTTCAAATCAACCTGACCAATAGGCCCATTACGATTTTTTCGAATCAAAACATTTGTCACACCAGGCGTTTCAGAAAATTCATTATAATAATCATCACGATATAGCATCGCAATAATATCGGCATCTTGTTCGATGGAACCCGATTCGCGCAAATCCGACATCACTGGGCGCTTATCTGGACGACTTTCAAGCTGACGAGAAAGCTGAGAGAGCGCGATGACCGGTACATCCAATTCACGCGCGAGCGATTTGAGACCACGAGAAATCTCAGAAACTTCCTGCACACGATTGAGTGAGTTTCCATTCGACATGAGCTGCAAATAATCAATCACGATGAGGTCAAGCCCAGATTCCATCTTGAGGCGACGCGCCTTGGATTTGATGGAAGTAAGCCCCTCCCCTGCTGGCGAATCATCGAGATAAATTTTGGAATGCGAAAGCGTTTCGAGCGCATCACCCATTCGCGCAAATTCATCCTCAGTCAATTTTCCTTTTTGTAACTTCCAGCTATCAACCGCCATTGCCGCTGCAATGAGACGATCGGTCAGCTGTTCTTTGGACATTTCCAGAGAAAAAATCGCGACATGACGATTTTTTTTGGCAACATTTTGTGCAAAATTGAGGGCAATTGCGGTTTTACCCATAGATGGGCGCGCCGCAACAATAATCAAATCTCCGCGCTTGAATCCACCCAGCTTTTCATCAAAACTTTTGTAGCCCGTACTGATCATATTTCGCTGAACCAGCTCTGGATCAGCATGAATGGCTGCAAATTCTTCGTAGCGATTATTGAGAATCTCACGAATTGGCACCAATTTATTCTGAATAAATGTCTGCGTTACGCCAAAAAGTGCCTTTTCAGATTTTTCCAAAAGCTCAGAAGTGTCGCTCACTTCGTCGTATCCATGCATAATAATCTCATTTCCGGCACGAATCAATTTTCGCAAAACAGATTTATTTTTGACAATTTGCGCGTACTGGAAAATATTCGCGCTCGAAAAAACGCTCGTCATCAATTCAGCCAAAAATTGGTTTCCACCGATGGATTCCAATTTTTTTTGATCATCGACAATTTCACGAACGGTGATTGAATCAATCGGGCGATTGCTCGCGTACAATTCTTGCATCGCGCCGTACACAATAGAATGTGCTGGATCATAAAAATCATCACTTGCAAGGAGATTGGCGACATGCAACATTGCATCTTTGTCAATAAGAATTGAGCCGAGAACTCATTTCTCGGCTTCAATACTATGTGGTGGAATAGTGAGTGCCACTGTTTAAAAATTATAAATTATTCTTCAATTGCTCAGAAATTTTTTGCCATTTCTTCTTCGGCTCTGAGTTTTTCAATGTATTGACCAATTTCTGGAGCATCGTATGGAGAAAGATTTTTGAGTTTTGTGAGCGTCTCGATAGCTTCTTTTCGCTTCCCAAGAACAATTTGCGATTCCGAAAGCAAAGCGAGCATATCTTTGTCCATTGGCCATTTTTTGAGATACAATCGCGCGTATTGATACACATCAGACATATCATTGAGCTCGCGCGCAAGATTAGTCAAAATGTAGAGCGCATTTTCTTCATCGCCACCAAGCGTCAAGATTTTTTTGTAAATCTCGTAAGCGATTTCTGTTTTTTTGGTGATAATGAGATTATTGGCCAAATGCTTCAAAATTTCCTCATCCTCTGTGTGCGCTAATGCCAAATCTTTGTAGACAATTTCTGCTTTGTCAAAGTGCTTTTCCGCTTCATAAATTTCACCCAAAAGCAAGTTGAGTTCGCGATGATCTTTTTTGAGAGAAAGTCCTTCTACAATGGCAGAACGCGCCTCAGCAATCATTCCTCGAGCTATTAATGTTTTTGCCTGATTGGTAAGTTCATACAATTTTTCTACGTGCAGATCTTCTTTTGGTTTTGATTTTTCTTCAATAATTTCTTTCACGCTTTCGTGAGATTTTTGAAGTAATTCCTCAGTGCGATCAGAAGTTTTTGGTTCTTCCGTTTTTTCATCTTGTGAATCGTCTGAATCGTTTGAATCTACCGACACCTCTGCTGTTTTTTCTTCTTTTACTTCAAATACTTCAAAAAATGCATCCGATTCTTGTTCGATTTCCTCAAATGTTTTTTCAGCATTTTCTGGATTTTCATGAATTTCTTCTGCTGGATTTTCAGATTTTTCTGCTTCTGACTCAGAAATTTCTTCTATTTCATCAACCACATTTTCAAGAGTTGTTTTGGAAGCATCATCCGCTAACTTAGATTTTCCTTCATCTTTTCGTTTTTTCATCAAAAGTCCTACTCCAATCGCATATCCAGCCGCGAGCGCCGTTAGAAATTTTTTCATAAT
>CALHQS010000075.1 GCA_938036655.1 uncultured Candidatus Altimarinota bacterium
TGCTCTATGAAGCAATGAGGGTAGAGGGTGCGTGGTGGATTACTCGTGCGTGTGTGTATCTGGGTGTACGGATTGGAGGTTGGGTGTCGTGGAAAAAATAATTCTTAAACTTTTATATGACAGAAATTAACTCTTTTATACCTCTCATCGAGAGATTGGGCTCGTTCGCCCTGCTTGCAATTATCATTCTCTATGCTATCGCGAAACTGGTTCCATATGCATTCAAATATTTTGGCGAAAAAATCACAGAAATGAACGCGGAAAACAATAAAACCGTCGAAAAAATGCAAAATGAGTATCTAAACTCTATCAACAAGATATCTGATACGCAACGCACCGAGCTTCGTAATATTGCAGAAAATTTCCAGAAATCCGTGGAAAATAGCACGAACTGGCATCAAAAACATTCGCAAGATTTGGCGGATTTGAAAACGATGATCATTGCAAAATATGAAAAGTAGGTTGCAATATCACTCAATTTTTAATAATTTTTAGAAAATTATGCAAAATACAGAAATTCTTGACAACTACAACGGTGCAAGTAACATCCCTGATTCACGAGATTTTACCCTTGAAGAATATCTCGGATCTTCGCCAGAAACAAAAAATCTTCCCGCAAAAATAATCCTTGATAAATCTCCAAACCTGAACCAGCTCCACTCAAACTCGTGTACAGTCACAGGTGGGCTGAATGTGTCCAACGAATCGCATACGCAAGTGAACGGGGCATACATTCCCAGAGTAGACTGGGAAAAATTGTGGGAAAGAGCCATTGTAAAAGGTGCTTCCCCGAAAAACGGCTGGTATCTGACTTCAGCAATTTCCCACCTGAAGGACGAGGGGATTATCTGAGGCTATATAAAAATTGGCGACTCTGGAACACCTTCCCTCGAAAAAATCAAGGCTATGATTGCAGAAAAAAACGTGGTGTATACAGGTGTTCCAATTGGCAACTGGCGAGCAACCTTGGACAATCATTATTATACCATCACTTCGCCGTCGCTTGCGGGTCACGCCTTCGATATCTCAGGCTATGATGACAATTACGAATGCAAAGACGGTACAAAAGGAGCGTTCTTTGTGGGGAATTCGTGGGGAGAGGATGGATTTTTCTGGTTTCCGTATTCTGAAGCAAAACATTTGTTCTCGCAGTATATTTTTATTTTGGACAAAGACAACGAAAGGCTCAGAAATCTTAAAAAACAAAGAAAAAATATATATCTCCAAAAAGCATTCGAAAAAAGAATTTGGAATGAAGAACGACCTGCTGATATGGCAACCGCGTTCGAAATCCGCGTGATGCTCAACCGTGCTCTCGGGCTTCCTGACGATTATCAATTCTTCCGTAAACATTTCGCACTTATGTGCGAAGATAAGATTTTACGAGGAAAAATGAAACTCTGGAACGAGGAGCGTCCGTATGAGCTCGCAAGTGATGTAGAAGTAGCAATTATGTTCACAAGAGCCGTAACGCGTAACACTGAACTACCTGTTAATGCTCTTATGCTCACTCGCGAACAAGTGGCAGAGGTGTGTGGAAGGGATTTTATGCAGAAAATAAAAACCGCCAGAGGGGCGGTGAGATATAAATAAGCGCTTAATCTTCAAATTGTTGAAATTGGGGTGGAAGTGTTAGACGGTCACAAGAATTGTCTCCAGAAAAAAGTACTGGGATAATTCCATTTGTCGGGTGTTGTAGAACATTATCAGAAACTTTCCATCCGGGATGTTTCGGGATATCTATATCCATTGACTCGCCAATAGGAGTATTTGGATTTTCCTCAATTTTTTTAAGATAATATTTTTGGAATTTGTCATTGATTTCATATTCATAAATTGTGTCCGATATAGTTCCAAAGAGAGTATCTGAAATTTTTTGAAATGAGTAGCCAAAAAATGGTGGAAAGGTACAACCATCCTTGCTGCATGATGTACTACTAAATACGAATGTCTCTTTCTTTCAGAATGGACACTTTCCATTCAATAAAATATGTGCTGTTGCTCCTGTATGAATATTTTCAAATTTTGTAATTCTATCACCATGAGCATCTACATAAAAAATTCTTGAAATAGGAAATCCACCAGGTGTTATAAATTTTGGTCATTCTTCAGTAAGAAGTTCTGGGTTCCGTAAAATTCGATCTTCGAAAGTTGTGGGCGTGTGTGGAGTAGGAATATCCACATTATAGCCAGAGAAAAATAGTGCAAGAAAAAGAGAAACAAGTGTAAGCATAATGATAATTTATAAAAAATTTCCCTGCAAAATATAGCTCGATTTTGCAGGATGAGAGCTAAAAATTTATTTTATTATAATTATTTTTATGAATTTACAAGAATTTATTAAAAAATACGAAAATAAACTCGTTGATGAAAAATGAAATATTTCTACAACATTTGTAGCAAAGAATCCAAAAGAGGATTACAACGGAGATTATCAGTGTGTAGATTTAATAAAGGCATATGTCCGAGATATGTTTGGAATTGAAGGGCGATATGGAAATGCAAGACATTATGCGAGTAACATTGCTCGCGCCAATCCAAATGTGTTTGACTTTATATCGAAAGGTGGTGGAAGAGTTGTGCAGCCTGGAGATATTGTTTCGATTCATACAGGCAATCAATACGGACACATCGGAATTGTTACCAAAATCACTGGAAATGGTTTTGAAATTATTGATCAAAACTGAGCAGATGGTGCACATGGATATGGAAGATATGATGATAGAATACAGAGAAGATCGTATGGATATACCAATATCATCGGCTGGGCTCGCCCAAAAAACAATCCACTCTGGCGCCGCAATGTTGCCAAACGAGTTTTTGATGCACTCATAAAGCCTTATCTTAACAATCATCGTGCCTCAGAAATCTGGAATTGAAGTAATCCAACACAAGTTATAACTCGTTCCGAGGTAGTGGGGATGATTAAAAACTATTTCTCTCGTATCGAAAGACGAACTATTAGTGAGTTAAAAATCTGGAATAGATCACGCCCTAATGATGCAGTCAGCGAATACGAGCTTGGTGTAATGATTGGCCGAGCAAAGTATCTATAATTAAATAAACCCGCTTTAGCGGGTTTATTTGGGTGTTTTATAAAATATCTAAAAAAGAATTGACTTTTTTGAGTAATTCAAGATGAAATCATGAAAATAAGTAAATATTTTTAAATATCTTCATAATTCTAGGTGTTTGCAATTCTATAAAATGTTAGCGAACACCTAGAAGATTCTGAATTATTTTTATTTTTCTTGAAAATTTTGCATTTTTGGATATAAATAAATCATATTTATGTATATTCTGTATATGGATGAAGTCGATGAAATCTTTTCACATAATGGAGCCAATCTTGAAATTTTCTTAGAGAAAGAATTATTGAATCATCAATGGAAAGTTGAAACAAATCAATTTTATCTTGATACTACTACAGGAAAACCACGAGAAACTGATGTTGTTGCTAGCTCTCATATTGATGTATTTTGAGATGATTCCGTAATATTGCATGTTCGCCTATTTTTTGAGTGTAAATATCTTTCGGATAAGAGAAAAATCTGATTATTTACGAAGCAAAGAGAGGCGGAAAAGATGAAACAATTTTTTGAAACACACTGAGTATATGAAAAAATAAAAAAACAAAATAATTTGGCCGATGATGCACACTGCCTTTTTTGACAGCATCGTTTTACGCAAGAAAAATATGGAATTTTATGATACCATAGCACGGATAATAATAACCGTGATGGAAACTCTAGTGTTTGAATTCCATGATTTCAGCAACTAATTCATGCTATGCAAAGCAAAAGGTTTGAGCTTCCAGGAGAATTAACATTAGATTATCCTATACTATTTGTCTCGGATATTTCCAAAATCAAGACCTGTACTCAAGATTGAGTAAAATGAGATATTGATGAGAGTGTAGGTAGTATTTTATATGATTTCCCCTATATTGATTTAAAAACAGGCGAATATAAACAATATTTTATCGAAATAATAGATAAAAATTCATTAGAAAAATTATTGTCTAATGTTGATTTAGAAATATATACTTTAACAAACCGAAACTGAAGGTGGTTTCGTTCATTTGGAAATTTTGTAAAATAAAATCCCCAAAAAATGGGGATTTTATGAAAAATGTATATTTTCTAAAATCTTGCGCCTGTGTTCGTTGCTGATGCGAATATATTTATTTGTCGTCGAAATATCTGAATGCCCTAATTGTTCCTTAATTATTCAGATATCAACTCATTTTTCCATGAGTATTGTCGCATAGGTGTGTCGGAGTCTGTGAGCGTACATTGGCTCTTGAATGTGTGATTTTATTTTTAGAAAAAGATTTTTTAGTCCACTTTCTCCAAGCTTTTCTTTCCGAATATTTGAAAAAAGATATTTTCAGGGATATTTTTTTACAAATTTTTGTAATTTTTGTGAAAATTCTGTGTTCAAATAAATATATCTGTCTTTATTTCATTTTCCTGATTTTATAAAAATTTTTTCTTGAAAAATGTGTTTTTGCTCAATATTGAGGAGTTCCATTTTCCTTGCTCCAGTATGTAGGAGTGTTTCAAAAATCATGAGATTTCTTTCTTGAAGATATCAGGAATAAGAATTTTGTATAATTTCTTTGATCTTATATAAAATATTTTCGTCAATTGGGAGAGGAAGTGGAGTTGTGGTTTTTGGCGGTTTTATGGCTCGTGGAGCATTGTATTCAATAATTTCGTTCTCTACAAGAAAATCGCCGAATAATCGTGATATTTTGAGAAATTTTTTGCGAGTTTCATTTTTTATTGACTCAATTTTAAATAATTTTTCAAAACATTTTGCAAAATGTTTTTGATTTCAGAAATCTTCAAAATTTGCACCTGTGTAGCGAAAGAATAAATCCATGTATACACGATAATGCTCAACAGTAGCTTCAGACTCAACTCTCCGAAGGTTGAACAAACGAAATTGCTCACTGTAATTATTTTTTGTTATTTTTTCCATAAAATATTTTTATTGATATAATATTTTCGGAAAATCTAAAAAGCAAGGATATTGTGCCATATTTTTATGATTTTTGCAAAAATGAGTGAATTAGTTTTTCACTTCTTTTTTCGTCAAAAATGAAAAAAACTTTGACTTTTTAGTAAAAATAAATAATATGTGTATATAGTAATCAGGTGTTATGGTTCCAATAGCGCTTTGGCCTTCTAAGCCAAAGGTCGTAGGTTCGATCCCTACTGCGGATACCATTTTTTTCTTGACATTTTGGATTTTTCAATATAATGTTCATACATTTGACGCGGAGTAGAGCAGTGGTAGCTCGCAAGGCTCATAACCTTGAGGTCGTATGTTCGATTCATACCTCCGCAACCATCGAAATCAATCCCCGAAAGGGGTTTTTATTTTACAAAAAACTTGCGAAAAAATTTTTCTGAGTATAATTGCTTCATAATTTTTGTTTATGAAAAATTTTTCAAAAATCATTTTGCTGGCCCCGACTTTGGCGTTATTTTCGTGTCAATCTGAGGCAACTTCACAGATTCAAGATTCTATTTCTTCCACTGCGAAAAATGTTTCTGTCACGATCGAGAATGCGCAAAATTTTGCACACAGTGGCGTAGAAAATATCCAAAATACCTACGAAACAACCAAAAATACTATTCAGTCTGGTGCTGAGATGATTAACTCTGGTGTTGAGAATGTAAAAACAACCGTGAATCAGGTAGAAAACGCCATCAATACAGGAACACAATCCGTAAAAACTATCCAAAATATATTGCAATAAAAGAAAAATCCGAAAAGTCAATTTTTGGATTTTTTTATTTGATTTTTTGGCGTTATTATGCTATAATTTAATATATTATCTATAATTTTTTGAATATGTCTATCAATAGTGTTCAAAATGCTGCTGAAGCGCAGACAGTTCGCGTTGTGAATAATGCGGATTTGCTCGAAGAAGCGCTCGCAGATTCGATTAAAAATTTTGGTGAAGATGCTCGTAATTTTCCAGTTTTGGAAAATTTTTTGGCGGGAAAAACGAACGATATACAAATTTTTCAGACCGAAATCGGTAATGAAATTCGTGCTAAAATGCGAAAAGTGAAGGGCGTTCCACAAAATGAAATCGACAACAAAGTTAATAATATTCCTGTGGAGTCCAAGGAGCGCGTCCAAGAAATTGTGACGAAATTTACGAATGCGCGTGCCGATGTTCGCAAGAAATTTAAGAATTGGTTTCAGCCGCTCGCCCAGCCTGCTGATCAGCAAATTTTCGATGACATTGTCGAAAAAATGTCCGTTCCAGAATTGCGCGTGCTCGCCTCATCACCAAGCCAAATGCGAAAAATATTGACCAATCAACGAAATACTCAATTTTTGAATAGCTCGCTCTTGATTGCAAAAAATAGTTCAAAAGATTTCGTAACGACAAAATTGAAAACACTCGTAGACGAAACGCTCTTTAGTCCTGCGGAAACACAGCAATTTAATGATTGGCTTGCGGAATACGATGCGAACAACAAGGCGCCGGAAAAATTGATTGAATTTTTGGTTTCAAAAATTTTAAACAATGTTGCTCCGAATACGCAACCAAGTCAGGGGGACATGCTCAGAGTCAAACAAGTTTTGCAATTATTCGTTCCGACAATTACTTTTGACACACTTGAAAAATACAAAGTTCTCACTCACATAGAAAAAGAGAAAATTTTGAAAAAATCTTATCAGGACATTATTGATGATATCAACAAAAAAACAGGCTCAAATTTGGCGTGCGATTATAATTCTGATGAATACCAGTGGTTCACGATACATGTTGCCAAATCTGATTTTTCCGTAGATTTGGAGTATCTTGATGAACAGCTCATTTTTGATATTTTCGTAAAAGATGCAAAAGCCAAAGATCGTTTGACAGAATTGCTCGAAGATCAGGTAACTTCGCATGAAGTCGCGGAAGATGAAGAGACGCACATCCAAACATATGATGCGTTGATTGAAAAATTGAAGGATATGTTTGTGGCGTTTGCACCGAATTTGCAAAATAAAATTGAAAATAATTCTTCTCGCAATCGTGACAGAATTTTTGAAAAAATCGTTACAGGAAATTTTCTCAATTTTGACAATGATGATGCGTACCCGTCTTCCTGGAAAATCGGAAATACGGCCGCCAACATTAACGGAAAAATGGGAATCGTGCTCACACAAATGCAGCTCGACAAGAACGGTACAACGACCGTTTGGAAAGAACAGCAGGATAAATATTTTTATTCGTATGATGAATTTTACGAATATTTTAAGCAAAAAATCGAAAAAACTACCGTAAAAAAAGTTGCCATCAGTGATAAAAGTCCGGATGTTCCGGATGATAAGGATATTTTGCCATTGCAGACGATTGATGATTTGCGCGAACAAGTTGATTTGGTTGATGAAAAAGGAAAAGATAAAGATTTTGAGATTGGAACAATTTTTGTGATTAACACAGAAAAAGGTCCAGAATATGTGCGCATTGATAGTTTTGATGAAAATGAGAAAAAATTGACTATGAAGCTCATTGATGGAACAAAATTTGAGCTTGAATGGGACAAATTTATAATTGCGATTTCGTCACCAAGTACTTGATTCCGTCGCCTTGGAAAAATGGAAACTGTGGCGCAATTTGTAGAAAATTTTGCCTTTATTAAAGGTGATAATCCTGATTTAGAAACCGTGAGCGGACTTCTTTGTGATAACAATGTTCCACTCATCAAAACCGACGAGAAGCCAAATGGCGAACCGATTTGGGGATTCAAAAACGCGAATAAAGGAATTTTTGTGGAAGTGGGATTTGGTCCAGCGGGTGCGCTCAGTGTGAAGATTACGGATTTTGTGACACCAAAAGATTTGGATAATGAACTCAAAAGCGAAGGAAAAGATCCAAAATATTCACAAAAATCATCAAAAGACGAAGAACATTCCGTCTCACAAGCCAAAAAAGCCTACAATACCACACTTCGAAAACGCGAGCGAAATGTTGATGGAATGCCAATTGATTATTTTCAATTGATGCAAATTATTCAACAAGAAGGTGCCTTCGAACCAGTAGAAAAAGGAAAAACTTCGCCAGTGGATGAATACGAAAAGCAGGTAAAACTCGAAAATGGTGAGGATATGATGGATGCGATTCCTGAGCAAAAATGAGGCTTGCGAACGATCGGTGATATTTATTATAAGTTCCAGCATATCAAAGAATATTGGAAGAAGAAATTTGAATTGACACAGGAAATGCGCTCAGCCTATGCGTTTATCAACTTGCGCGGTCCAAGCGGCCTCGGTGGACGCAAAGCTATGGGAAATCTTATTGAATCAACAGTTTCTGATATTAAGGATAAATTTGCCGGTGCTCAGCGTCGCAAATATATTCGTGATGAAATTTTATTGAATCCAAAGGCTCGTCCGCATGAAGTTTTAGCAGGGCTGATGCTGGTTTACGATATGTCCGGAACGCTTTATCCAGATAGTTTTTTGCAAGATTTGCAAGGGACGAAATATCACTGGTTTGAAAAAGTAGCCATCGCGATTGGTGTCAATCCTCGTGTGGCATACCGCAATTGTTATGAGAAAGCTGTTTCTGGAAAAAATGAAATCAAAGAGCATCCACCAGAAGAGGAACTCATTGAGCGACTTTTTAAAACATATCAAGAACACAACCCATTTGTGCAAGCTATTGGTGGTGGTGCCAAAGTATGGAAAATGGCAGAAAATGGTCGTCAAGAGCAACAAGCTAAGGGTGAAAAGGAGGTTGTCAAAGAAGGTGCGACGGCAATTGCTCGTGCGGATTATATCGTTGCCAAGATGGATTCCAACGAATTTGAGATTTCGCTCGGCGCCATTCCGAAACTCTTGGATAAAAGTTCGGATGCAGAATTTTTGGGTGTGATGTTTGCCTATACGGCTGGTGGCGCGCCAGATTATGTGCATTATTCGACTTCAGATAAAATCAAAAATATTGCCTACACGGGTGTGCCGTTCCATGGATTTTTGTTTGCCAAAACTCCGCAGAGTTCCGCATTGTATAAGAATATCATCAAAATGGTGCTCAAAAAACGCGCGGAAGAAAAATTGCCTGGCGCGGAAGAAATGTTCGAATCGTATAAAAAAATTGAAAAAAATCGCCCAGCGCAATATTCTCATACCAAGAATAAGGATTCTGATCCAATCTACAAAGATTTGTGGGCATTCTGGCGAAAAAACTACAAAGTGCTTCACCCAATCCTCCAAGGAACAGACCCAACACTACAAATCATGTCAATGGATGAAAATACTTCTTCCAAAGATGTTGCTGATATTAAGAGTTATTTCGGGGCGCTTCATGGAGAAACTCAAGGCTATTTTATTGAAGAGGGACTGAAAAAATTTAAGGATGATAACGGATACAAAAGAACTTTTACTCCAAGTCAATCAATGCCATATCTCAATTCTCCAAGCGGATTTGAATATCGTTCGCTTTCAGCACAATTATCAGCCTTGGGATTTAAGGAAAATACTGGTGTAATGGATGGTTCAGATCGTGAAAAAGTTTTTTCAAACCAGATTCTTGCGTATTTGGATTTTATCAAAAATAATCCAACATTCCAGCGAAATCCAGAATATCAGAAAAAACAATTTATAATTTCGATTCGAGAAATTTGGAAAAAACTCCGTGAAAAAATGAACCCCGTATCGCGTGATCAGTTTGAAAAGGGTATTCACACGGATTCATATAAGCCATTTCATATGCTGAAAGCATACGGGCTAGATTTGACAACATATGATATGCTTAATAAAGACCCAAATGATATTGATGCAGAAATTGCGTATCAAAGATTTATTTTGGGTGGGCAGAATACTTCTTTGCAATCTGATTTGGTTCGCAAAAAGTTTTCACAACAAGTGCAGCATACATTCACGCCAGATGCAGACACGAATGCACGCCACAAATTACCAGAAAATTATCAAGACAAAGAAGCGGCATAAAAAATTCCCATTGTGGGAATTTTTTGATACGAAAATTTTATAAATCTAGATTTTCAAAATCGATTTCTACGGATTTTTTGTGAAAAATTCGATAACCCGACTCAGTCGGCAGAATTCCGATGAGATCAATCTGACAATCATCTGCATCAATATTTTTTTCAGAAATATATTCAAAAAATGTCCGCATAAATGGCTTTGCTTTGCGAAAATCGAAAAGTTCAAGCGGATGAGAAAAATCCGAATTTTTCCGAAATTTTACTTCCACAAAAAAATATTTTTCCTCTTTTTTGGCGATGAGGTCAATTTCTCAGCCTCGCACGCGAAAATTTTTCTCCAAAATTTCGTATCATTTGGATTCAAGAAACCTCGCAGCGATATCCTCGCCCGCATCGCCGATGTTTTTGGAAATGTTTGCCATTTGATAAAATGAGAAAAAATCCTCGTGTGAGGATTTTATTTTGAAAACTTTTCTTTGAGAAATTGCGCGAATTCTTCGCCCAAATCGTCGCGATCCAGCGCGTAGTCCACCGTTGCTTTGAGAAAGCCGAGTTTGTCACCCGTGTCGTATCGAACGCCATCCATCTCGATTCCGTGAAGTTTTTTCCCGTCTACAACCATCTTGGCAAACGCGTCCGCCAAGCGGATTTCGCCATCTTTGCTCGCACTTTCGCCATCTTTTTCGAGGTATTCAAAAACTTCTGGCGTGATGATATATTTCCCGATAACACCGAGGCGAGAGTTGGTTTCGCTGGATTTTGGTTTTTCCAAAAATCGTGAAACTTCGTGCATTTTGTCGTCACTATTTTTTACTTCGACGATACCGTACGATGATACTTTTTCGTCACTCACTTTTTCGAGTGCAATCATTGGCGTTTGACTTTTTTCAAAAGCAGCCACGAGTTGCTCAGCGCCAGATTTTTCGCCTTTGATCAAATCATCACCAAAAAGCACAATACAAGGCTCATTACCGATGAGGTTTTTGGCCTGCAAAATCGCATCCCCATCGCCACGAGGAGAACCCTGACGAACAAAATAAAAATTCGCCATTTCTGTAATTTTTTGAATTTTTTCCAATTCTTTGGTTTTGCCTTTTGTTTTGAGTAAATGTTCAAGTTCAAAAGATGTGTCAAAATGATCCTCGAGTGTTTTTTTGGTATGACTCGTTACAAAAATAATATCTGTTGCGCCCGCTGCCACCGCCTCTTCTACGAGCATCTGAATCACAGGTGTGTCCACGATGGTGAGCATTTCCTTTGGTTGAGCCTTAGTTGCGGGGAGAAAACGTGTTCCAAATCCCGCTGCTGGGATGATACATTTTGTAATTTTCATAGTGCAAAATGAGAAAATAATGCGCTGATTATATGATTTTTTGAGTTTTTTCCAAATTATTTTTTCAAATACATTCCATCGCCAAAACTGAAAAAACGATACTTTTCGCGAATGGCGTGACCATAGATTTTGAGTAAATTTTCTTGCCCAATCATCGCAGAAACGAGCACGAGAAGTGAAGATTCTGGCAAATGAAAATTGGTAATAAGCTCATCAATAACAGCAAAATCGTACCCTGGCGTGATATAGGCGCGTGTCGAAAATTCTATAAAATCCTCACTAAAAATATATTCTGTAATCCAATTTTTTTCTGCTTTTTCCGAAATTTTTTCCCAAAAAATTCGCACATTTTCGTTAAAAATATTTTTTTCTTCATCCGTGAGATTTTTCCACAAACTTGGTAGACTTTCGAGCGTTCGGCATGCAGTCGTCCCAACGGCAACGATTTTTTGATGATTTTTTTTGTATTCAAAAATTTTTCCAAAAATTTCGTGATTAATTTCTGCCGTTTCAGAATGAATTTCGTACGCGCGAATATCGTCCGTGTCGATTGTTTTGAAGGTTCCCAGACCAATGTGCAGCGTGACGAATTCTCGCGGATTTTTGAGTTTGTAGAGCAGTGCTTCGCTAAAATGCAAACCCGCTGTGGGTGCTGCGACCGAACCATTTTTTTTGGCGAAAATATTTTGATAATCGGCCTCTTTTTCGCTACTGTACTCGATATACGGCGGCAACGGCAACTCTCCAAATTGATCTAAAAGTTCAAAAATTTCTCCGCCCGAGATGTGCAAAATTCGCCCAGAATCCGTATTTTCCGTGACGGTTAATTCAAAATTTCCTAAAAAAATTTTGGTCCCGATTCGGAATTTTTTTCCAGGTCGAACGAGTGCTTCAAAGTGATTTTTATCACGATTTTTGAGGAAAAAAATTTCTCCATCTTTGAGAGTTTTTTCTTCGCCATCACGAAAAAGAGTTTGATTCCGAAGCGGAATACGCGCGCGCAATACTTTGGAATTATTGAAAAAAAGCACAGAATTTTCATCCAAAAATTGATCCAATTCCCAAAAAGTCGCCTCACTCAAAATTTGAGAATTTTTTTGTGAGACAACAAGTAATTTGGCAGCGTGCGCAGGATGTGCTGCGGTCTCGGCGATGAGCTCGGCCGGCAAGTCAAAACGATAATCAGAAAGTGAAAACATGGCGCAATTATACGAAAAAACCGAGAAATTCAAACGAAAAATCAAGTTTTTTGTGAACGGATTTGCAAAATCTTGCGATTTGATTATTATCAGAAATATGAAAAAATTTTTGAAAAAATTAAGCATTTTTTCGGTATTTTTTATTTTGGCTTCGTGCTCGCAAAATAGCGAAAATCCCACCACAATGCCAGAAATGTCCGAATTGCCCGAAACATACAACGCGACGCTTGATGATGAGACGCGTCTCAAGCTCACGATTGAGCGACGAAAAGAACAGACGCAGATTCGTAAAGGTGATTATATGATGAGCAAAAATAATCCCAAAGCGGCGCTCGAATTTTATCTGCCGCTCGTTGCAAAACTTCCTGATGATGTGGTTTTGTATCGCAAAATTGCGACGGCATATTTTCAACTCAAGGATTGGAAAAATTCGTATGCATATTTTGTCAGAGTTCCGCTCTCAGAGTTGACTACTGAGGAACAATCAAATATGATTTTGGCGTTATTTTATCTCGATAATGAATATGACCGCGCCAAAGAATTACAAAAATTTGCGTTTACAGATTTGCAAAAAGAATACTATTCAACGCTGAATGCGTGTTACGCGGGCATCGAAAAATGTGCGGATATTTTGTGGAATTATGCTGGCACGGAATCCCGAATTTTGGCTTTGCAAACGATTACAAAAGATTCTCACAAAATTTCTCCCGAGTACGAATATCGCAATTTGCTCCTGGCGAAAAATTTTTATGAACAAAAAATGTATCGCTTGGCAGGAATGTTCGCGGCCGAGATTTTATCGAATAATCCCAATTATCAGGAAGCCAAAAAAATGCGTGCCTTCGCGTTGTATGAGCTTGGAAAATATCAGGAATCTCGCGATTTGATGCTGGATTATTTTGCGCACAATCCTGATGATATGGAAATAATTATTCGTCTCGGTGAAGTGTATACTTTTTTGGAAGATTATGCGACGGCAAATTTGTATTTTAATAATGCTATTGTTGCTGGTTACAAGCCAAAAACAATTCTTGAGCGCCGTCTCGCGTACAATTATGCCAAGTTGGGCGATACGGCGGGCATGACGAAAGTGTTGTCATATCTTTTGCAGGAAGATGATGCGGCGGAAGATGATTTTGCGGTTGCAATTTCGCTTGCAATTGAGAAAAATGATATTGCTCGCGCGTATTCATGGGCTAATACTGGGATTCGAAAATATCGCCAGTCAAAAATTCTTGCGCCACTCTATATTCAGGCATTACGCGTAGCTCGCAAGCATACTGAGGCAAGTATTTATCTAAGTGGATTGTCTGATGAAATGCGAAATTTGCCAGTGGTTCAGCTCGAAAAATGAATTTTGCTTTTGGAACAAAAAAACTTTGACGCCGCCAAAAAAATTTTTCAAGAACTCATCCAAATTGATGAAGATGCGGATTTTGCGATTGAAGCGCGAGAATATTTAGAAAAAATCAAAAACGAAGAGAAAAAAATGCAAGATGAAACAAATGGCTCTGGCTCGACAATAACCGGTACCACCAATTCTTCGACTACACCAAAAAATAATAATTTCTGGGACTTTTAATTTTTTATTTCAAAAATGTATGTTTAAAAAAGATTTTCCAATTTTTGCGACACATTCAAATTTGGTATTTTTGGATTCCGCTTCTTCAACACAAAAGCCTGCGATGGTGATTGAAGGAATGAAGCAATATTTTGAAACAAATTATTCCAATATTCATCGTGGCGCATATGATTTGTCGATGAATTCTTCCGAGCTGTACGACCAGTCTAAGCGAAAATTCGCTGAATTTATCGGCGCTGATTCGCACAATGAAATTGTCTACACATACAACGCGACATATGCGCTCAATCTCATTGCTCGTGGACTCGCCAAAACCGGGATTTTGAAAAAGGGTAACAAAATCTTGCTTTCAGAAGTGGATCACCACGCCAATATTGTGCCGTGGCAGATTATTGCTGAGGAATATGGAATTGAAATTTTGTGGACGCGTGCTCAGGCGGACGGAACGATTGATTATGCTGATATTGAAACCAAAATTCACGATGTAAAACTTATTTCGATTACGGGCGCGAGTAATGTTTCTGGTGAAATTTTGGATTTAGAAAAAATGTCAGAAATTTTGTCAAAATGTGAAAAAAAGCCACTTTTTGTTTTGGATGCTTCGCAAAGATTTCCGCATTTGGCGACGGATGTCAAAAAATATGGTATTGATATTTTTGTAATCACGGCGCATAAGGTTTTTTCTGATACAGGTTTTGGAGCTTTTTATGCACGAAAAGATTTGCTCAAAGAAATTAACCCAGCATTCTGTGGTGGTGGTGCGATCAATGGCGTGACAACGGAAGGCTACGATCCGGCGGGTTTGCCATTCCGTCACGAACCAGGAACGCCACATATTGCGGGTGCGGTGTCATTTTTGCGGGCGATGGAATATATTGAGTCGATTGGTGGCCACGATGCAATCGAAAAATATGAGCAAGATTTGACAGAATACGCTCTTGAAAAAATTAAAAATTTGCCAGAAAATATTCACCTCATTGGTTCCAAAACTACCAAGAATCGTCTTGGTGTGTTCGCATTTTATTTTGATAATGCTCATCCACACGATGTTGCGGAGGAGCTTGCGGATCGCGGATTTTGCGTTCGATCTGGACATCATTGTGCCGAGCCATTGCATCAAGCACTCAATATTGGTGCTTCGTTGCGCGCGAGCTTATATATTTACAATACGCGAGAGGATATTGATCGATTTTTTGAAACATTGCAAAATTTGGAAATTCTCAAATAAAAAATCGTCACAAGGCGGTTTTTTATTTTGTAAAAAACTTGAATTTTCCGAAAAATTTTACATAATAAAGCGAACTTAAAAATTTTTATGAACTCAGCAGAACTGATTATGGCGTATTCTCGCGATGTGCCGAACAAGTATATCATGGAAAATCCGACGCTTCGATATCGTGAAGTGAATCGCGTTTGTAGCGATGTGGTGGAGGTTTTTTTGCGAATTGAAAATGATATTTTGACCGAATTTTCATTCGACGGATATATGTCAATCACAGCAACAGCGTGCGTGGCGATTACAGGCGAGCTTCTTTTGGAGCACAATATTGATGAAATCCTCACACTCAATGAAAAGTTTATTCACGAAAATATCGGAAATGATATTTCTCCACGCCGTCGCTTAGCTTCGCTTATCGGGCTTCTCGCCATCAAAAACGCCATTCATATTTATAAAAATGACAGCATTCGGGAAGATTTTAGTGATATCGAAATCTAGCCAAAAATAAAAACACCGAGAAGGTGTTTTTTGATTTTTTCTGGTGTCAATGGGCGGACTTGAACCGCCGACCTCAGGGTTATGAATCCTGTGCTCTAACCAGCTGAGCTACACTGACAGACGAGTACGCCTATTATATAGAATTCTCAAAATTGTCAATATATTTTTTGACTTCCTCGCAAAAATTTTTGTACTCACGACTTTGAGTAAAACTTGGCTCATTGTAAAGATTTTCTATAATTTTTCAAATCGAAATTCTTCCCTCGTCATTCCATAATTTTTTTTGTAATTTTTGTGTTTCATTACCAAAATTCATAAAACGCAAATAATCCTCGCTTTGTGCCGTTGGAAACCCGCCAATTTCGTGATATATATCCCACAAAAATGGTTTTTTCATTTGTAAAACTTGTGAAAAACTCACTTCGCCACGCGTGATGATCGTCTCCGAAAAATAGAAAACTCCATACATTTCTTCCACACAGACAAAAGGGAGAAAAATAATTTTTTCATTTAGAAGTGAATATTTTTTTCGAAAAATTGATTCATTTTTTTGTTGGCCAAAAATAATAATTTGCCAATCTTTAGGAATATTTGCAAAATCAATTTTTGCCAAAGTGTCTTCATAAGCAAATATCGACATCCATTTTTTTTGTTTCGCCAAACCCCATTTTTTCTCTATTTGATAGCGTTTTTCATTTATTGCAAATATTGGCAATAATCAAGAACCACGATTTTGAGGGGAAATTATCATTTCAAAAATTTGAAAATTTTCGTTTGACAAAAAGTGTTCGTCACCATTGTGCGCAAGCCAAACTTCATCAAATGACAAATAATCCACGCGAAAAAGCTTTTTATAAGCCTTTTTTGGGAAATCTGCATGCAAAAAAGAAATCGCCAAATCACTCATTTTTCGCCAATCTTTGACATCATATATCGACACATTCTTGACACAATTATTTAATGCAAATATTTGTATTAGTGATTTTTTGGAATTTGTGAAGATATTAAAATGAAAATCTTGAGGATATTTTTTCTGATAATAAAGGCAAAATTCCAATACAAATCCCATATCGCCAAAATTATCAATAATATTCACAAAGCAGTCAATGTGTTTTTTTGTGTGTTGCATTTTGCTATTTTATGAAAAAAATATATAATGTAAAAAATTTTTTCTATGTTTGCATATATTTCTGGAAAAGTCATCAATATTGATGGCATCAATATCACTATTTTGGTCGAAAATACTGGCCTTGGATTGGAGATTTTTGCGTCGCCAAATCTCGTAGCGACGGCTCGCGAAAATGAGACGATTTCTGCTTGGATTCATCATCATATCACTGATGTGAGTCAGGTTTTGTTTGGTTTTGCGACGATTGACGAGCGAAATCTTTTTAAAAATCTGATTAAAGTTTCTGGAATTGGTGGAAAAACGGCCCTGAATATGCTTGGCTTGGGCGGTGAAGCCCTTATAAATGCCATTCAGACCGAAGATGATAAATTGCTCGCCACCATTCCTGGAATTGGCAAAAAAACGGCGCAAAAAATTATCGTGGATCTCAAAGGTTCGATTAATTTTGCTAAAAATCAATCAACATCAGAAAAAACGCCAGCTGCACCTGATACGCCGCTCGTGAGCTCGCTCGTGAGCATGGGATACGAAAAATCTCGTGTAGAGGCGATTGTGGCTACACTCAATGACTCGCTTCCACTCGCAGAAAAAGTAAAATTGGCGATTAAAAGTCTGTCATAATGTACGAATTCAAAGAACAATTTATCGCATCTATGCAAATCAAAAACGCTCCAAATCTTCATGAAAAAGAGCTTTTTTTGCGTGCACAAAAATATATTGAGTGCATCAAAAATATTCACGGAATCAAAATGATTGCCATTTGTAATTCTTTGTCGATGTTCGCCACAAAAAGTGACTCGGATATTGATTTATTCATTGTTACTGATGCAAAAATGCTTTGGTATGTGCGTTTTTTTGTTACACTCAAATTTTGGAAAATGTGAGTTTGGCGAAAATGAACTGATATCGCAGGAAATTTTTGTCTTTCGTTTTTTGTTACCGAAAAAGCGCTTGATTTTCAAAAAATTGCGCTCAAAGATGATATTTATCTATATTATTGGATCTATTTTTTGAAACCGATTCTTGATTATGATGCGACGTATGACCGATTTTTGAGTGAAAATTCGTGGGTAAAAATTCCAGAATCACAAAAGCAGGAAAATTTGGACTATCGAAAATTTGTTGGAAAATCACGAAAAATATATTTTTGGCATTGCTGGTTGAATGCACTCATTCAGTTTTTTGGAGAGAAAAAAACCACGCGAAAATGGAAAAAAATGGGAAAGCCGCAGGGTGTAATTATTTCGTCTGATATGCTGAAATTCCATGACAAAGATCAGCGTGAAAATGTCAAAAAAGCCATTCAAAATGGCAGCCTTTTTGAAAAAGATTTTTAAAACAAGAAAAATCAAAAAAAATTTTGACAAATCAAAAATTTTTTATATACTGCGTGCACTGTTTTCGACAACATCTTGGAGAGATGGCAGAGTGGTCGAATGCACCGGTCTTGAAAACCGGCAGTCCGCAAGGGCTCCAGGGTTCGAATCCCTGTCTCTCCGCCACTTGAAAACAATCGCTTCCTTTCGGGGAAGTTTTTTATTTTTCGAGATTTTTTGCAATTTTTTTGAGATTTTCATCAATGCTGTGTAGGCTCGTTGTAATTGACACAACACCAATAATAAAAAAACCGAGTGCTAAAAAGATAAAAATATCAGCATGTTCAAACAAAAACGACATTCCGTGAAATTTTTCCATATTGTAAAATGATTTCCAGCATATTATCACAAAATTTTTATTTTTGCAAAAAAGAGGCTTTTCTATATAATCTGCCCATTATAAACACGATATGTCAACTATTTCAAATTTTCACATCGAAGACAGAATTTTATTTGCGCTTGCCGAGGACAAAAAAATCACCGAAAAAGAAGAATTTCATCGCCTGAAAAATGAAATTCTTGCCGAATACAAAATCCCAACAGGACCGAGTCATATTTCATTGTTGAATCGATTTTCTGAACTCGTAAAATCGGGAAAAATTGAAGATGAACTTCGTATTCGGAAAGTACTTCGTAAGCGTGCGGTTCGCTCGCTTTCGGGTGTTTCGGTGATTTCACTTTTGACGAAATTTTGGGGTTGCCCGGGAAAATGTATTTATTGTCCGACATATGATGGCTTGCCAAAAAGTTATATTTCTGATGAGCCAGCCGTGCAGCGCGCTGAGATGAATGCATTTGATCCGTTTTTGCAAGTACAAAATCGTCTTCGGTCGCTTGAAATCACGGGAAACGCGATTTCCAAGTGTGATGTGCGAATTATTGGTGGGACTTGGAGTGTGTATCCGCAGAAATATCAGGAAAATTTTGTGAAAAATATTTATGATGCGCACACGCTTTTTGCGCAAAAAGAGCATCATTTTTCAGAAAATGGAAAATATTCGCCATTTGAAGAAAAAGCCACCAAAAATGAGAATATTGAGCTTTCTGAGACTTTGGAAGAAGCTAAAAAACGCAATGAAACCGCGGAAAGTCGAGTGATTGGAATGGCAATAGAGACGCGCCCAGACTGGATTACAATTGAAGAAATCAAACGCCTTCGTCGCTATGGAATCACGCGCGTGGAGATTGGCTATCAGACGACGCACGATGAAATCAATGAACAAAATTTGCGTGGCCATGGGAACGCTGAATCAATTCTTGCAACTAAATTACTCAAAGATGCTGGTTTCAAAGTCGTGGCGCATATGATGCCAGGATTGGTTGGTGCGACGCCTGAACTTGATAAATCCGCGATGAAGCGAGTATTTGACGATCAGAATTTTCGGCCTGATGAACTTAAAATTTATCCAATGGTGGTAACGCCAAATTCTGAACTCACAAAACTTTGGGAAGAAGGAAAATTCCACCCATATGAAGACAAGGAATTGATTCCATTGATGGCAGAATTGCAGTCATATTTGCCAGAATATGTGCGACTCAATCGAATGTATCGTGATATTCCTGCGCATGAGATTTTGGCTGGTTCCAAAACGGCCAATTTGCGCCAAGTGACCGAAGTAGCGATGCGTGCCCGAGGTCTTAAACGCCACGATATTTCTGCGCGCGAGATTCGTGCGAAAGGGAATTCTCCTGACGACGCGATTTTGGAAATTGATTTTTATGAAGCCTCTGACGGACACGAATATTTTTTGCAAATGATTGACCCAAACGACCGAACAATTTTTGGGCTTTTGCGTTTACGAGTGCCATCGCAGTATTTTTCTTATGAGAAGCATTTTATTCCAGAGCTTGAAAATGCTGCGTTGATTCGCGAAATTCATGTTTTTGGTGATCAGATTCCAGTAGGATTTACGGGTGACCATTCTGGTCAGCATCAGGGCTTTGGGAAAAAAATGATTGCCGAGGCGGAGCGAATTATTCGTGAAAAATATCCAACCATCGAAAAAATGGCCGTGATTTCTGGTGTGGGCGTGCGCGGATATTATGAAAAACGCGGATACGCATTGGACGGCGAGTATATGGTGAAACGCTTTGTTCATGAATAATTAAAATGGAGAATTTGAGAATAAAAAATATTTAGCAAACAAAAGATTATCATCGGGGACCACATTCGAATTTAAAAACATCTTTTTTGTGATAACCTCTCCATAAGGAGTTTTAGAATAATACATTGTTTTGAGGAATGCTTCATGATAATCTTTGATTTTTAAAATATTTATATGATTATATCATTTTTAAAAGCATTTTGACTTCAGGAAAATTCTCCGATTTTTCATTATATTTCGCCAATTTTTGATGAACATGAAAAGTTTTTGCAAAAAATCTTAGAAACCAATTATGTGCTTTTTGATGCAAAACTTCGTGAAAATTTGCGAGATGGAACCATTTTGCTCTCGCTTGCCGAAAATGAAAAATTTGAAAATATTTTAGAGAGCCTTGGTGGTTCAGAATTTATTTTGCAACTCTATTTTGACCATCCGGATTCTAAAATAGTTGATTGACCGTGAAGCGTGATAAAACTTGAATTGTCGCATCATTCTTTTTCTGGAAGCTTTTAAAAATTCTTCAAATGTACTCATAAAATAGAAAAATTTTCTCCATATATTTTTCTCAAATTTTTAAAAAATCCCCAAACTGGGGATTTTATTTTTGTACTTTGGCGAAAATCTGTGTTCCCAGAAAATCTTTTTTTCCGATTTCAAAGCCAAAATGTCGTAAAATATCGTACGCCGTTGTGATGTGAAAATACATATTGGCGAAGAAAAATGGGATAATATCTGACCCAACGAGTTTTTCTTCTGGAAAGAAAATCGGATGAGAAAAAGTTTTTTCTTCAGGATTTGTGAAATCAGTTTCAGAAAGATTTTTTAAAAAAGTGAGATTTTCTGAAATTTCTTTTTTGTAAGCATCAAGCGTGGCGTGTTCAGCGCTTGTTTTTGGTGCATTTTTTCCTGTGAAAATTTCCGCGAGAGCCACGCTTTTGTCAATAGAAAAACGAAGTTGTTTCCCAAAAGTAAACATATCATCAATCAGGCGAAGCCCCAAAAGTTCATCATCAGAAATATTTTTTGTTTTGCGTTCCGCGTCGATTTTTTCAAGAATTTCTGCGAGTGCGCTGAGTTGCAAAAATGGAAGCGTTACAGAATTATAATAGTACATATTTTAATTTAAAAAATAAAGCAAATGGATTATATTCCAAAAATATTTTTTTGTCAAATTTTTTTGAAAAATAAAAATCCCCAAAGGGATTATTCTTGATGCAAGGCCATTTCTTCCTTGCAAGCAAGATACGCTTCGTACCAAACTGCCAAAATGAAAATTTCTAAAACAGAGTTGAGATATACGATGAAAACAAACAGAACGGTCGAAATTAATGAGAAAATCACAAGAAAAATAATTTTGACGCTGATGATAGTGAAATATGCGAGCGCACTCGAAATGACGAATGGCATTAGCAAAAATAGTGCACCAATGAACAAAACTCGCATATAGAGGAGGATATTTGTGAAATAAAGCCTTGTTGTGATATTAATATTTCCCACCGCCATTGCCGTTGAACTTGAAAGTGCCTGACGAGCCTTTTTTCCTTCAAAAACAATGAAAAATGGCGCGTATGCAAAACACATGTTGAGCAAAAACGCGAATAAAAAATACACGCCCATCGCTATTCCGATCAGGCTATGAAGCCCAGAATCGGTGATGCGAAACAAAAAAATCGTAAAAGTGATGATGGTGAGCGGCGCAAAAATGGCTGTGATATTTTGTACTTCAAAAATTGGCAAAAAATGCGAAAGGCCGTCGAAAAATCCTTGCCACGAGCGATGGAATTTTTCGCCATTATTCTGGCGATATGTGTGCATCATGTGAATCATTCCGCCTTTTGCGATCGGATTTAGGAGGCTATAAAACACAAAAATCAGCACCACTCCGATAACAAGCGAAATAAAATACGGCTCATTCGGCAAGTGTTTGAGAAAATTCCAGACATCATCAGTTTTATTGAACGATGTTGCGAGCGCAAATGTCACCTGATATACCAAAATCATTAAAAGCCAAATCATTCCAAAAGCTGATGGCAAAAAGTTGAGCTTTTTTAAGGAATGAAATTGGCTTACAAGTCCCCAGGCATTTTGAACAATTTTTTCTTTCATTAGTTTTTTTGAGGAGAAAGAGTTTCTGCGAACCAAGAGAAAAATCCTGAAATATTTTTTCCTTCGGTATTTTTCTGATACTCTTCGCGTTTACTCAAGACATCAAAGACGTATGCGAGCGACCCAATATTTGGAATAATATCGGGCATATGCATTCCTTTGATATCCATATGCATATAGATTTTGTGAACTGGCTGAGAAATCGGCAGATAAAAATTTTGCTGATTCATAAAATCAATAATTTTTTGTTTGAGCTCATCAGCTGCACCTTTGTCAGCGGTATTTTTGAGTTCTTTGAAATTATCTACAAAATTTTTGCTTGTAATATTTGAAAAATTTGGATTTCCGCTTTCTGATGAGAAAAACGCAGTTCCCAAATCAGCAATCGTATTTGGCGAACGAACTCCCACAATGATCATATCATAGCTTTTCGTTCCAGATTTGATCATGGCGTTGAGTGCCTTAGTATCAATAGGATCTGCCTCTACAACAATTCCCAGCTGTCGGAGTGATGAAATCGTGAAGTCTGCATATGTAAGCGATGCTTCGCGATCCGAGACAAATGTAAGTTTGAGAGAAAATGGCTCATAGTCAGCATTGTAGTACAAATTGTCTTCCAGTGCTTGGATTTGTGCGATTTTTTCTTGTTTTGCAGTCTCTCGTTCTGTGATTTTTTCTTCACTATTGAGCTCAGCAAGGAGTTCAGCATCAACGGATTGTTTGTATTCTTCCATTTTTGCTTTATCTGTTGTATGATAAATCGTGAGCGTTTCTTTCAAAACCGATCCATCTTTTTGCGTTAGTTCGAGATTGTAGGTATTTTTCCCGTCCTTGATGGTTCCGAGTGCCGTCGAAATCTTGTATACAAAAGTCGTGCTTCCGACAGAATATTCCTGCAAAGTATAGCCATTAATCGTTACGGAAGTTGTGGCATTTGGCACAACACCATTGAGGCTGATTTCGCCAGCCGGATCATCACTATAAAGGATCGCGTATCCATTTCCATTTCGGAAATACTGCATTTTTGGAATTTTGGCACCACTCGTGAGGGTGGTCTCAATTGCGTATACATCGTTGAGAAGAGATCATTTTTTCTTGTAACCCTTGTCATTCATGAAGTCTTGAAGACTCATTGGAAGATCTGTTTTTCCTGTTATGCTCGCACCACTCAAAAAGATAGATTGTGTCGGAATTTGCCCAGCAACCTCTGGTCCATTTTCTTTGAAACGCGCTGATAAATAATTTACCAAAATCGCACGCAAATTTGGATCAATTCGGTCAGTATTCAAGAAATTTCCATAAAATTCGTAATTTCTCACATCAATTTTTTTGAAACTCGCTGAGAGGTTGAGATTTTCCTGAGAAAGTGGCGGAATCACGATTTCTACGACAGAAATTCCGCGCTGAAGTGTCGCCAAATCTGGGAAAATTTTGAGACGGAAATTGTTGAGCCAAACGGTTTTTTGATAATTTGGATTTTTGGCGAGAATGATATTGTGATAGTTATATTCGCTATCGTCCGTTTCATCTTCAAAAATAAATGGCCCAGAAGTGATATAACTTTCCTTTTTGAGGCGATTATTTTTGATTTGATCAATCACATCACTTCGAATAATCGGATACGAAAGCGCTTCAATAATATTGTAATTTTTGTTTGAAGAAGTGATAATAATCGTATTATCATCGCCAGATTTTACCTTTGCATTCGCAAAAACTGTTTTCATGGCACTAATGGTCGCATGCTCTTTGAAGGCATCGAAAGTTGCTATGACATCTTCGGTTGTCACCTTGGTTCCATCTGACCAAATAGCGTCTTCCGTAAGTTTACAAGTGATTTCAGAGATATTTTTGATATCACAATACGCCAGATCTCACTCATAAATTTCTGTTGCTGGATTGTAGCGAATAAGGCTTCGGAAAAGAAGTTTATAGAGCATGTCATCGATCTCTCCATTTCCGTATAAAAGTGGATTGAGCGGTTTTGGGCGTGAGTCAGAAACAACCCCCACAGAAACGCCACCACCAGGGAGTCCAACATATTTTCCGCCACTATAAATATACGCACCTACCAAATGCACGACAAAAAAACTACATAAAACCGCACACACAAGAAGCGCTGTTTTTCGGTATTGTAGGAAGGATTTCATGATTTAATTTTTAGAAAATAATTTCTGCAAAATTATGCGAAAAAGTAGTATCCAATGCACAATGCAATAAAAATCACAACGAGAGAAATTGTGATGACATGAAGCGTTTTTTCTGGTCCGCGTCGTTCAAATTTTCCAAAATCATTTGCACCAGGAACGATAGAAAGTCCTGTTCCTTTTGATTGAAGCATAACGAGAGTAATAAGGATAAGTCCCACAACAATGATGGCAATAAGTACTGAATTCATATTCAAAAAAATAAAATTGGCCTTCATTGTAACGGAAAATTGATTTTTTGCAATTCTAATGTTTGCTTTTTTTCAAAAATTGTGATAGCATAAACACGAAATATAAATTTTTCTTTATGAAATCACGATTTTTTCGGACATTGTGACATCAAATTTTGCTCGCATTTTTGGCGTTTGTAGCGATTTTTTCGTTTTCCAATTCTGAAATTTTTGCCCAACAATCCATGGACTTTGGAAGCGGATCTTTTCGAATTGATTTGTCGCAACTTGATCCGATTGATCACGGCGTGAAAACTTCAGATTCTGCAAATAATCGTCCAGCACAAACAGGCTGGAAAGGGCTTTTTTTAGGAATTATGAATTCAATTTCCAATCTGCTCCTTACGATTATTCCGTTGCTTGCTGGTGTGGCGCTCATCATCGCTGGATATTTTTATATTTTTTCGTTTTCGGATGGTGAGTTTGCTGGCCGCGCGAAAAATATTATCAAATATAATCTTATTGCGATTCTTGTCGCGTTTCTTTCGTGGGTGATTATCTCGGTGATTGCGAGTTTTTTCTCATAATTTCAAAATTTTCAAAAAAACTAGTATGAAAAAAATTTTTCAAAATTCATTTTTCGCTTTGTTCGCAGCTTTTGTGCCGATGATGGCATTTGCGGCTCCACAAGTAATTTCTCCAACAGGACAACTTCCTGGTGCTCCGAGTGGTGCTGGGCAGACAACTGAGGCGAGTGATGTGCTCGGTGTTTTGCCAAATATTATCGCTTATGTGATTGGGATTACGGCTGTTTTGGCAATTATTGCGGCGACTTGGGCCGGAATTCAAATGTTTCTTTCTGTCGGAAACGAACAAAAATTCGACGAAGCGCGAAATATTTTGATTTATGCGCTTGTTGGTGTAGGTCTCGCTGGTGGTGCGTTTCTCATCGTTCAAATTGTTTCCAATCTTTCCTTCAAATAATTTATGAAAAAATTTTTCCTCAAAATCTCGTGTGCGATTTTGGCTTTGGTGTCAGTTTTTTTGGCAACAACCAATTTGACTAATGCGCAATCTGATAATTCTTCTAAAGAGCGTTCAACACTTGAAAAAATTTCTAGCGCCGAAAAAAGTAAACTTCAACGATTTCAGGTGGATCCACCGAAAGAATCCATTGATATTCCGGTTGATGGGAAAAATGCGATGATTCATTTTTTGGCGTTTATTCAGAAAATTTTGTTGCAAGTGATTTTGCCGCTTGTAGCGGTTGGTTGTGGGCTGTACATTGCGTACGATTTGTTCACGGCTGATGGTGACGAAGCCAAGATGAAACAGGCCTGGACGGCAGTTTTGTACTCGATTATTGCGATTATAACGATTATGCTCTCGGCTTTCGTGATTTCTCTTATTTCTCGGCTTAATATTGGTTAATATGAAAATTTTTAAAATATTGATTCTTGTGATGATATTGCTCTTCCCATGGACCACTTTGGCAGCGCAGACAAATTGTCGTGTGACAACGGAGGCTGGTTCTCAGCGGATTGATACGATTGTGGGAAATTTGCGTGATTGTGCGAGTGGAACGAGCGGAATTTCGATTGAAAATAATTCCATCAATTCAGCAGATGGAAAAGATAATTTTCGTGAACGTGTTCTGGAGCTTGCGTCTGGATTTATGCGATATGGAGCGCTTTTTGCGGTGATGGCGCTCGTAGTTTCTGGCGTGATGTATACGACTGCTTATGGCGACGGCGAACGTCTCAAAACTGCGAAAGATACGGCGATTTTTGCGCTCATCGGGCTGATTGTGGCACTGGTTTCATTTCCGCTTGTCAATGCGGTTTTGGCGATTATTTATGGAGCTGTTGGATAGAATATGTGAACAAAACTTTTGAAAAAATTTACTACATTTTTGCTTATTTTTTCTGTTGTTTTTGCGAATTTTTCTCAAATTTTTGCACAGACGACAGAATTTTCTGGTGCCAAAATTGTGGCCAATGGCGAACCAATCATCGTGAATCGTCAGATTGACCTGATGAAGCGCACTATGGGATCGAAATTTTTCCCGTTTCTGTATACGGGATTGTCGATTTTTCTTGATGCCAATCAAAAAGAACCGCGCGGACAACTTCGTGGAAAAGAGATGAAGATTTCTGCACAAGTCACCAATGATACAGAATTTATCAAGCTTTTTACGCATGAACTTGCCCATGTAGTAGATATTTATTTTTTGCGTGCGACTCAGAATTTTCCTGATCCGTCCAAGGATTTTTATAAAATTTCTTGGCAATCCATGAAAACAAAACACGCCTGAGCTTCGCTTTCGGATTTTATTTCTGGATATGCGGCGACCAATCAGTACGAAGATTTTGCGGAAAGTTTTGTGTGGTATGTATTTCACAACAATAATTTTTTGGATCGTGCAATGAAAAATGAAGCACTTCGTCAAAAATATTTATTTTTTGCGGATTATGTTTTTACACGAGGAGAATTTCAATGAACGGATTTTTCGCTTACGCAAGCGCCAGACTATCTCTGGGATACCACCAAAATTCCGATTCTTTTTCAAAATTACTTGAATTTTCTTGGATAATGTGTATACTCTTTCTACTTTTCGGGGCTTGACCTCACTCGTAGAAAGAGTTTTTATATACTACATTTCTCGTTTTTCACCCAATTTTATTTTGATTGTATGGGTTCAATATTTCAAGAAAGCGAAAATTTTGGCTTTGGAAATAATTCTTTTACTGAAAATTCTCGTGATAAAAATTCAGAAAATATTGATATTTCCGCCAAAAATTCGTGAGAGAAAAATAAAAAATCTCATTCAGAAAAATTCTTTCTGGAAGAGATTTCTGTCGAAAATTCTCTCAAAAATTTGCTCGGCTCGATGAAGCCGTCATTCTTGGTGAATGAAGAAAAAAAATCATCAATTCGTCAGGTGGTTCTTGCGAATCAGAGTACTGATCCGATGATTTTGCTCAAAAAAGATGAGACTTCCGTGCTTATTGGAACGGGATTTGGCGAATATTCTGAATCTGGGAAAAAATATCCAACTTTTCCAGATATTCGTCTGTCATTTTCTGAAAAATCTCGATTGCACGCATGGATTTTGCTCGACGAAAATATCGATATCACTCGCGTGCTTCTCATTCTCGAAAATCTCGACTTTCCGCCAATTTTTGCAACAAAAAACCTTATTGCAAAAATTCGTAATAATATTTCAGGTACTCAAAAATACGATAAAATACGCTTTTTTGAGATGTTTTCTGAGGATTTTTCTGAAAGGAAGATTGGAGCGCTTGAATTCGTTATTGCAAAAAGTGGCAATAATAAAATGCTCGGATTTCGTTCCGGAAACACGATTTTTGGTTATGAAAAATTGCCAATTGTAGAAAATTTTTCTCCTGTCGCCAATGCGGATTTTGTGATTTCAAAAAATCTTGAAATCGGGCAACAAAATTTTTCGGTCGGAGAGATTCTTGCTTTTGTCAACGAAAATTTTGAAAAACGCACGATGAAATTCAGTTTTGATACATTTTATATTGATGAAAAATCGGTTGGAACAATAGCTTGATATGTGCTTTCTGATCGAAAAAATCTTGCCGAGTCGGGCGTTGTGACTTTTACGATTGAGGAAGATGTGCAGATGCGAGCGATTTCTGGGCATATTTTCATTGATTCTCGTGGTTTTGTACACGCGCATGAAATGATGAAAATTCATAAAGAAATCATCAAGTCTGTGCGAATTCTCTACGAGCAGACGATTGCGGAAAATCCAGCGATTGATCGTGGAGGCCTCGTGCAGATTCTCAGGCGCGAAATCGGGAAATTGTGTTTTGTTCTGACAGGCAGAACGCCAATCATCATGCCAATAATTATCGAAAAAAATATTTCTAATTTTTAATATATGCAAGAAAAAAATCTAAAAAATCAGGAAAAGCGGCCGAATCATTCGCGCAATCCTGACAAGAAATTTTCGCAAAAAAATGGCGAAAAGAAAAATTTCAGAAATTTTTTCAATTCTGGAAAAAAACTTCACACGAATTCTCATCTCAAGCCGGGGGATTCTTTCGTTTTTGAAGATAGCTTCCGTCCACGAAAATCATTCCCATTTTTGACACCAACACAGGCTCTCAAAAAATTTCTTCATCCAGTAGAGGAACGCGCAAAACCGCTTGAAAAAGAGACGTTGCGAGTGATTCCGTTCGGTGGAGTGGAGCAAGTGGGGCTCAATTGTATGGGCTTTGAATACGAAGACGAATTACTCATCGTGGATATGGGGCTTCAGTTTGCTGATCAGTATCAGCTCGGTATCAATAATACCATTCCTGATTTGTCTTATTGTAAAGGAAAAAAAGTGGTAGGTGTCTGTATCACACACGGGCATATCGACCATATTGGTGGGGTATTTCATCTGATGGAACAACTTGGGCGTGACACGCCGATTTACTCCCCAGCGATGGCATATGAACTTATCAAACTCAAGCAAACTGATATGAAAGCACCACTTTCTAAAATGATTGAATATGTGCGCTATCGTCCAGTGCAGATTGGAAAGCATTTTCAGGTAACGCCGTTTGTGGTAGATCATTCAATCCCTGATTCTCTTGGGCTTTTGATTGAAACACCAGTGGGACGATTTGTTCATACAGGTGATTGGAAATTTGACCAGAATCCGCTTCCACATCGCCCTTCTACCAATTATGATTGGCTTGAGGCGCTCGGAAAGCGCGGCGTTCGTGGCCTTTTCTCAGACTCAACGAATGCGCATTTGATTGGGTCCTCAATTTCAGAATCGGAAGTTATTCATTCGATGGAAGAAATTTTTGAAAAAGCGCCCGCTCGTGTGATTACAGCAACATTTTCGTCGATTATTGATCGTGTGATGCTTATTATTGCTACTTCTGAAAAATTTGGCCGAAAAGTGGTTTTGATGGGGCGCTCGATGAATAATTATATTGATATCGCGATTAAACTCGGATATGTACGACCAAAGCCAGGGACGATTATTTCTATGGCGGACGCGAATAAATTACCAGATAATCAGGTGACAATTTGTTGTACTGGTGCGCAGGGTGAGCGCTATGCGGCGCTTATGCGTATTGTAACGGGAGAGTCTCGTGATACATACCTTAAGCCTGATGATACGATTATTTTTTCGTCATCGGTGATTCCAGGAAATGAGCGTGCAGTGCAGGGGCTTTTTGATCTGATTACCCAGCAAGGTCCACGCGTGCATCACTATAAAGAATCAGAAATTCATGCTGGTGGACATGCTCGTGAAGAAGATACCAAAAAAATGATTCGCCTTCTCAATCCAGAATTTTATATTCCGATCTATGGATATCCGCACATGCTTCGTGGAAACGCGCGAAATGCTTACGAATTGGGATACAAAAAATCTCATGTTCCTATTTTGAAAAACGGAAAATTGCTTGAATTCACAAAAGATGGAATGCGAGAAACGGATCAATATGTTTCCAAAAAACTCATCACTGTGGATGGGCGAATGGTAGGGTATACTGGTGAAAAAGAATTGCACGATCGATTCCAGATTTCTACACAGGGGGTTATTGTAGTCGCAATTTCCAAAAAATCTGGTGGATATCATATCAAGTATGATAGTGTTGGCTTGCCGGCTGTTTCACAGGTTCCTGGCCTTGAAAAAAATCTTGATGAAGCGATTCGTCATGTTTTGCAGGATCTTTCTCGTTTCAAGGATGCTGATGCGTTCGCACGATTTATTGAACGAAAAGTGGGTGATGTGATTCTTCGCGAAATCGGAAAAGAACCAAAGGTCGTTGTCGTGGTTCAATAAAAATTGAACATAATAAAAATTTTTTGTCAAGCGAAAATTTTTCATAAAATATCATATTGTTGAAAAAAATTCTCAACTTTGCTACCATAGAAGAAATAATTCTCTTCTATGGTTTTTTCTTTCTCATCTCTT
>CALHQS010000076.1 GCA_938036655.1 uncultured Candidatus Altimarinota bacterium
TAAAATTTTTCTCAATTAACGACAAACAGATTACAATCAAAAATCACGATTTTGATTTTTTCAACTTCACATCGCCACTCATATGCAAGATTTTCAAGACTTTCATCGTCGCAAGCGAGCTCTCATCAATTCTCGTAGAGCATTTCGACGAGCGCCCAAAAAATTCCAAATCCTTCCATTCCAGCCTTTCGTCGCAGGCTAATAATTTTTGCATCATTTCTCGCTGAGAAATCATGAGAAAAATAATTTACTTTTTTAGTCATAGTTTTTGCATAAAAAATTTTCTGTTATAGAAAAGAGAATTTTTTGTATTTATTTTTCAATTTCTTCAAAATCTGTTGCTTTCAGATTCCATCAGAAATGTTTATTTGCCTTTGAAATAATCCTATTCACGATACTTTCCCGTGATTTATTTCGATAGAAGGTTTGGATTAAATTATTATAACTTTCATCCATTGCTTCACAGAAATCTATAATTGCTGTTTTTCCTTCTTTTTGCATCATGAATTTTAGGGGCTTAATTTTTCTTCTTGGTTCAGGGATGTAAATATATCCATATTTTTTATTTGAATTCATTTTTTGAGATTTTAAAAAAATAAAACCCCTAAAAATGGGGTTAATTGTTTTCGGATTTTTCAATAAATTTTTGTGCCATTTTATCATATTCAGCATAAAATTCAGCAAGGCAGTTTTTAGCTAATTGAATTGATTCTTGTAGCTCCTCACGAGTAACAAGAATTTTTTTCATACGAATTTTTTCCGCATAAAAATCAGGGTTGTAGGCAATAAAATCAAGTTCTTTAAGATCTTCTAAAATAATAAAATAGTGGACCACTTGCCAAAAATATTCATCAGGGATTTTATCTGACAAAAAATATTTTACAAAAATTTTGGGGCTTGGAGCTTTGACTTCAATAGCTTTAATAATCTTTCCTTCCTCGTTACGAATGATACCATCGGGAGATATTCCAATCCAGTCAATATCCGTGCGAGATATAAATCCAACACTCTCGATTTTTTCCTCTTTAAGAAGCTTCTTCACAACCTCCTCAACTCGATGTCCTCGCTCCATCCATCAACTTTGGTATACCTCAGGAAGTGGGGCGAGTTTTTCTGCCAGCAGTTCGTATATAAGCTCTGTTTTTGTGGATGTTTTACTTGTTACGACTGTTTTGAGCCGTGTTCAAGTTATTTTTCCTGCACGAGCTTTGAGCCACTCTTCTGTGCCTTGTGGGGCATCAGAAATACTAATATTATTCATTTGGCATATCAGTTATAGAAGTATTTTCAACTTTTTTAGCAGTTTCTTCCATTGGTTTTTCTGCTGGCTTCAATAAGTCAGCAACACTTGCTTCACTCGGTCTTTTTGAATGTTCCAATAATTCTCGTTCTTGGTATTCCTTGATATCTCCATCAGAGTTATCAGAATCAAGCACTTTATATATTTCCTCATTTTTTGGAAGAATTTTCGAAAGTTGCTTAATTGCTGTTTTCCTCCACATGTTGAGTTCTGGATCATTTTCAGGGTTCCAAGGCGAATATTTGTCACCATATTGACCATTGGCAGACTTGGAAAATTTTTTGAATGCAAGCACCTCATC
Source organism: uncultured Candidatus Altimarinota bacterium (assembly GCA_938036655.1). Classification (GTDB taxonomy): domain Bacteria; phylum Patescibacteriota; class Gracilibacteria; order BD1-5; family UBA2023; genus GN02-873. The sequence continues at coordinate 1,602 of CALHQS010000076.1, forward strand.
CTTTGCCATATATTTCCAAATTTTCTCGCCATTGATCGTTGCGACCACATAGACTCATACAGGTTCTCCGCGAGCTTCCAGAGCGTATTTGTGTTCGATTCGTGGCTCCAGCCCTCCATATACTCAAAACTCATCATTCTTACGCACAATGTCAGTGTATATAGACTGAACGCCAGCGCGATACAGCAATGTGATAATTCCTTGGTAGCCAAGTTGGAACTGTGCTTCCATCTTTCCTTTGTTCGAATACGGTAGGATGTATGCTTCTCCACTTACAGAACTGGGGAAAAGATTGTATTCTGCGCATTTCATAAATGCGGAAATAATCGTTGCCTGAGAACATTCCAAGAGCTTTGGTGTACTCTGTGCACAATACGCCACAGCGGATAAAAATTTGAGCGTCTTCTTTTCATCATTCGAGAAAAAGTTATTGAGCGTCTTCATATGCTCAGAAACAAGATTTTTTTTGAGATCTTCAATGGTAGTAATAGCGGTAGTCATATTGAATAGTGAGATTAAAAATTATTTTGAGTACAAACCAACGAATTTATAGAATTTTCGCCCCTCGTCTGTATCAATGAAAGTAAATTCGTGCTTATTTTCTTCGGTCAATCCGATTTCTTCCAAGAATTTTTTATATCGTTCGCGGGCTCGAAGCTCTGCCTCTTCTTTGGCTTTTCTTGCCTCGGCTTCGGCTTTTTCCCGTGCTTCGCGTTCTGCGCGTTCTTGCTCTTCACGGATTTTTTGTGCTTCGGCTTCCGCCTTGGCTTTTGCTTCTGCTTCTTCACGAGCCTTTTTGAGTTCTTCCTCTCGCTTTTTTTCTTCCTCAATTCTTTTTCGTTCTGCTTCGGCTCGTTGTTTTTCTTCTTCTATCTTTCGTTTTTCTTCCTCAATTTTTCGTTGCGCTTCCAAAACTTCAAGCGCGCTCTTTTTTGTTTCGATTGTGAGTTCAAATTCTGAAAAATATTCGGCAAAATTATTTTTTGCATAGGCCACGAAGTGTTCAAGTTCGCTCATCGATGTACTTGCCATCATTTTTCCTTTGATATTTTCGATGGCTTGCTTGCGTTCCTGTTCTTCTTTGAATTTTCGTTGTTCTTCTTCAAATCGCGCTTTTTCCTCGGCTATTCGTTTTTCTTCTTCAATACGAATTCGTTCCTTTTCTTGATATTCTGCTTCAAGTTGTGCAATAAGTGCATCAAATTTTTCATCGCTCATCACATTCGGCGAGTGAGCGAGCGTATCATACTGCGCACTATATTTGGCGAGTCGCATTGTGCGGTCGGCGATGGCTTGTTGTTTGCGTGCTTCTTCTGCTTCTTTTTCCGCCTTGATTTTAGCTTCATATATTTCTTTTTTAGTTTTTAATTTTTCCTCAGTTTCAGCAATAATTCCGATAAGATTTCGCTCAATATTTATTGCTTCTTTTTTCTGTTCATCAAGATTTTTAGTGAAATCCTTTCGAGCCTTTTCGATTTCTACTCGTGCATTTTTGAGCTTCATTTGCTCGTTATGAACAATATCCTTTGTTTTATTGTCGATAATTTCAACTTCAAGCACCTTTTGTGCTCCAGAATTGAGTTCTTCCAATTCTTTCTTCTTTGCTTCCCGCAGCTCAATAGTAGCAGGAGAATAAAGATCAATAAGAGTAATTTCTGTTGTCATAAAAAATTTATAAAAAAAATAAAAAGACTATTCAAAGTCTCATTGCATAAGTGCATCAACCATATCGCAGGCCTCAGCATCATCACGAGCCTCTCGCTCATTTATTGCCTCGTTCCATTCCTCGAAGCGAATAAGTTCATCAGCTGGATCGTACATTTTCTGTAAAATAAAGCCCCGTTTTTAGGCGGGGCAAGTAAAATTATAAATCGAAGTTGTACATATATTTTTTGCGTTTTTCTTCTTCTTTTTTGGCTTCAACCGCCCATCGGTAAGAAGCGAAAACAAGAAAAAAAGACAAAAACAAAGCAAAAAATAATGCTTCATTTATATTGTTCGCAGTAACCTGCGAGAGAACAAAAAGAACAAAAAGAGAAATAAAAGTTTTCATACGAAAATTTTAGCAATAAAAAAACTTGCATTTTCGCAAGTTTTGAGTACCCTAAAAGTACTTTTAAGAAATAAAAAATCCTTTTCGGATTTTTGCTTTTTAGATTTTCCAAATCCTCATTTTATTCGTTCTTTTTTGCTAAAGTTCAGAGAATAATTGAGGATTTTTTGATTATTTTAATTTTTTTTAAAGAATCTACGAAAGTAGAAATATTTTTTGATATTTTTTGCTTTTTCTTGCATTTTATTTTTCAAATTTCAAAAATTCGTTGCCTCATCTATCCGTTCAATTCATTGTTTGAACCACTCGGTCAGTTTTCTGTTTATTCCGACTGTAAAGGGTAGGGTCGCCTTTTCGAATAAAAATAAAAAGATGTTAAAGTACAATCATAGTAATCGTACAATAACATCTTATTGTTTCGTGAATGGTATCCGCAGTAGGGATCGAACCTACGACCTTTGGCTTAGAAGGCCACTGCTCTTCCACTGAGCTATGCGGACTCGCCGATATTATATATTTTTTCAGGAAAAAGCAAAATTTTCTCAAAAAAATTTTCCTCAAATATTCAAAAATTTTCAAAAAGAAAACGCCCGAAAGCGTCTTAAATATTCGAAATGGTGGCGAGGAGTAGAATCGAACTACCGACACAAGGCTTTTCAGGCCTCTGCTCTACCACTGAGCTACCCCGCCGAAGTGCAGTAAATATATGAATTTTCTTGCAAATGTCAAATTTTTTTTGAAAAAGAAAAAATCCCCCGTCTGGGGATTTTTTTAACGAGAGAAGTTAGCAAATACTGAGAATTTTCCAGCATCCATTTTTGCAAGTTCTGGTTTTTCAAGAAGACCTCCCTGAGCATCAGCTACAGTTTTCTGAGTAGGATTACCCATCAAATCGTTAAATGTTGCTTTTCCAGTTACACCTGTTGGAAGAGTATCAAGAGCCATGTTACCATTAGTTACTACTTCCATCTTCGCACCTACCATATAAGCAGAAGTGTCTTTGAGGTTGAAGTAAGCGTATCCTGATGCACAATTTCCGATCTTGTTAGAAGCAGCTTTTGGATCTTTTGGAAGAGTTTTAAGATACTGAACTGCCTTTCCTGCACCTTCAAGGTCATTTTTAATGTCGTCAAGACATTTATCACTACCACTACCCTGAGTTGGATAAGCATTCATATCAGCGAAGTATGTACCGAGAGCAGTACCTACCTGATTCATTGCTTGCTGGCGGTTAGTATCACGAGTACGTTCTAGATAACCCATAAGAGATGGATAAAGAACCGCAGCCAAAATACCGATAATCGCAATTACGATCATAAGTTCTACAAGAGTGAACCCCTTGCGAGCAGAAAATTTTTTCATAAGAGAAAAATAAAAAAATAAAAAATATATTGCATGAAAATCATGCTGCTACTAATGTCGGAAAGTTATTTCCCGTAGCTCAAAAGTATACTATCAGAAATTTCTTGAAATGTCAAAAAATTTTATACTTTTTTCTCAGAAAAGTGAAAAATGTTGATTTGAAGCGATTTCTTTTGACTTTTTTGGAAAATTTTATACAATGCAGGAGCATTCGCGGGGGTAACATAAAAGAGTGAGTGTACTAAGGCTTCAACCCTTGGGTGTGCCGGTTCGAACCCGGTCCCCCGCTCCAGATTTTAAAAATTATTTATGGCAAATTCCCACGGACTTTCCGCACGACTCGTCAAAAAACAGGCAGCCGCTCGAAAACTTGCAAAAAACAAGAAAAAAGCCGCGGCCGTTTTTACTGGGAATGAAAACAAACAAATTCGCGCCAATACTTCTTTCAAAAAACGCAAACGCTATCTCGAAAACAAACAATCTTTTCCCAAGAAAAAATTGCCGACCAAAAATATTGAACAATTGATCGAAATGGGAATCATCGACGAACGCGGTTTTTTCAAAAAATGAAAGAAAAAAAATTATATTACCAAGTCCATGACTGACGCGAAAGGGTTTGATTTTTACGGAATGCCACGAAATTCATAAAAAAACTTGATTTTTTAAAAAAATCATTATACTCGTTGCACCTGCAGTCGTAGTTCAGTTGGATTAGAACGCCTCCCTGCGAAGGAGGAGGTCACAGGTTCGAGTCCTGTCGATTGCACCATTTTATATTCAAAAAGAGTTTCTCTGTGAAGCTCTTTTTTAATTTTTTATATTAAAAAAGAAAACCCTCACGCGCGTGGGAGTCATATTTCCTCCTTTCAAATATCAGACGAGATCAATTTTTGGAATTTTTTGTGATGATATTCTGACCAATACGGTCGACGCGACTCTTCCGAAAGAGCCATATCCGCACAATAATCATCAACTGAGCGCAAAGTATACAGCATATTTTGCAGAAAAATTTCATAATTATGCGCGTATCATTCGAATTTTTTCTGCGTCTCATCACAGTCATCATTCGACTTGAATTGTACGGCCAAAATTCGCGGAATTTCACATTCGAACCACTCATTAGGAAATATATTTATCGCCTCCAAAATATGCAGCGAAAAATTATTTTTTTCTGGATTTGAATGAGTGCGCGCCACAGAACTTTCTTTGAGAAATTTTTTCCAAATGGCTTGTTGATCGCCAATCTCGCGGATGATGGTATCATCTCGTTTTGGTGCGATATTGACGGGCAACAATTTTGGCTCATTTCGCACAAAGTTCACAAACGACGATCGTTGCATTCTCGCGCTCTGGAACTGCACAAAAAACAGTATTTTTTCCATTTTTTCTCCTTTTAAAATTTTGAAAAATATTTTACCAGGTGGAACAAATATATTTTAAGAGAAGAATAAAAATTGCAAATAAAAATTTTAAAAAGAAAACCCTCACTCAAAAGCAAGGGTTTTAAAAAACTCAACACAAATCAAACGAAATATCAGATTTTTCATTGAGTCGGCGAACAAAATCCATATATCGCGCGCGATAGGTTCGCACAAGTTTTTTCAAACTTTTTCGATACTGCGGGTCACGTTCGTACGGCGGAAAAATCACCGGCATTTCAGCCAATTTTTCAATTTTTTGAAATTGCCAATATACACGATTTTCACTCAATTCCTTAACCAAATCAAACAACGAGAAAGTTGCTGTCGGCCAGATTTTTGCGAGAAATTGCGATTGTACATTTTCCAAAAAAATCTGATCAAACGAAGTCGTACGATATCGAATAATGCGATCACGATGCGGATGGCGAGAAATATTTATTGCGAAACTATTGAGCGAATGCCATTTTTTCCACTCGTTTTCTGTTTCTAATAAAATTTTGAAAGAATCATGATAACTCGACCAAAATTTTTGCTGAAACGCGATTTTTGAAAGCGCGCGAGCAATGCTTTCATCATTTGAAAAATCCGGAATTGCCGGAATTTCCAAATCTTTCTGATAAGACTTTACCAGGTAATGCAAATGTTGCATAAAAACCCTTTCTGATTGTTGTTGAAAACAAAAATATTATAAATAGATAAAATAATTTGTCAAATAACTTTTTTGAAAAATTTGCAAAAATTCAAAAATCGATATAATTTACGCTATGCAATCACGATTTTTTCTTCATTTCCCATCAAAAATTCCTCCACCAAAACGAGGAAATTTTCTGATTTTATTTTCTATTTTTTAAAAAATTATGGGACGATGACCAGTTGTGGCAGCCAAAAAAGACAAAAATGCCAAGGCAAAAGCCAAAATTAATACTATTCACTCCAAGCTCATTGCACTCGCGGCTGAAAAATGAGCCGATCCGAATCTTAATACTTCACTTGCGGACGCAATTCACACCGCCAAAAAAGAAGGTGTAACCGCTGATGTAATTGATCGTGCCATTGCGCGTGGTGCTGGGCTCGACAAAGACGCCAAAAAAGTGGAAGAAATTTTCTACGAAGGATACGGACCGGGCGGAATTGCCGTGATTGTGCGAGCGCTTTCTGATAATCGCAATCGCACGGCACCAAATATTCGTCATATTTTCTCAGCATTTGGTGGAAATCTCGGCGAAACAGGCTCTGTTTCCAATTTTATGTTCGATTATGTTGGAAAAATTGTGATTTCTCGTCCGGCAAATATCAACGATTTTGAAGAAAAAATTTTTGAAACACCAGCCGAAGATTATGAAATCGAAAATGAAAATATTACGATTTGGACAGCAACGACGGACCTGTTGGAAACCAAAAAATTACTTGAAACATTTGGTTACGAAATTTTGGAATCATCATTTTTCTATCGTGCGAAAAATTATACGAGTGTGACAGATTTTGAGATTGCACTCAAATTGTACAAATTGTTCGATGAATTCGACGAAGATGAAGATGTGGAAGTAGTATGGAATAATGCTGATGTTGACGACGCACTTTGGGCAGAAGTGGAAAAATTTGTCAGCGAAAGAAAATTCCGCACATAAATTTGAAATTTTTTTGATTTGACATATAATGTAAAAAATAATTTTTTCTATGTCAGAAAATAAGCAAAACAACGAGCAAAACGCTCAAACTCCACGACAAAAAACTTCAAACGAAAATCTTTTGAAGCGCGTGAGTGTTCATCCGCTTACGAGTTTTGATGAGGTAAAATTTTTGGATTTGCTCGAACATTCTCTTTCCCTTTCAACTTTTGAAAAAAAGCGCGTGATTGATAGCGTTTCCAATCTTTCACAATTTCAGATTGATGAACTGATGAAAGTATTTGAAGATGAGCGCGTAGAATTCCGAAAATTGGTCGCAACGGAAGGCGAAATCATTAAAGGATTGGTTGTGAAGGCACAGAACGAATGGGAACAACTCAAAGACATTTATACAGAAGAAGCGCGCGCTGCCGAACAAGCGCGACTTGATGAACAAAAAGCCGACGAAATCAAAAAAACTCTTGGACTCTAATATGCTTGCAAAAATTATTCCGCACGGCACATCTTTTTCAACCGAACCCCTCACATATTTTGTGGGGGATTCTTTTCGTTCGGAAATTTTTCCTGGACAATTGGTCGAGATTCCGTATGGTAAAAAAAATATTTTGTGAGTTGTTGCTGAAGTTTTTGAGAACCACTTTGAAAAAAATGATGAAAATTTTGGCGTTGCTATCGTCGGAAAATTTGCAAATTTTCGTGGTGACAACTCTGAGGAAACCTTCGATATCAAAAGCATTTCGGCGATTATTGATCCTAAGCCGATTCTCGCACCATATCAGCTTCGGACTATTGAGCGCCTCGCGATGAAATACATTCTTCCGATTCACAAAGCGCTAGCAATTTTTTTAAATGAACCGACATTGCGACGCTTGCAAAAATACAATTTCCCACTCGAAAAATTGAAGAAAATTGAAGAAAATATTCTCAAAAATGAAATTTTCATTTCCAAAAATGAAATTATTTCTCCGCAACTTTTGGTTCCATTTTTGAAAAAAAATCTCGTCATTGTCGTACCAGATGATATTTTGCTTGCGCGATTTGAAAATTTTTTTCAAAAAAATCCTGAAATTTTGGATAAAAAAATCACATTTTATCCCAGCGAAATGACCGAAACAAAGCGTGCGCAGGCATTTGTTGATATTTATAATAAAAAAAGTGAAATAATAATTTGAACTCGGCGACTTCTGCAGTATAATCTGAGTCGTTATGATGAAATTTGGTATTTAGAAGATAGTTTTTCGGGTGAGTATTTTCACTATCCTGTACGGATTGCATATACGGATTTTCTCGCTCACATAGCGGATTCTGAACAATTTTCAATAAAAATTTTTTCCAGCACGCCGCGACTCAAAACGCTTTCGCAGTTTCATTTTTTTGACCTCCATCATCTCTAAAATATGGCAAAACAAAATATTGAAGTCTATCTTTCCCGACTGGGACGATATTTCAAAAATCTTGATAGAATCGGGAAAATGTGGTATATTTTGGCGGGTTTTTCGCTCATTTTGGTGACCGCGCTTTTTTCGTTCACGATTCTCAATCACGATTTTTATAAAAATCTCGCGGATTATTATCAAAAAACCACTGTCACTAACCCTGATTCTCGCGGAACTATCAGCTCTTCCAATGCCTCACTTCATGGAACCGTAGCGGTTTCAACGGATCTGGGAACGCTCGCGATTGACCCTGTGCAGACAGGCTCTACAACCAAACTTCTTGATCTGCTTGGAACAGCCGTGGTCACACAATTTTGTTCACAAGAAACACGTGCCAATTGTATCGAAAATATTGCATCCTACACGCGCAACGAAGAACTCAAAACGACACAAAATCTGAGTGATGAAGAACTCAAAAAACGCGTCGCAGAATATATTAAGTGACGCATGAATACTCCGGTGGAAAGCATGTTTTTGGCGGAAAATCTGAGTGACGAGGCTATCAACCAAATTAATAATCTCAACAATCCGGCACTTTTTTTCGCATCGAACAATCTTTATGTGAATCCGACAAAAGTTCAGAATGGCGATGATTTGGCAAGTAAATTGGCGGGAATTATTGGGAAAACGGCCGATGAAATCAAACCGGCGTTTGTAGTCAAGCAAAAACGACATTTAGAAATTATTCGAAAAATGAATATTGCGACGCACGACCTCGTAGAAAATGCACTTGAAAAAAATCGCGAAACTACCAAGCAAGCCATTGCTGACGCGCGCTCTAAGGTTTCTGACACCAAAGAAAAAAAGGCAGCCGAAGAAGCTGCACTATTGGAGTACGCCATTTATCCGTTTATAAAAATTGAACCAAATCTCGTACGTTACTACCCAGAATGAAGCGCGATGGGGCAAATTACAGGATATGTGAATGGCGAGGGTGTCGGTCAATATGGGATAGAGGGGTATTTTGAAAAAGATTTACAAGGCGAAGCCCCAAAGCAAGTCATCACCAAAGATAGTAGCGGCCGTCCATTACGCGATTATACATCAACTGGAAGTATTTCTGGGCAAAATGGAGCCAATATCACGCTCACGATTGACCGAAATATCCAAAAAGAAGTTTCAAAAATTCTCGCAAAAAATGTGAAAAATTTTCGAGCAAATCGCGGAAGTGTAATTGTTACTGATCCAAAAACTGGCGCTATCACCGCGATGGTCAATTATCCAAGTTATGACCCAAATCAGTTTACAGAAGTTCATGAAATTGAGCCCGTACAATACGCTGATTATCCAAAACCAGGATATGATTTGTTCGGATTTCCGATGTTTGTGGTGGATTCTGAAAAAGGAACACTCACACACAATATTGATGGGAAGCTTGTCAAACTTCGACAAGCCACGGATGATGAAATCAATAATAATGCGATTCAAAAATTCAAATACAAAAATGGCTACGGGGTAGGAAATTATCAAAATAGCGTGATTTCTGCACTCTACGAACCTGGTTCGGTTTTTAAGGCTATTACTGTTGCTATTGGGCTTGATACGGGCGAAATTACTCCGAATATGAGTTATTATGATAAAAACTCAGTAACACTTGATTATGGTGGAGGTGCAAAAACTGTCATCAGCAACTATTCAAAATCCCGTTGTGGTGGGCGACATACCTACACTTCTGCTCTCAACTGGTCGTGTAATGTCGGAATGATTGACATCGTTGAAAAAGTCGGGCGCTCACTTTTTGACTCATATATTCGAAATTTTGGATTTGGTTCAAAATCTGATCTCACGATTGATGGTGAGGTTTTCAGTCAAATTGCTCCATATGACCGCTGGTCGCGCGCGCAATTTTTTACAATGTCGTTCGGTCAGGGTATTAGTATCACGATGCTTCAAATGGCCGCAGCGTACAATGTCCTCGCAAATGGAGGAATCTATATGCAGCCATATATTGTTGAATCGATCACGTATCCAAATAACAAAAAAATTGACAATGTACCGATTCAGCTACGTCGCGTAATCAAAGAGGAAACTTCTAAAACCATTACTGCAATGCTCGTAGATGGTGTGAGAAATGGGTACGCAGCTGCGGGCGCCGTTTCTGGTTACACAATGGCTGGAAAAACAGGGACCTCTCAGATCCCATACAAAGGAACCTATGAGAATCTCTATTTCCATCAGGCAGTTGGACATACTGTGACTTCATATGGTGGCTATGCACCGGCTTATAATCCAAAATTTGTCATGGTAGTGATGCTTGAGCGGCCGCGAACTTCCGGAGACTCTGAAAAAACTGCCGCTGCGTTGTACAAAGAAATTGCCTCATATTTGCTCACATATTACAATGTACCAAAATGGCAAGACTAAAAAAATCCTCTTTTGAGGATTTTATTTTTATGCATTTTTGAGCGCGTAAACCCATTCTTGATTACCTGCCTCACCAATGAGCACGGATTTTTCTTTTTGTAAAATTTCAAAATTATTTTCTCACAAAAATTTTTCAAAATTTCCCATCGCTTCGAAAATAATTTTTTCATTTTTTGGAACGCCCGACTTCGTGATATAATCCTTTCCCACTTCAAACTGCGGTTTAAAAAGAATGATAAAAATCGTATTTTTCTGCGAAAGATTTTTCATCGACAAAAGAATTTTCTGCAACGAAATAAATGACGCGTCACACACGATAATATCGTATTTTTTGTGAGTAGAAAATTCGCGGATATCGGTATTTTCGCACGAAGTCACGCGCGGATTTTGGCGTAAGACATCAGCGAGCTGCCGCGTTCCTACATCGACCGCATCAATATGCTGAGCACCATTTTCCAGCAAAATCTGCGTAAATCCGCCCGTGGACGCCCCTACATCAAGACATTCCGCATTTTGAATTTTCGCGCGAATTTCATCATGATGCTCCAAAAATCCATGAAGTTTTTCTGCACTGCGCGACACCCAATGAATTTTTTGATTTTCCAAAATTTCGATCACATCTTCGGCAATCATTTTTTCAGACGCACGCGAAATCGCGATTTTATTTTTTAAAATCAGACCGGCGTCAATAAATTGCTGAACTTTATTGCGCGAAAAACCGTATGTTTGAGCAATATATTTGTCAATTCGCATATTATTTTTCTAAAAAACCTTGCACTCGCACGAGCGCTTCTGGAAAAATTTCGGTTTGCAAAATATTTTTTTCATCAAGCGAAAATTTGGACAAAACCCAATCCGAAACCGATAATCGATCATTGCGACCAATACCAATTTTGAGGCGAGAAAATTCATCGGTTCCGAGTTTGGCGATAATATCGCGCAGACCATTCTGACCGCCATGACTTCATTTTTCGCGAAGGCGAATTTTTCCAAACTCCATATCAATATCATCAGAAATGACAAGCAAATTTTCAATCGGAATTTTATAAAAATTCATAATTTTTGAAACCGCATTTCCAGAAAGATTCATAAAAGTCATCGGCTTGACGAGCAAAATTTTTTCGCCAGCAATATTTTTTTCTGCTATCAGTGCTTCAAAATTGGAATCCGAAAAATCAGAAAAATCCCATTCTGAGCATAAAAAATCCATCATCAAAAACCCGACATTGTGCCGAGTTTCGCGGTATTGATTTCACGGATTTCCGAGTCAAACAATTATTTTCATATTTTTGAAAGTGTACAAGAAAAACAGAAAAAGTCAAAAAGAAAAAGTTGACAAATATTTGACAAAAAGAAATAAAATGTGCTACACTGCCATTGTTATTTTAATTTTCTTCTTTTTTTATGAAAAAACGAATTTTGGGAACGGGAATTGCGCTTTTGATGGCGACAAATATTTTTGCAAATGCGGTTTCTGCACAAGGGCTTGATGGCGAAAATCCGCTTGTAGAAGACAAAAAGACAACAGAAGAAAATATCACACTTTCTGCGGCGCCAGTAATACGCGGAACAGCTTGGCAGATGGATAGTTCGGAAATGTGGAAATTTTTGCATTGTGCGTTCGTGAAACAAGGCTTGCTTTGGAATAAGCCTGTGAGCGACTATGCAAACCCGACAACTTGTGGAAATATCGACACTTCACCACTTATTTCAAATAATTCTCGCCTTGAAGCACAGCGTCGTCTCGTGGAAGAATTTATCAAAAATCAGAACAAAAATTCACAAAATCAGTCTCATAATTCCACTGAAAAACATTTTTCTCTTACGGATTATCGCGCTTTTGGTGAAGAAATTAAATTTCTCAATTCATTCGAAAAACGAGATAAAACTATTGGAAATTGGACGCAATTTTTGACTTCTGTGAATGATTTCTTGAAAAAATATCCAAATCTTCCAGAACGAACAAAAACTCAGCTTGTAATGATGGGATTTGGTTCAAATCTCAAAATTTCTCACGATCAATTCAAGAGAATTATCGCGGCACATCGCCTTGATGAAATTCAGAAAATTACCGATAAATCGAATCACCTCAGTGACGATGAAATCGTACATTTGGCAACTTTTTTACTTCCAGACAGCAAAATCAATATCGTTCGAAAAAATACAACGCAAAATTCAGCACAATTTTTGAATAATATCACATTCAATCCTATCAGCAAAGATGGAAAATTGCTTGATATCGCCACTTTTAACATTGAGTTGCGCAATGCGCCAAATTGGGTAACACTCGATAACACGAACACAATCAGCAATTCGTTTAACCTCAAAATTCACGAAAACAATATCAATTTTAACGAAAATTTCTCAAAAGAATTCCAAATCATCCTTACAAATAAAAAAACGGGGAAAGTTTTTATGGAAACCATTTCTCTCAATGTTTTGGATTACGAATCAACGGATAATGTTTTGTTGTTCAGTATTCCACAACTTACACTTGAACTTTTTAAATTCACAACTTCTAACTAATCCCTTATGAATCCAAAATTCATTTCACTCATTGAAGAGGTTATCAAAAATAATATTTCGGATTTGCATCTCGGAAGCAATGAGCCGCCATACATTCGTAACAAAACTGGCGGAATCGTGCCAGTTGCTCAATATGGAGTTATCAGTGATGAAGAAATTCACGCAATCGCCGAAAGTCTTATTGGACGACCATTTGCGGAACATACAATCGATGTGTCATTTGAACACCAATGAACGCGTTTTCGTGTCAATATTTCTCACACAATCAATGGAATGACAATTGCACTTCGTACGATTCCATCACAAATTCCAGAACCAGCAGAAATTGCACTTCCCAATAGTCTGTTAGATATTACCAATGGAAGTAAGGGAATTATTCTTGTGACAGGACCGACTGGATCAGGAAAATCCACCACAATGGCAACTATGCTTGAATATATCAACCGAACAAGTCGTAGGCATATTATCACATTGGAGGATCCAGTGGAGTTTGTGTACAAAAATAAATTATCACTCATTCATCAGCGCGAGCTTGGGAAACATTTTGATAGTTTTTCAAATGGGATTCGCTCCATTCTCCGTGAAGATCCGGACGTTGTGGTGGTTGGTGAAATGCGCGACCTTGCAACGATTGAGGCAGCTATCACGCTCGCAGAAACGGGACATATTGTATTTTCAACGCTTCATACGAATGATACAGTGCAGACAGTGGATCGAATCATTCAATCATTCCCATCCGATATGCAAAATCAAATTCGTATGCAACTCGGCCTCACGATGCGGGCGATTGTTTCTCAAATACTCCTTCCAAAAGCAGATGGGACTGGTCGTGTGGTGGCTCGTGAAATTATGTTCAATAACGATTCTATTAGAAATCTTATTATTCGCGGTGATACGCAACATCTCTATTCAACAATTGAGATCAGCAAACAGGACAACATGATTCTAATGGATGAATCACTACAACGACTCATAGAAAATGGTACTGTCAGCGAAAGTGTTGCAAAATACAGCATGCGCGACCCTTCTCGCTTACAAATGTTCAAGAAAAAATAAAAAAATCCCGATCGGGATTTTTTTGAGTTTTCAGTTTTTTGATATAATTAATATATTATAATTTTTTCCATGATTCTTTCTGTGTTGAGATTTATCTACTTTTTTGTGATAAAAAACCATTTTTCAGTGTTTCACGAAAATATATTTCCCAAAAATATTTCACACAATATCGTCCAATTGGAAAATACAACATATTTTGAAAATCACAAATTAATCTCATTGATTCAAAATGCATTTTCAGATTCAGAAAATATTTTTTATGGTTGCAGATGGGGAGATTTTATAGAAATCCCGAAAAAATTGTCACCATATATCACGAGCGCAACGCAACTTTGTCTCGAAAATATGCCTCCAAGTGCGAAAATTCCAGAAATTTTTATTTTTCTCATCAATGAGAAGAATCAACTTGTGAGCAATACTCGAGAAATTTCCGAAAATACCAAAATTTTTCTCTTAACTCGGAGCAATTTTCGAGAAGAGGAGAATGAAGAAAACCTTGTAATCAGCGGTTTTTATTTGTTTGAGTGAAAAATTATTGAATGAAAATGCATGGTTGGTCAATGCATTGTTCCAACAACCAAATTAAGCGAACTATTTTCACAAGAATTTTTTGAAGAGAACCCAGATGAACGAGATTTTCAAAAAGATTATATGAATTACATAAAAGATTTTTCGTTTCAAAATGGAGAAACTCATCTCTTTTTCCGTGAAAATGAGCCAATAGAAAGCCTGATTTTCTTTGTTACATATGGGCACGGGTAATAAAAAATCCCCAATTAGGGAATTTTTTATTTTGTAACGGTTTTTACTACTGCTTCGAACACCTGAGGATGAGCAATAGCCAAGTTTGAAAGAACTTTTCGGTTCAATTTTACTTTATTTACGTAAAGATTATGAATGAAAGTTGAGTAGTTTGTACCAAGTGGACGAACTGCATTGTTCAAACGAACAGTCCAAAGACGACGGAACTGACGTTTTTTCAAACGACGTCCAACATACGAATTCTGACCAGCCTTCATGATTGCATTTTTTGCACGAGAATATACATTCCCATTCATACGACGATATCCCTTCGCAAGCGCAAGGACATTTTTATGTCGTTTGTGTGTCATCACACCGCGTTTTACACGAGCCATAATATCAAATTGTTAGGAAATAAAATTATAGACCATATGGAAGAGATGCCTTCGCTGCTCTCATATTTGCTTCAGGAAGAACTTTTCCGTATTTATCGCGACCTTTCGCTTTTTTTGATTTCTGAGAGAGAAGGTGACGCTTACAAGTTTTGTCTACCATAACTTTCCCTGTACCTGTGATGCGAACTCGCTTTTTCGCGCTCGAAAGTGTTTTGAGTTTCATAAAAGTTAAATTAAAAAATTATTTTTTTGGATGAAGAATAATATTGAAGGTGTTTCCTTGCTTCTGAAGCTTGGATTTATCGTCCTTTTTATAGAAAGTTTCTACACTTTGGATAAATTCTTCAATCTTCTCAATAGCAATATCTTCATACTGATTTTCGCGACCACGCAATTGAAGAAAAACTTTCATTGGATTTCCTTCCTTCGCCCATTTTTCCGCTTGCTTGCGACGAACATCAAGATCATGATCACCGATTTTATAAGTAATCTTCATGGTTTTGAGTTCCGTTTTTTTGGCATTGCTTTTATTCTGTGCTTGCTGTTTCTGTTGCTTGAAAATATATTTTCCGTAGTCCATAATTTTCGCAAGCGGCACACCATCCTGCATACCTCACATTTCTACCAAATCAAGGTTGTGAGACTCTGCAGTCGCAAGAGCGTCCGACAAAGACATTTTTCCAAGAAATTCACCATCATCAGAAATCACTGCCAGTTCTTGTGCAGTAATCGCCTCATTGATGCGTTTCTCATCTTTTCTATTTTTGGGAAAACTTCTTGTTTTTCTCATAAATTATGCGTTGTTTTTTAGTGCTTTAGCGAATGCAGATTTTTTGCGAGCTGCATTGTTTTTATGAATAATATTTTTCTTTTCAAGTGTATCGATACGAGAATACACGAGAGAAAGAGCTTCTGTAAGAGCTGTAGCATTTCCTTCAGCCTGAGCTTTTTCAAATTTCTTTGTAGCTTCTTTAAGAAGTTCCAAAAAACGACGGTTACGAGAACGCTTTTTTTGGCTTACCTTCAAGGCTTTCGTTGCTGATTTTGTAGTAGGCATAAATAAAAAATCAAATAAAAATAGGCTTTTACGCACAAAAGTAGGCGTATTGTATAAAAAATATCAAAATTGTCAAACAAAAATATGAGTTTTTGTCAATTTTGTCAAAAACAAAAATTATGCATCACGACGGCGAAGTACCATCGCGGCAACAAATCCAGAAACAATCACCACAAGAGCCACCATTCCAGGGCCTGTTTGAACCTTAGAAGCACCAGAGAAGTCTTGCGATTCTGTATTATCTCCACAAGTTGCTTTTACGCCAAAATTATCATATGTAATAGCCCCCTGAGAAAGATACAATGTATATGAAGGATCTTTTACGTGTGTTACGAGGTTATATTTTCCTTCCGCATCAATTTTGTATACATTATAACCATTCGCTCCTGGAACTGCCTCCCAAGTAAGTACTGACTTGCTCGTATCTGTTTTTACAGAAATTTTTCCAACATTAGAAACGGTACATCCGAGCGTTCCAATCGTCGCCATAATCGGCTCTGATTTGAGGTTTTCCATCAATGCTCCGCTCGCATTTTGTCCTTGAATCTGGAAAGTATATTGTCCTGGTGTGAGAGAATCAATATACCAAGAATACACTCCGTCTTTCAAAATTTTGGAAGCTGAATGTGTAACTACTGATCCAGAATTATGGAAAATTTTAAATGCATCCAAATCTGCTGGCGCATTCTCTACCGAAAATGTAAATGTTACTTTATGCTCATCTGTTTCGGCTTTTACGTTTTTGAACGCAGGAGTTGCAGCGGGCTTTTCTTCTGTTTTTTCTTTTTCCGTAACAGTCAAAGTAGCAATTTTTTCTTTTGTAGTGGTTTGATTCGTTACTGTCTTTGCGGTCACATCAATCGCATATTCGCCAGCTTTTTGTGGAGCGGTTGTAGCGATGGTATACTTTCCTTCAGAAGATTCTGTCGCCTTCAAAACAGTTCCATCAAGCATAGCAGTTACTTCAGAGAGCCCCTTAATAGCATCAATCGTCAAAGTAATTCCAGCCGATGATTCTACCTTATTGGAAGGAGAAATTGAGAGGCCATATACTGAGCTTGTTTCATTGATTTTTGAAAAACGAATTTCAGAAGAAGTAGCAATTACAGAGTCATTCGCATCAATAAGAGACGCTTTGAGAATATTATTTTCTTGAGAAATATTAGAAATTTCTTTCGTGAAAAGTCCTTCACTATCAGAAACTATGGTTCCCACATTCTTCCCATTCAAATCAAGTGAAACTTTTGAGTTTTTACGAGCAGTTCCGCTCACGAGTACCGTCGAAGAAGTAATTTTTGAATCCGTTGTTGGCGTCAAAATCTGGATTTCTCCACTTGATGTTGCTGTGGCTCCATTTCTCTCTTCAACCGTAATCGTTACTTCGCCAGCAATATCTTCCTTTCCATCCTGAACATACAATTTCTGTTTTCCGGCTTTTTTAAAAATCACTCCTTTCGAGAATTTTTTCTCACCAGCATCTTCAGCAGTAAATGGAATAAGACGCCCTGGCATTGGATAGGTATCACCGATATTATCTGTCCAGATCATGATAGAATTCAGATATCCTGTCGCTTTTTTTCCGTCTTTATCGAGCGCTGTAACGGTAATATCAAAAGCTTCGCCAACCACAGCAGTTGCTGGAGCAGTAATCTGAAACTTAGTTGCACCACCAGCCTGAGCGTGCACAAATGGTGCAGTAATGAATGCAGAAGCGGAAATTGTTGCCGCTGTAAAAAATGCAAGAATTTTTTTGAACATAGAAATGAAAAAATTTGTATGATTTTACGAATTAACTAAATTTATGCAAGTAAATTTTTCGTGATTTATCCCTTCTGGGAGGCTTTTTTGACTTGTCAAAATTATTTGATGTTGTATAATAATATTCAAAAAGAGAATAATATTCTGCTCATCTAGTTCCGCAAAAATATCATCGACCAATAAAATAATGTTTTTCTCCGTTTGTTTTGCGATAAAATCGGCCTCAATCACCTTCAATCAAAGCAAAATCATCTTCATTTCGCCTCTTGATAAAAAAAATTGTACAGAATGTTCCTCATCCTGATAGCTTTTCATCAAAATTGAAAAATCATCTCGGTGTGGCCCAATATGCGTGTGCCCGGAAAAAATATCGCGCTGACGATTTTCTCGTAAATAATCTTGAATAAAATTTTCAGGATTTTCTTGATAAATCCAATCACCTTCATATTTAACACGAATTTGATAATTGGCGAAAAAATCGGGAAATTCGGGAATTTTGGAAGCAATATATCGCATATATCGCTCACGGTACAATCCATATTGTACTGCGATTTCAGCAAATTTTTGATCCCAAAAATCGAGCCCATCCTGAGCTACACCATCCTCACGAATTTTCTTAAGTAGTGCGTTTCTTTGACGCATTACTTGTTCATAATCGCGTTTAATTTTAGAAAATTGCGCGTAGGAACGAGATAAAATATCATCCAAATATTCTCGACGCATCGCCGGCGAAAAATACAAAATATTCATATCAAATGGCGACACATAAACCGTTCTAAAAGGTAA
Organism: uncultured Candidatus Altimarinota bacterium; assembly: GCA_938036655.1. Classification (GTDB taxonomy): domain Bacteria; phylum Patescibacteriota; class Gracilibacteria; order BD1-5; family UBA2023; genus GN02-873. The sequence continues at coordinate 20,185 of CALHQS010000076.1, forward strand.
TTCCTCAAGATATTTTGGCTTGGAAAGTTTTTTTCCTTGAACCAAAAAAAAATCCCGCTTTTCATCCGAAGCAAAAATAAAAGAACGGTTCTGGAAATTTTCTCAAAATAAAATTTCTATACGATTTTCTGGATCAAGTTTCGTGTTTCCATAGAGATTTTTGGCGCCCGTCGCCAAATGAATCGCATCCAAAATATGGGTTTTTCCAGAGCCATTTTTCCCAACGATATGCGTTTTTTGTCAAAACAAAAAACTCTCGTTTGTCATGCCACGAAACGAGGAAATAGTGAGCTGATTGAGCATATTATTCTCCGTGCATAATACCAGAAAGCACGATTTGATGGGCTGCTACTTTTTGTGGAGAGCATTCCAAAAGTGCGTCAGGAATTTTCTCATCTTCAACAATTTCATCCGTGCGAGGCGATAAAATTTTTGCACCAGAGCGAGAATCTTGTTCAATTCCTGTTGTATCGGTTGCTGCGAGCATATGCAAAGAGTCGAGCACTGCATCAATCTGCGCGTGAGAATCGACATTGAGCGCAGAAAGTTTAGAAAGTCGTGTAATTTGTTCTTGTGTCAGAGTCATTTTTGTATATAATAGTCGAAAAATATTTTATAAAAATTATGTCAAAAATCAAGGAAATTCAATCCCGATTGACACAAAATTCGTGGGAATACGCCAGAATTCGCTTCCTGATCGCAAAACAAATTTTTGTTTTCACGGTAGCACTTTATTTTTTGTGCTACCTTTTTACCGTGGGTGGATTCTATTTTGGGCCATTTAGCATTGACACGCTTGCCAAAATGACCTATCATCTCTATTCTCTTCTGATTGTCTCGACTGCGATTTTTGGCTATTCTATCGCAGAATACGCAGCAAGCCTTCATTTTCCTGACAAAAAAATTGTTCTCGTAGTGGCTGGTGTAATTTTTGGTATTTTTAGTATTTTTGCACTTTCTGTGCATCTTGGTTTTTTTGGTGCTTAATATTTTACTATGAAAAAAATTTTTCTTCTTTCTTTTGCTTTTTTCGCTTTGGCATCGTGTTTTAATAACAAACCAGAAATTGAGGGTTTGCCAACAAAAGAATTTGCCGGCTCTAATTTTACAATGCAAATCCCGAATGAATGGTCAGCGTCTGGAAGTGTAGATAATCTTCCGCCGCTTCCCAATGGGGAAATTGTAATGGCGGCCGTTTCTCCTGAAAAAAAATATAATTTTTCAAACAATATCGTTATAATTGCCGACAAGCTTGATTATATCGGGACTTCCAAGCAATACAGCGAACAAAATAATCTCAAAACGCAAAAAAAATATCTCGAATATTCTCTCGTAAAATCTGGACCAATTATTTTTGGTGACAGCGATGAAGGAAAATATTATATTTTCGATGCACGATACAATGCTCAAACACAAAAATTACGATTTCTGCAAACCGCGAAAGTATGCGGCACAACCGTATTTTTGCTGCATGCAAGCGTATCGCTCGATACCGACACAAGCAAATATATTGATGTTTTTCGAACTTTTACCTGCAAATAAATTTGCTTTTTTGCGTTTTTCTCTATAATAAAACGCATGGCGCCTTGGTAGAGCGGTTATACAGAAGCCTGCAAAGCTTTGGAGGCCGGTTCGACTCCGGCAGGTGCCTCCAAATATATTTTTCAAAAAGCTTTTCAAAGCTTTTTTATTTTTCAAAATTGTCGTTTACTTTTGAGTAAAAATCATTAGAATTCTTGCATGAAAATTCAACAAAAAGCGACTATTATCGCGACAACAACGGCATTTTTTCTCGCCATTCTCAAGCTCAGTGTTGGGATTTTTTCTGGATCCATTGCGATTCTCGCGAGCGCAATTGATTCACTGCTTGATATGGGAATTTCGATTTTCAATTTTGTTGCCGTCAAAAATTCTTGAAAAGATCCAGACGATCAGTTCAATTATGGGCGCGGAAAAATTGAGGCGCTGGCAGCATTTCTTGAAGGGATTGTTATTGCGATGGCTGGGATTTTTATCGCGTACGAATCTGTAAGTCGCATTATTTATCAAAAACCGGTTGGAGAAATTGGGATTAGTGTCGTAGTGATGATTGTTTCGGTGATTGTGACAGGTTGGCTCGTTGGATATCTCGAAAGCGTCGCCAAAAAAACCAAAAGTATTGTGATTGCATCGGATGCACTTCATTATAAGACAGACTTGCTGTCAAATCTTGCGATTCTCGTAGGACTCATTTTGGTTGCGTGGTTTGGATGGAATTATATCGATGCGATTATCGGTATTGGAATCGCGATTTATATAGCATTTTCTGCCTTTGATATCGTGAAAAAATGATTTTTATTGTTGCTTGATGTGTCGCTTGATGAGATGCATGTCGTCAATATTTTAGATATTTTAGACAATCATAACGAACTTTCTGACTATCATAATTTTCGCTCGCGTGAATCTGGTGGTGTCAAATTTGTTGAAGCACATCTTGTCTTTCATGAAAATATTTCCCTTCTCGATGCACACCGAGTTTCGCACGAAATCGAAGACGAAATTCGAAAATTAGATAAAGATTCTGAGTGGTCAATTTTATTTCACTTGGACCCATATGATGACAAAGAAACTGACAAATAAAAAATAATTCCCTCAGGAATTATTTTTTTTGAAGCAAGTCACGATGAATGTCACTACATTTTTCTTCGAGCAAATCTTCTGGCAAAGTATCAAGGTGGCGCAAAATCTCGCTATTGAGCAAGAAAAGTTCGGAGTTTTTTTCATCCATTCCGTGTGACTGAAGATAAAAGAGTGCGTCACCATGCAGGCGATGAATCTTACAAGAATGGCCACCAACCACATCATCAGTGGCGATTTCAAGACGAGGAACGCCACGAACGACTGATTGTTCGCCAATCAAAATATTCGTCTGATCAACTCGCAAAAATAAATTTTTGTATGGGCTATCCACCTTCGCCACACCTTCGACAGAAATTTTCGCATCAGTCTGAGCAATGGCGAGCAATTCGAGATGTCCGCTCGCATTATCGCCAACCGCTTCAATCGTAATTTTCGTTTTTCCATTCTGAGTAATGACACTTTTTCCAATGAAATTAACATTTTCCGCGATTTTGATGTGTCGAACAAAATCAGCTGATATCTTCGGAAGAAATGTATATTGAATTGTGCAATTTTCTTTTATAAAAAGGTTTACTTCGGGTATTTCGCCAAGATCGACAATGTGCGCGTCTGTCGAAATTTCGACAGAATTATTTTGAATAAAAATCGTTTTCATTTGGGGATTATAAAAAAATTCATCAAAATTGCAATTGTATTTTTGGAAAAATTGTGCTATACTGGAACAATGAATACTCAGGAAAATATCATTCTCGAAATCGCGGTAGATCGACAGAACGAAAAAGGTGTGTTTGTCGCCAAAGAAATGCTCTCGACGCTCCACGATGTTCTTTTTTCTGAAGAAAAAAATTTTTTTTCCAAAAAGCGAAAACACCCACAATTTCGCTTTTTTCTCGTACATATTGGTGGTCGGATTCGCTTTTTTTTCGAAGTTCCGACCAAATATCGTGAATTTTTTGAGTCGCAACTCTACGCTCATTACAATAATATTGAAATCACAGAATCATCCCTTCCATTTGCGGAAAATCAAGAATTTTTCACGCAAGAATGACATTTGTCCAAGATTTCGAGTAATCTTATCAAGCTCTATGTCAATCTAAAAGACCGCACCGAAAAAGAAACAATCGATCCACTTTCGTCGCTTACATCGGTACTTTCCCACTCTACCAAGGATGAAATTGCTTTTTTTCGTGTAGATTTTTCGCCAATCGAAGATGAAAATTTTCGCGAATGATATGCTCGAGAAATTATCACCAATGGGAAATGAGCAGAAGGCTGGAAAATTTTTCGTCTTGAAAATCATTGGTGGCTCAAAATTATCTGTGCGCCGTTTATTTTTTTGGGTTGGATTCTGAAACAAATTTTTATAAAAAATTCTGAGAACCCGGAAGAAAAAAAATCCGAAGATCTTCCTGAAGAAGAAAAATTTTCGACATTTGGATATTCGACACGACTCGTGATGGCATCAACAAAATCCTACAGAACCAAGGAAATCGCGAGTAGTTTGACAATTTTTTCTTCGCCAAATGGCGCAAAATTTGTGGCGAACAAAGTGGCGAAAAAAATGTATTCCGAAACAAAAAAAACCTATTCACCGTATCGTAGTATTTTGAGTGTCACGGAACTCGCGGGGCTCGTACATATGCCAACCATGTATGTCAAAACACCGGGCGTAAACTGGGTGGTTACTCGACGATTTGAGCCGCCACACAATTTGCCAAATGCTGAAAAACCGAACACACCGATTGGGATTTCCAATTTCCGTGGCTACAAAGAAGAATTCGGGATTCAGCCAGTGGATCGCGCGCGACATACCTATATCATCGGAAAAACAGGTATGGGAAAATCGACACTGCTCGAAAATATGATTTATTCTGATATTTTGGCTGGCCGTGGCGTGGGTGTCATTGATCCACATGGCGATCTGGCCGAAACAATTCTTCGTTCTATTCCAAAATCTCGAACCAACGATATCGTACTTTTTGACCCGGCGGATACCGAATTCCCAATTGCATTCAATATGCTGGAATCTCCTTCGCCAGAGCTTCGCCCCATCGTGGGTTCTGGACTGGTTTCAATTTTTAAAAAAATGTTCGCGGATAGCTGGGGGCCTCGCCTCGAATATATTTTGCGAAATACGATTTTGACACTTTTGCGGGTTCCAGAAGCAACGCTCGTCTCAATTCCACTCATTCTCACCCACGAAAGTTATCGTAAAAAAATTGTCTCAAAACTCGATGATCCACTTCTCGCTCAATTTTGGACGCAAGAATTTGATAAAATGGCACCCAATATGGTTTCTGAAGCAGTGAATCCAATCCTCAACAAAGTAGGACAATTTCTTTCTTCGCCAATTCTTAGAAATATTTTGGGGCAACCAAAAAATCCATTTTCGATGCGTTGGGTGATGGACAACGGGAAAATTTTTATTGTCAATCTTTCAAAATGACGAATTGGAGAGGATAGCTCGGCACTCCTCGGTGCGATGATGGTGACAAAATTTCAGATTGAAGCGATGACGCGTGCGGATATGCCCGAAAAAGACCGACGCGATTTCGGCCTGTATGTCGACGAATTTCAGAACTTCGCCACTGACTCTTTCGCCACGATTTTGTCAGAAGCGCGAAAATATAAATTGTCGCTCACAATGGCGAACCAATATATCGCACAAATGGCAGACACCGTTCAGGGAGCAGTTTTCGGAAATGTCGGAACCATTATTTCTTTTCAAGTGGGGCAGCAGGATGCGACGGTGCTTTCTGAAATGTTTGGCGGCGAAGATGTGATTTTGCCAAATGATTTGACAAACCTCAGAAAATACGATATTTATAGCAAATTACTCATTGATGGAATGCCTTCGCCCGTGTTTTCCGCGACCACTTTTGCGCCACTCATGTCGCGCGTAGACGTTCCCGAGCAACAATCTCGCGATGTGGTTCTCAAAGTTTCTCGTGAAAAATATACCAAAAAACGAGAATTTGTAGAGAAAAAAATTTTTGAATACGCGGGAAAAGTTCGAGAAGAAGAAATTAAATTCAAGCAAAAAGCTGCAGAAAATGCAGAAAAAGCGAAGGAACGCAAGGCGGAAGAAAATCGCAAAAAAATGGAAGAGCGCCTCAAAGCGAAAGGCATCACACCATATTCACAGCAAAATCCTGCCAATATCAATGCACCACAAAATCCTGCCAACGAACCAAATCCGCAAAATACATCACCAAACGAGCAAAATTCTCCACCAAAAAATTCTCAAAATCACAAAAACAACAAAAAACGCAAGCCTCAGAAAAAACCACAACCTACCGCATAAAAATCCGAATTTCTCGGATTTTTTCTTGATTTTTGGATTTTTTTTGTATAATTCCCCTATAATTTTTCCTTATGAATTTTCAATCATTACTTGATTTTGATAAAAATCTTCTCATTTCGCTTCAAGGCGTTATTCCGGCTCAATATTCGTCGATTGTAACGATTCTAGCGGAAAGTATCGTTGTTTGGTGTGCAATTTTTTTGGTAGGAACGTGGCTGTACGGAACTTTTCAAAAAAATGATGATTACAAAAAACAAGCATTACAGGTTTTTGGTTTGATTGTATCAGTTTTTGTGATTTATACGATTGTAAATCTTTGCGTTCCTCAGTGGCGCGAGCATCCCCATTCTTTCCTGAATGGAGCGAATATCACACCACTCATTCCTCATCCAACGGATAATTCTTTCCCTTCTGGACACGCACTTTTTTCTGGTGCATTTATCGTAGCGGTTTTTATTTATACGAAAAATTATTTTTTCGTTACGCTCACCATTTTGCTTGCCCTCATTACGGTTTGTTGTCGCGTGTTGGGCGGTGTACATTATCCTGGCGATATCGTGGCTGGACTCTTTTTTGGGATTATTGGCGCGCTGATTTTTAGACCATTTGTTGAAAAAATTGTTGAAAAAATTACGCCATTTTGCATCAAGATTGCCTCATTTTTAAAATTATAAAAACCTTCCGAAGAAGGTTTATTTTTTTATCAAAGGGCACGATTGACCAATATGCGTGAGATAATATATAATAATTCCGAGTAGAATCAAAAAAAATGCATAAATCAATTCCAGACCACATTTCACGACAATCACCGAAATAATCGCAATCACCACCCCCCTACAATAAGCGCCAAAATCAAGCTGCCGGCATATATTAAACAGATACGGCGATTTTTTGGATCTCATTTTGCTGCCCTGAGTCATTACAAAACCATGACAACACGCATAATAATAAACCCTATGAATCTGGCGCAAAATTTGGATTTTCTGTCATTGTGGAGGCAATTCCTGCTGTGAACACGAGCAATCAAAAAATTTAAAAAATGTCAGAATCCGAAAAATAACATCGTCATTATCGTACGCGGATGAAAACCAGGTATAATTCATCCATGACCACAAAATAGTAAAAAACACAAAAATAAATGACTCAATTCCGAAAAAAACTTGATGTTCAACGAGCAAATGCTACAATCCATGCGCAATCGCTGAAATAGCGATTACATACATCAAATCAAAAAAAGTTCCAGCGGCGTCGAGACGCGATGCTTTTCTTCATGTCGGCGACCAACCAGCGGGAGCGAAAAATTCTTAAAAAAATTCATAGATATATAATAGAAAGCGATATTTTATAAATTTTTGAAAAATTTTTAAATTTTAGTAAAAACAAAAAATCCCCAATTTCTTGGAGATTTTATTTTTGAAAAAATTATTCTTCATCTTCTTCGAAAGTCACACCGCGTTCTGCACGAATCTTTTCAGTAATATTTGAAGGAACCTGAGAATAGTGGTGGAATTCCATAGAATAAGTCGCGCGACCCTGAGACATAGAACGAAGGTCTGTTGCATATCCGAACATTTCAGAAAGTGGAACGTATGCAGAAATAATTTTCGCCATACCACGATCTGTCATTTCATTTACCTGACCACGTTTTGAATTCAAGTTACCAAGCACATCACCCATATATTCTTCTGGAGTATTCACTTCCACGAGCATAATTGGTTCAAGAAGTGCTGGTTTTGCTTTTTTAGCAGCCTGGCGGAATGCCTTAATAGCGGCAAGACGGAATGAAAGTTCATTCGAATCCACATCATGGTATGAACCGAATGTCAAAGTTGCCTTCACGTCTACGATAGGGTAACCTGCAATAATACCACGAGAATATGCTGTTTCAAGACCTTTTTCAACACCAGGGATAAATTCACGAGGGATCACACCACCTACGATTTTGTTCACGAATACATTTTCAGCAGCCAATTCTTCTGGGTTTGCTTCACGCATTTCAGGAGAAATTGGTTCGAAAGTAATCACAACATCACCGAACTGACCACGACCACCAGATTGTTTCTTGTGAACACCACGTTCATCAACTACTGGCATAGTGATAGTTTCGCGGTATGCAACCTGAGGCGCACCAACATTGGCTTCCACCTTAAATTCACGACGCATACGATCAACGAGGATATCAAGGTGAAGTTCACCCATACCTTCCATAATAGTTTCACCAGTTTCTGGATTTGAAGTTACACGGAAAGATGGATCTTCTTCAGCAAGTTTTGAAAGTGCCATACCCATTTTTTCTTGATCCGCTTTTGTTTTTGGTTCTACAGACACAGAGATTACTGGTTCTGGGAATACCATGCGTTCAAGAACGATAAGCTTAGATTCGTCACAAAGCGTTTCACCAGTTTTTGTATTTTTCAAACCAATAATCGCACCAATGTTACCAGCTGGGATTTCATCAATTTCTGTACGAGAATTGGCATGCATCTGAAGAAGACGACCAATACGCTCTTTTTCACCAGAAACAGAGTTTTTCACATATGAACCTGATTTCAAAATACCAGAATATACGCGAACGAAAGTAATACGACCTACGAATGGATCAGTCATAATCTTGAAGGCGATTGCCGCAAGAGATTCGTTTACATCTTGTTTGAGAGTGATTTCTTTTTCAGCATCATCCGGATCAGTACCAGTGATTGTACCATTGTTTACATCAAGTGGAGATGGGAGGAAATCAACTACCGCATCAAGAACGAGCTGAACACCCTTGTTCATAAGAGCTGATCCACAAGTCAATGGATATACCACATCGGCAACTACACCCTTACGAAGACCAGCTTTAATTTGTTCTTCCGTAAGTGTTCCATTTTCAAAGAAAATATTCATCAACTCTTCATCTTGTTCCGCTGCTTTTTCAATCAACATTTCGCGGTACATATTTGCATCATCGAGGTATTCTGCTGGGATTTCCGCTTCAATTACTTTTTCACCATGAGCACCTTCAAAAGTGTAGGCTTTCATGTTGATAAGATTGATAACACCCTTAAATTCTGATTCTTCACCCATAGGGATCTGAATAGGAATTACTTTATTACCTGCAAGACGCTTCTGGATAGATTCGTAAGTCATCTTGAAAGATGCACCAGTTTTATCCATTTTATTAGCAAAGGCAATACGAGGAACTCCGTATTTATCAGCCTGTTTCCATACAGTTTCTGACTGAGGTTCAACACCCTGAGAAGCATCGAAAACCGCAACCGCACCATCAAGAACACGCATTGAACGTTCTACTTCGATTGTAAAGTCCACGTGACCCGGAGTATCAATCAGGTTGAGATCTACACCCTTCCAAGAAGTTGTAGTCGCCGCAGAAGTAATCGTAATACCGCGTTCTTTTTCTTGTTCCATCCAGTCCATTGTCCCTTCACCATCGTGAGTTTCACCGATTTTGTGATTGATACCAGTATAGAAAAGAATTCGTTCTGAAGTTGTCGTTTTACCCGCATCAATATGCGCCGCAATACCAAAGTTACGAATATTTTTGAGATTTTTTGAAATCGCCATATATTCAAAATAAAAAAAATAAAATCAATATGCGAAAAATTTTGAAAGTATCAAAAAATGTGAAATCCGCAAATTTCTGGCAAATAATATTGAAAAAATACAAAAAGTCAAAAAAAATTTATTTTTTGGAAAAACAGGAAAAATTCGGAAAAAATATGTTGGAGGAGAAAAAATTTGTTTGTCAATAAAATATTTTTATAATGAGAAAAATGAAAATATTTACAAAAAATATTTGACTTTTTCCAAAAATTTATATAATTCGTTCACATTCTCGTAATGCCCAGATGGTGGAATTGGTAGACACGACGGTCTTAGAAGCCGTTGCCATGCGGTGTGAGGGTTCAAGTCCCTCTTTGGGCACCATAAAAAACTTAAAGGAATTCTGATTTTGAAAAGATGTTATTTTGTTTATAATACATCTTATATTCAATAAAAAGAATTCCTTTTTATATTAAAATTGCAAAATATCCAAAATATGTCAAAAATCGATGAATTTGATCAAAAAATAAATCTTTTTGAGAAAAGAACACAAAATAAAAAATTTCTTGCAAAAAAGAAAAGATATACTGAAAAGCAAAAACCAAAAGATATACTGAAAAGTGAAATTATTTTTTCAGCAAATGCAAATCAAAATATATGACAAATTATTGAAATACAGCAAGATATTGTAGGAAAGGTTTTTTATGTTCTTTTTAATTGAGAAATTTCTCAAAAAAATCTGAAAAATAAAAATATTTCAAATGAAATTACAATCTGAGATTTTGTAGAATTTCAAGATGAAAATATTGTAAATATTATTCAGAGAAAGAATTTGCTCGCTCGTTATAAATGAGATTCTGATAGATTTTCCCTTCACAAAAGGATTTTGCAACCTATTGCTGCAAATCTCGATTTTGTTGTTATTGTAGCCTCTGCCATGAATCCAAAATTTCAACCTTGATTTATAGAAAGATATATTATTTTGGCGGAATCATGTAATATTCCCATTTTAATTTGTATTAGCAAAAGCGATTTACAAATAATTAAAAATCCGATTTTAGGATATTATACTGAACAATTAGGGATTTCTATTGTCTACACCTCATCAGAAACAGGACAATGAATAGAAGAATTAAAAGAAAAAATTTTTTGAAAAAATGTTGTTTTTGTAGGAAAAAGTTGAGTAGGAAAATCTTCGCTCATTAACACAATTTTACAAAATCATGTTACAAAAACATCATCTGTAAGCGAAAAATGATGACAATGAAGGCATACAACAGTTTCATCAAAAATGCATATTTGGGATGAGAATTCTTATATTATTGACACTCCTTGAATTCGTTCACTTGATTTTTTAGAATTTTCAAAAGAAGAATTGCCTTGATATTTTAGTGATTTTTCTGATTTCATGTCATGATGTCAATTTGCAGACTGTTCACATACACATGAAAAAATATGTGGAATTAAAGAGGCAGTAAAATTATGACAAATTCCAAAGGAAAGATACAATACTTATGTAAGGCTTTTTGAAGAAATAATATAAAAATATGGAAAAACAAGTATGATAAAAACATCTCAATTTATATGACTCAAACTGAAAGTTGAATATTTTACAAATATTTTTATAGAAATAAAAAAATTACTTTGAGACAAAGAAAAAGAAATTTTAGAATTTCAAAATCCATTTTCACTGCATATTACAGTATATTATTTACCTTGAAAAACTACTGAAATTGAAAATAAAAAAATAAAAGATATTATTGAAAAATTTTCTCA
>CALHQS010000077.1 GCA_938036655.1 uncultured Candidatus Altimarinota bacterium
TGAAAAGGCTCAAAAAAATATTGAAAATGCCGGGGTTCAAAATCTGATTTCGCTTGTACAAGGGAATGCGATGAATTTGCCATTTTCAGATGAGAGTTTTAATATTGTGATCAATGAAGCGATGCTTACAATGCTTCCACTTGAAGCCAAGAAAAAGGCGGTGTCAGAATATTTTCGCGTCCTCAAGAAAGGAGGAATTCTGCTCACACATGATGTTGGATTTGAAAATCCGAATCTGGAAAAAATTCTTGAGGAACTCAAAAACGTAATCAATGTTGCTGTGACGCCGCTTCATTTTGATGATTGGGAAAATCTTTTCCGCGAGACTGGTTTTTCTCAAGTAGAAAAGAATACAGGTAATATGTCACTGATGAGCCCAATTGGCATGATTCGTGATGAGGGATTTTTTGGGGCTCTCAAAATTATTCGAAATGGCATGAGAAAAGAAAATCGCGAAATGTTCCAGAGTATGCGGAAATTTTTCAATCATACAGGTCGTGATCTCAAATATATTGCGGTCGCTTCTCGAAAATAATTTTTTAAAAAATATTTATGCTACTATCAGATTTTTGGGATTTGGTTTCCTATTTTGCAGGGCTCCCTCTCTTAATTCTCATAATTATTTATTGGAATCCCGCACCAATATTGCAAAAAATAGCAATAAAAAGAATAATTTTTTCAATTATTTTTTCCGTAGTGTTGCTCCTATTTGCATTTTTGCCGCTTTTTCCAACGTTGTTTCAAATCAATATTTGTGGAACGGACACAATAGAGAATTGTGCTATTGGGTTTGGCTGGTTCAGTGTAATTACCTTACCAATTGGCTTGACACTTGGAATCTTTTTCGCGGGTCGCACGATTATCGAATTTTTTCGATTGATTTTTGGTTGGAGAATTGTCAAAAACTCAGAACAAACCAAATAAAAGCATTATTGCTATTATTTGCAATAAGAAAAATCCCACAAAAAAACCTCATGTTTGAGGTATTTTTTATTGCAAAAATTTGCATTATTCGAGTTCAAGATATTCATCGATACGAACTTGCCAAACGAATTCGTCAATATGTGATACGAGAATCATAGTTCCTTCATATTCATCAAGGGCTTTTCCAATTACTGGCAAATGTCGGAAGTTGATATGATTGGTTGGTTCGTCCAAAATGAGAAGTCCTGGTTTTTCGAGTGCGAGTTTACAGAACATAACAAGACCTTTTTGTCCTTCAGAAAGCGCACCAATTTGTGTCGCCATCATATCGCCCGTAATCAAAAACCCTGCCGCAAATGAACGCAAATCTTTTTCAAGCATTTGACGACCAGTGGCCTCAAAAAGACAATCGTATACTTTTTGATTAAAATCAAGTGTTGAAAAATCTTGGCGATAGTAACCAATTTTCACATTTGGAGCGATTTTTACACCTTTTGCTGTGCCATTGGCAATACTTTCCAAAAGTGTTGATTTTCCGATACCATTGGGCCCAGAGAGGAGAAGATGGCGATTTTTGCTGAGTGAAATATTCACTTCTTTTTCGATTGGTTCGTGATCTTTGATAATTGTCACGCTCGAGATTTCAATAATTTGACCGCCGATTCCTTCCTGATTTGGAATACTAAAATTGCGAATAGTCTTATCTTCTCGACGGGTATCTGTGATTTGTTCAGAAAGTTCTTCTGCTTTTTCTGTCAATTTTTTCGCAACGGCGCGCAATTTTCCTCCTTTGTGAGCAAACTGATTTGCCTGATCTTTGGCATCCTGAATTTCTTTTGCAAGGCGAGCATTTTCACGATTTTGTGCTTCGATTTTTCGCTCTACTTGCTCAACTGCATCGTAATAATTCCCAACGAATTGATCAACTTTTTTTGTGAAAATATCTAAATACAAAATTCCGTCACTGAACGCATTCAAAAATTCCGCATCATGCGAAATCACGAGAACTGTTCCTTCGTAATTCTGCAAAAAGTCCGTCATATGCCAGATTCCTTCGCTGTCGAGATTGTTGGTTGGTTCGTCGAGCAAGAGAATGTCGGGTTTTTGAATGAGCGCCGCTGCCAAAAGAAGGCGAGCCTGCTGTCCGCCAGAAAAACTTTTGACAATTCGCTTCAAAAAATCATTAAAATCAATATTTTTTGGTGGCAAAAAATTTACCGCATCAAGCACTTCTTGGATATCGCGATCAATATTGTGCGCATCAGATCGTGAATATGTTCGGAAATATTCTGCAATCGTTTTTTCTTTGTCGTCTGGACTCATTACTTGCTTGGCAATGGCGATGTGCTTGCCAGCGGTAATCAAAATGCGACCATCATGCGGTTTGAGCTCACCAGTAATCATTTTAAAAATAGTTGATTTACCCGCGCCGTTTTGTCCCATGAGCGTAATTTTGGAGCCATCACGCACAGAAAAATTCGCCTCATCAAGGAGCCATTTTGGCTTTTGGTAACCAAAAGTTACTTCTTCAAATCGAATTACTACTTCTCAGGCCATAAATTTTTTTAAAAAATATTGCCGAGATTATATGAAAAAAAAATCAAAAAGCAAGTTTTTGGCTTTGGAAGTGGCTTTTTAAATTTCTCAAAAAAAATTTGCTTTTTCTTCAAAAAATAATAATATATACACAACCCTATGGTATGGTATATAATTTTTAAGATATATTTATGATTATGAAAAAATGTGATTACAGTCAGTGTAATTGCGTGCATTGTACTTGCGAGAATTGTTCTTGCCAGGCACGCAACTGCGCAAATGACTGTGCTTGTCAAAAATAAAAACCCGCAAGATGCGGGCCACTTTCGCTAAAAAGTAAAAGAATTATATACAAATCATAGGGTTTTTCAAATTTTTTATTATGATTCATTCAAAACAAAAAATCGAATTGAACATTAAAAAGGCTATCGGCACTCTCAATAAAGTGCAAGAAATGCTCGAGAAAAATGCTTATTGTGCTGATATCGCTCATCAAATCAATGCTTCGATGGGGCTTTTGCAGAGCACTAATCGCGATTTATTGAAACATCATCTGGCGTCTTGTGGAACTAAAGCGCTTTTGAGTGAAGGGCGTGAAAAAGATGAATTTATTGATGAATTGGTGCGAACTTGGGATGTGGCGACGAGAAAATAATTGTTAAAAACGAAAAGACAAGCCTTGTCTTTTTTATTTTTTTAAAGAAACAAAAACAGTATTATATAATACTGTTTTTAAGATTATACACGAACTTCATCAAGTGGAAGTTTTTTACGAATGATCGCATAGTCTGCTGGCTTTTCAGGAACATTGATCCACAAATCAATATGCCCACCATGTCCAGATTCGCGAGTTTCTCCATTTTCTGGAACTTCTATAAAACTTGCGTCTTCTGCTTTTGGATTCGCAAGCAAAATAGGATCAGCAATTATACTATCAAGAGTATAATTTACTCGTTGAGAAGGAGAAATTAATACAAGTGGTTCACCAAGGTCAATTCGGTTTTTTACTTCGATTCGAGCCATTTTTCGTTTTTCATCATACCCCTTTACGATACCAATAGGATCTTCTTCGTGGAGGTCTTTATTTTTTTCAAAATAAATCGCTTTTTCTCCTGGATTTCCTACCAAGAATCCTGGCGTATATCCACGATTTGAGATGGCAAATACTTCATCTGACAATTTTGCGATATCATATGATTCGCCTTTTTCTACGGCATCAAGGGCAGGGCGGTATGCTCGACCGACACCAGCAAGATAGTTTACAGTTTTTGAGCGACCTTCTACTTTAAATGAGACAATTCCTGCATCCGCTAATTCTTGCATATATGACACGAGACACATATCGCGAGAGTTCATAATATATGTTCCATATTCGTCTTCATCGATTGGTAATTTTTCGCCTGGTCGTTCCATTTCTTCCAAATAAAATTCCCCAGTTAATTCTTGATAGTCTTCAGGACGCCCAGTAGAATCGTACAATTCTTCTGGTGAGGCATCTTTTTTAAAAACCTTGTATTCCCAGCGACACGAGTGAGAACATGTTCCTTGATTTGGGTCGCGATGAGAAAAATAATTTGAAAGCAAACACCTCCCAGAGTATGCCATACAGATAGCTCCATGAACAAAAAATTCAAGCTCCATATCAGGGCATTTTTCATGAATTTCTTTCACCTCACGAAGTGAGAGTTCACGAGAGAGAATAATTCGTTTAATTCCAATTTCTTTCCAGAATTCTACTTGTGCCCAGTTAGTGTTGTTGGCCTGAACAGAAAGGTGAATTTCTGCGTCTGGGAAATTTTTTCGAACCAAGTTGATGAGTCCAGGATCACTCATAATGTACGCATCTGGTTTGAGGGCTTGCATTTTTTCGAATGCTTTCATGAAAGGTCCGATTTTTACATTGTGCGCATAAATATTGGCAGTGAAATAGATTTTTTTTCCGCGAGAATGACAATATTCTACACCTTCTGCAAGTGTATCCCAAGAAAATTGATTTTCACGCGCACGAAGCGAAAACATTGGTACACCGGCATATACTGCGTCCGCACCATATGCAATTGCATATTTGAGTTTTTCGAGATTACCCGCAGGCATCAAGAGTTCCAGTTTTTTTGTCATAAATAATGATTAAAAATATACTGATATAGGTATTTTTTCAAAAGAAAAAGAAAATTTTTTATTAAAATTTCATTTATACAAAATAAAAAATCGCACAAAAACCAAAAAATATCAAAATTTTTGAGGGTTCTGCACGACTTCTCGTTTTTTGATGAAAATGAAAAATAAAAAATTTTTTCTTCCGAAAAAATTTTATGAGTATCAAGAGTGGTGGACTTGCCGGGGCTCGAACCCGGGACCTTCGCCTTAAAAGGGCGCTGCTCTACCGACTGAGCTACAAGTCCAAGAAGATTTTTCTGTCTTTT
Organism: uncultured Candidatus Altimarinota bacterium; assembly: GCA_938036655.1. Lineage (GTDB taxonomy): Bacteria > Patescibacteriota > Gracilibacteria > BD1-5 > UBA2023 > GN02-873. The sequence goes on from CALHQS010000077.1 coordinate 4,884, forward strand.
TCCAAAGAAGTGAGCAGATAATATACAAAAATTTTAATTTGTCCAATTTATTTTTGACTTTTTTTGCTTTTTTGTTTGTTTTTCTTAAAAAAATGAGTATATTATGCACGAGATTTTCCGTATTTTATCAGAAAAATTCTTACAGCATAATTTTTTCAAAAAATTCAATTTTTCTTGCGTTTTATGACGAAAAAAATTCTTTTTTCAAGATTTTCTTCCGAAAATTTTTCCTTCAAAAAAACCATTGCGATGTTATTGGTTTTTGTTTTGATTCTTTCTCAAACATTTCAATTTCATTTTTTTGGGACAGCTCAGGCTCATTCTGATCAGTATCGCGACATTATTTCAATCGTTGTGGATAACGAAACGCACCGTGCGCTTCGTTCCGAAATTGCTCGTTACGCTGAGGATATTCAGCGTCATTTGGGATCGACACGAACGGTGATTTCTGTGATTGATGAGAAAACGACGCCAGCCAATATTGCGGCGAAAAATGAAAAATTGTACTACGAAGGCGAGGATTCTGATGGCGTAAAAACGCGATTGGTTGGTACGGTTTTGATTGGGAATGTGCCGATTCCAATGGTGAATGCAGACGGAAAATATCTTCCGAGCATTTTTCCGTATGTGGATTTTGAAAATAAGAATTTTTTGTATAATGAAAAATCTGGTCGCTATGAGAAAGTTTCGGCTTTGCGTGGCGGTGATCAGTCAGTAGAGATTTGGCACGGCGTGATCAATCCATCTGTTGGGCGTGATTGGAATGCGGGCGAGGATATAACAAAAATTAAAAATTTCCTCGATAAAACGCATGATTTTTATACACAATCAGGAAAATTTGCAGTACAAACTGAAGCTCCACGCGTGTTTTATTTTGATGGATTTGCTGAAACAAAAAGTATTGAATTGCGTCGAGTGTTTCAATATGGGCTTTGGATAGCGAACGCTGAGAATTTAGCGTACGCGCGTTTTTCAAAATATTTGCTCAAGGATATCAACGAAAAACTCAAAGAATATGATCTGAAAAATGATGCTGGATATGCGGATTTAATCGCAAGTTTGGGAATCGATGGGCTTGATGTTTCCAAAATTTCTTCGAATGTGCTTTCTGATGACCTGATTGCTCAGACACCTGACATTCAAACCTCCACGATTATTGAGAATTTTTTGAGTTCGTTTGATAAAATTTTTAATAAAAAAGTTCTTGGAGAAGAGCTTGCAGCCGTTCATAACGCTGGGCGCTACAATTCTGGGGCGACTGTTCATGCTGATTTGGGTTCAGTGCAGATTTCGCTTATGGACGATGTTGCTAAGGATACACTCAAAAAAGCAAATGATGCTTTGGAATCAAGTTTTGATGATTTTCTAAAAGAAAATTCTGTCGCGCGACGCATTCCGATTTTGGATTCGATGACGGCACATTATGGCGAGGGAACGAATTTGCCGTTTGCGAATTATTTTTTCGGAACAGAAGGAAAAAATATTCAAAATGCCGCTCAGTGTACGATTGCTCGGGGAATTTCTGGACAAAAAGCTGAATTTGGAAAATCAATTTTGGTGGAAGCAAATTCCGCATTTGATGTCAATTCGACCGAAGCGCATATCAATGCACTCAAGGGCGATGAAGAATATTGTTATGGCGGTGGCCGTCCGCATCTCAACACTTTTTGGGGTGGAAATTCACTTTTGCGTGTTGCGAATGATGCGGGGGCGTACGCTGGATGAAAAAATCCTCTAACTACTTTTCCAGCAAAAAATTTTATGGGATTTACGCGAAGTATTTTTTCTTTGGAAGGAATGCTTGAAAGTGATCGTATCAATACGCCATCGCTTGCACAGTGTATGGATTATTCATATCAGTACACTCTCAAACAGCCACATCGCTGGATTGATGAAAACAATCGTTGGCATCCGTTCCCAATGGACACAAGTGGAGATCGGTTCCGCTGCCGAAGTCAAATGGAAGGCGTAGACCAAAATCAGTTGGTTTCATCGCTTGCGCAATTTAGTTCTGGACCAACTTCTGCACCTTCTGGTTCGACAAGATCTGGAAATTTGTTTGGCACACGTACCAATTCTGGCCCTACAAATATTCCGCTTCGTCCAGATGCGAATGTTATGAATGAAATTGCTCGTTATAATGGATCTACTGGCTGTTTGGTTGGATCGGTTTCCATTGACGGACAAACATATTCCAATAATCGTGAATGTATTCAGCGTGTGCGCCGCTCGACAGGCTGAAGAAATAGTGATTCAGCAGATGATATTTTGGTAAACTATACCAATTATCGAACGCTAAAATATCATACTATTGATGGGGTTTTGCGCCATATTTCACCAACACAGGAAGAAATTTCCGCGGCTGATAAAAACGGTGTAACGCCAAATCTTCCGATTGATATCAATCGTTCCATCGAATTTTTGACGAAAAAAGGAAATATTGCCCGTCTGCAATACCCAAATTTTTTCCGAATGCAGGCGACTACTGTGGATGAAGTTCGCTCTTGGCTTCGTGATGACGCCAATAAACAATGGACTACAATTTTCGAAAAAGAAAATTCCACCACTCAGTCTGATAATGAAGCCACAATTGCAGAAAATGTTCTCAAAGCAAAAAGTCTCCCAGCAAAATTTGACTGGAATGATTATATTTCCGATGAGTTGATTATTCAGATTTTGCAAGCAAAAAATTGGCTTCATCCAGATATTACCAAAAAATATCAGGATACTATCGAGGGTATGCTTTCGTATTCTGGAATGCCAGCCAACTGAAATATTTTGCAAAAAATTCCACAGATTTCTGCAAATTCCGAGAAAATGTACGAAATCGCGTATTTGGGGCTTTCACCAGTGATTCCAGGAAATAATTCCATTTCCAATGAAAATGTAAACAATATTTCGGCGGATTATCGTCAAAAATTGGCAGCAATTCAGGGATTTAATATTTCCCAGCAAGAAAATTTCCAAGACTCTTCTACTTCCAATAGTGCGCAGTGTGCCTCGCCTGATGGCGTTTCGCTTTTTCAGTGGCCGGCTGCGATTCAGTGTTGGATTCGCTCACAACTTCCGCCAAAAATTTTGGCAGGGCAGTGTGGCGGTAATACGATAGGACTTGATCATTCTCAAAATAAAAATTCTCAAAATCTTGCCAACACTTCATCGGCTGATGATCAGAAAAAATCCGTCACTGGTGCGCGTGTAATTCCGTATTTTTATCGAACGCACATTGCTCATCTCGATGCACTTGATTTTTCCGTATTGCTCCAGACTGATTCAGAAAATATTATTCCGCCAAATGGCTCTGTTGCAAAATTACAAATTCTTTCAGTGACGAGTGCTGGAAAAACGATTGATACTGCGCAGTATGATTCGTATTTTTCGGTGGCAAATTATGAGGTGCCGGCGAATACATTGCATCCAAAATTTCTCATCAATGCGCGTGATAAAGATTTTTCTCTCAAAGCAAAAATCGTGTATTCTGTCGCTTTTGCTGATGGAAGTCGCCAAGAAATTTCTTCAGAAGATTTCACGATTACGGCGTCAAGCACTTTCTTGGATTCACATCTTTCATCAGAAAATGCGAGTGGTCTGGCGGTGATTTCTGCGGATTCTCAGGAAAAATTTTTCCTCAATGCCATTCGCAAGAAATCTAGTTCTGATACAGGAAATCCAGAAAAAAATTTCCGCGTAACATTTTTGGATGATAATAGTACACAGCGTGAAATTATCACGCTTGAAAAACAGGATGAAAAAGTTGAGATTCCTGATGCAATAATCAAAAATCCAGGAACCTATCGTGCGATTTTGAGCGGTGAAGATGGTGTGGCAGGAGAATTGACATTCAATGTTGTTTCTGGAAAATTTTCTCAGATTTCGCTTGCGCCAGTTTCGACGATGATTGTGAAAGATTCAACGACTCTTGTGACGCTTTCACTTCAAGATCAGCTTGGGAATGCAGTTACACCAGATTTGTATTCTGTGGAACTTTCTGTGGAAAATGGTACGATCTTGAATGCTGCAGGTGATGCGGTCAAGAAATTATCGCTTGATATTTTTGATTCTCGCTTGTCGTTCGCGGTTCGTGGCGACAATGTTGGGAAAATGAAAATTCTTGCCAATGTCAAAAATCATTCTGCCTTTGGAAATACAGAATTAAAAGCCGAAAAAGAAATTGATGTGCTCGCGGAAGCTCGTGTAAAATTGCAATTTGACAACCCAAATAACGCGCTTCGTGCTGGTGGCGACGCGGTGAAAGCGCGCGTACGAATCGAAGATGCTGACGGGAATCAACTTTCTGGATTTTCTTCAGTGATTTCACTTTCGCTTCCAAATGGCGCTGGGAAATTTTCTTCAGATATTTTTGATATCAAAAACGGTCAGTCTGAGATTTTCACATATATGCCGGGAACTGTGGCGGGCGTTCATAATCTCACAATCAACATTCCGGGTATCGGTATTCTCAACAATAATCCGCTTACGCTTATTGCGGGCGATGCGATGTATATCGACCATACGACGGTTGGTGGAAAAATTATTTTCCGAACGCGCGATCGTTATGGGAATTTGGCGAATTATTCTGGTCAAGCTTTTATCGCCAAAAATGCAGAAACACCAGTAGAAATTCAATTTGAAAACGGCGAATATATTATTCCTGAACAAAGCGGTTATTACATTGTAGAAATTCCAGAAATTGAAAAAAATAAAATTCAATATCAGGAAAACGGGCAAACTTTTGAAATTTTGCCGATTACCAAATATGCGGTACAAATTTTTACAAATGACGCCAAATACAATTTTGCGGATGATTATAATGCTCGTTATACGGTGCTTGCGGGTGGATCATTCTTGCGCGAAGGGGAGGATATTTTGTACAATGCTGATCCGAAAAAATCTCAGAGCCTCGCGGTAACAACACTTTTGGCTTCACCAATCGCTGATGAGACGATTTTTTCGGTTTTTCCAGGTGGCGGATATTCTCTTGGGCGCGTTGACGATGCGGTTTTTGAAACTTCCCTCAATATTGAACGAGGATTCCCTGTGTTGCATGTTTTTGATTCTGTTCGCAAATCTGAAATCGCAAAAATTTTGTATCAAACGGAAAAATCAGAACTACTCGCGTGTAAAAATTCTGATTCTTGTGACATTCCAAAAGATCGTGCTTCGATTGCTGGAAAAATGCTTTTGAACGAAACTGATGGCTACAATATTGTCGCGCAGGGTGGAAAAATTATTTTCTCAAAAAATAATCAAGCGCTCGCAACTATTGCTCAAAATGGCTCAATAGAAGCACAATCATCTGTTTCTTTCCGTCTAAAAAATTATAATACTATAAACGGATTTGTCTTTGAAATTCTTGAAAATGGGGCACTGATTGCAGAGGCTACATATCATTTTTCTCAAAATGAAAGTGTGATTTTGGCGGATGATATTTTCTCAGGTGTTGCGCACAATGCGCCTGTGTTGCAGAGTGCTGGATATCAATTAAGAGCATTTAGCGACCAGACTTTGAATAATTCAGCGCGCGGATTTATGGTGCAACGATCGCTTGCTGATGCCTTATTTGATGAAACAAAAGTCGGACCGCGCGATATTGATGATATCGGGATGCTTTCAGAAAATCCATGAGTTGGTTGGATGGGAAATAACCGAATGTTGCTTTCGTTCGCGGCTGGTGATAGTGTTGGTGAAGCTACAAAATGGTTCCATACATACATGATGCTTAATATGGGTGATCCGATTGCGAGTGTTCGTCATGGCGAGCCTGATACGCAAGTTGATGGCCTTGATAGAAGTATAGGAACGCAAATCGCGGATAGCCGTCGCAGCCAGATTCAGAATTTCTTTGAAAAAGATATGAATGGTGATAGCCTCAATGATGTTGTCGTTCAGTATGAGGACGGATACATTCAGCTTTTGCTCAATATTGGTGGGCGATTTCGCTCACTCGGAAATATCGCATTTTTACCAAAAAATCGAAATTCTCTCATAGAAATTGGAGATTTCCGCGGCGATAAATTCTCTGATATTATTACGCTTGATTCTGATGGGAAAATTTCACTCATTAATAACAATGATTCCAAATTTTCGCCGCAAAATATTTCGCTTTCATCTGGAAATGCGGCACCAAGCCACATTCAACAAATGAAAGTGTATGATATGGATGCGGACGGGAAAGATGATTTGGTGTATTTGACATCGGGTGGGGAATTAGGAATTTTGTATGGCACTGATACAGCGGGCGTTTTTGAGCAAAAAATTCTTGATTCAACGCTTGGAATTACGCTTCGTAATGAAACTGACAATCATGATGGTGCGGTAATTTCTGATGCGGTGACGCAATTTAAAAATTTTGTTGGGCAAGTTCCTGCAAATACAAAACCTGCGGATTCAGGTATTACAGATGAAAAAATCCGCGAACAAGTCTATTATCAGGAACAATCTGCGTCGATTCAGTCACTTCCAAATTCAACGATTGACCCGAAAGTTTTGGCTCAGCTGAGCGCTCAATTTGGAAATTCTGCTATCTCAGATGATTTGCAGGTTTCGCCTGCGGATAATACGACTCGTACGACCCCGATTCCACTCAGAACGTATGTTCGTTCCCAATATGCTTCGCTTCATGGTCTCGAAATTTCCAAAAAATTTCAATCACAAAATGCCGTTTTGTATCCGTACGATACAATTCAAGTCGAGATTTCTGTAAAAAATTTGTCATCAGAATCTCAGAAAAATGTGAAATATTTGGACAGCATTCCAAAAATTTTCGATCGTGATACGAGTGCGACGTATTCTGTTGAAATTGCTGGCAATCGTAGTGAGAAAAATTTCCAAGAAAAAAACGATGGCGAATTTGATCTCGAATTTGACATTGGTGAAATTCCTGCTGGCGCTGAAGCGAAGATTCGCTATACGCTCAAAGTTTTGCCAGCAAGTTATGGTGAAATGTTGGTCGGTGATTTTGAAGAAGGAACGGTTGGTCACGATAATTTTGGTGATGTTGCATTCAAGACCTCAACGACTTGTGGGGCTGAAATGATGACTTGGCTCTCAACTGCGGCTCGTGAATATCAGTCAAGTCGCCGTCCAGCCTTGTATTCTGCACCGCTTCCGAAAGGGCTTTCAGAAAAATTGACAGATTCTGATAAAAATGGTTTGCCCGATTCGGTTGAGAAAATGACGTCAGCAGAAGGAAAAAAACAATTTGATGCCATTGCGGGCAATTCAAAAAATCCAAAAAATCTCGTTACTGTTGAGAAAAATGGAAAAAATTCTGTAAAAATTGGATTTGATGCCGAGACTACCAAAAATATTGAGAATAAAGCACAAGAAATTGCTGATGGATTGTCTTGTGGGTTTGGTGGAGGTTCATGTATGAGCTTCCCAATCAACTGGGCACCATTGGCACCAGGAAATGATCCTGTAGTTTTTGGTTATCCAGTAGGTGATGGATTTAAAGTGAATGAAGGGCTTCCGGTGCTTTCTGCACTCACAGCTATCAATGTTCCGAATCCATCAGGATGTTATCAGGTGCCAACAGTTTGGCCAGCATCGCCATTACGTTATATGGGAACTTGTACCGCTGAAACTGGTGCGGGTGGATATCTTGGGGTTGATTCCCCAACCAATTTTATGCGGCTTTTTGTAACACCAACTCTGACTCTTGGAATGGGTGTCGGTATGTGTTTCGGTGGACCCGCGAGTGTTATTGGTGGCAACCCAGGAAAAGGACTTTCGCCACTGGTGCAGGGCGGAAACTGTATTGTAATGGCAAAACCAATGCCTGTCTGTAAAGGTGACGGTTCTACTGAAGATGGTGATGTGCGTGCAATTTCTGGACTGGGAACGATTTCAAAAACATGGAATGGTGCGAGTTGTAATCTTGAAGCTTCTGCCAAGACGCAACTTCGTAGTGAGGAAAAAAATCTTGAAAAAGAAATTCTTGAATATATGAAATCACTATCTACGCGACAATCCGAAATTGCTGGTATTACTGCCAAAATTTCTCGCAGAAATGTTTCATCGCTCAATGGTGGTCCACTTCTTTCTGTGGGGAATGGTTCAGGTGGAGATTCTTCAATAGAAATTTCTTTGACTGGTGGTGATAAAATTGCCGATATCAAAAAAGTTGTGAATGTGAAAAATAAGCGAATTTCTGCATTCCCAGATTTCATTATGGATTGGCTGACTCGTCAGACGGAAGAACTTACTACTTCATTGTTTACACCGCCAAATTTGACGATTATTCCGCCAACAGATTTTGGGCAAAATGCGAAAGTGGATTCTAGTTATTCTGATTTTTTGGATAAACTTTCTAAGGCTTATTCGAGTGAATCTTTGAGCTCTCTCAAAGCCGAAATGTCGTCTGCGTATCATTCTACGGATACTTCATCAGCACTGGCGCGCGCATCAGGTGGCAGTAATTCTTCGGTAGGTCAGTGGTATGGAAATCAGCTCAGCCAAGCCGCTTCTTCGGTGGCTCCATTGACGAATTCTGCTCAATGAAGCCTCAATGCGCTTCGCGCGGCGTATACTTTCCTTGGAAAATTGCCATTTTTGAATATTCGCGAACAAAAAATTAATATCAATGTTCCATGGATTCGTCCGAGTGAATTGGATCAGTATGAGCGTCAATTAACAGCATATGAAAAAGAATTTTCTCGCGCTCTCAAGAATTGGTGTGTCACGGGAGAATCTAAGGAATGCTTGCTTGCAAAAGCGAAACTTGAAAACTCAGGATTTTTGTCATCAATTCAGGCGAATATCAAACGAATTCAGGAATACAAAAAATTCCCAGAAAAATTACAAAAATATGTCAATTGGAAAGAAAAATTGATGTACGATTTGCTTTGTAATATTCAGGCCGTAGAAAAAATGACTTTCGGTTGGGTGAAGGACAACGGTATTCGCTTCCAAAAATGGGCGGAATTGTATGTGCTCATCAAGGCGATTGCGCAGAGTTGGCAGCCACTTTTGGATATTTTTGCTGAAACGAGTGCTCAGTGTGGCGTTTGTCGAAATGAACGCAATAATTCGCAGCAATGGAAATTCAAGCTTATTTCCATGATTATTCCAAAAATTCCGGTAATTTCTTTCCCGAAATGGCCAGATATCGTGCTCGATTTATCAGATGTGCGACTTGGAATTGATGTGTCGGTGCCAGATTTTAATTTCCGACTTTCTCCGATGCGTTTGCCAGCGTTACCAGGACTTTCATTGCCAAATTCTCCAACAGCTTCATTGACGCTTCCATCGTTGCCAGTGCTTCCTCCATTGCCATCGTTGCCAGATTTGCCAGAATTGCCGTCATTGCCGATGGTAAAATTGCCAGATTTGCCACCGCCACCAAAATTGCCAAAATTGAGTGGTTCCATCTCGGCGGCACTGAATATTCTGAAATTGATTTCAAAATTGTACTGTTATTATCAAAAAACGGTTTTGATTCCAGAATGGCAGGTGGGTGATGTGATTGCACAACGAACGGAACGTCAATCGACGCTTCCAATGGATTTTCTTAATATTCAGTTCCCACAATTTTCTGTGCCAGAACTCAAAGAAATCCGAATTTCAACGCATCTCAATTATACATTGCGAACGGATTTTATCACAGAATTTGCAAAAGCAGCCGTGAAGCCAATCAATCAGTTCACAAGTGATCTTGGAAATTCGATTCCGTCAAAAATTCTTGATGACGTGAATATTCGCCTTCCAATCGACAATCATATCAATGTAAATCAATTGATTGACGGCGAAAATCGTGTCAATAATGCTTTGCAAAATATTCAAAATATTTCTAATGAAGCTGGAAGCGCGCTTCAAAATGCTTCTGATTCGGTAGAAAATGCAGTGCAGGAAAGTGTTGATAATCTCACAAGTTACGCAAAATTTGCCTCAGGAATTACGCTTGAAACGGCTGAAAATCTTCTCGAACCGATTATTCGAAAATTTGAAGCTGAAAAAGATATTTTCTTGGACAACGAATCATTTGCAAAATATCTCAAATCCGAACTTTTGGCATCATGATTTGTCGCGCAAGCAGCAGATTTGGACAAAAAAATGTATGCAGCCCAGAAAGAAGCGAAAAAATTGCAAGCAGGAATTGAGGCGTACAATCGTGAAAAATTCGATTTGCTCTACGAATTTGTTCACGAACACGAGCGAAAAAATGGCGAATTGCAAAATATTGTCGATTTGCTTCGTAACGATGATTCTGAGCTTCTTGCAAATGCGCCATATATTGGACAATTTGCATCTGATGAATCAGAAAAATCTTCGCTCACACTTGCGCAACTTGCAAATCTCGAATCTCGTGCTATCGAGTCAATTTCAGACAATTCTACGACTGAAACAACGACTGCGCACGAGATTGGAAAATCGCTTGAACGACGAATTCATCGTATTGCGCAACTCAATACAACGAATGCAAATTCTCAAAATATTCCAGAACACACCATTAATACTGGTGGAATTGCGGCAAATTATTTGCCAAAATTTGAAGGAATGTATGTTTTGACGGAAAATTCCAAAACGCAAACAAAATTGTTTGATTATGTGGAGCTTATCGGGAAAAATGATCGCGTTGATACGAAAGATATCGACAACGACGGCGATCGTGACTATATTTTTGTACTTGGTGGCAATTTGTATGTCAAAAATACGCATCTCAAAGAACCAGCCAAAATCGTTGATACAACAACTCGTACCGAAAATATTTCACAAAAATTACCAGAAGTTCCGAACAATTTTATCCAGGTGCTTTCGACTCCATCTGAACTCAATATTTCGTTCAGAAATACTGTTCCAGATGAGCGCGAATGGCGTCTTGAATTCCTCGAAAAATATACCGAATGGGATCGAGTCGCGATTGATAAAAATCTGGAAAAATCACTTCCAAAAACGGTGGTAGATTTGTTCGTTCAAAATAATTTTGGTGATTTTGATAATAATGGAATGCGTTCAATGTCAGTAAATCGCTATATTTCTGGTGGTGAAAAATCTTCAAAATTTGTGCTTGAAAGTGCTAAAATTGAAAAATTTACTGGCGATATTTTCTTGTCAGTTTCTCCAAATCGTACGATTTATACAGGGAATAAAAATGTAGAAATTTTGTATCGAACTGGTGAGAATTCTGAAGAAAAACGTATGACACTGGAAGCGCATCGCGCATACCAATTCTTGACAACAACTGAAATTCGTGCGTCTGGTGGCTCAATTTTTGTCATTGGTGGTGGATCAGGAACATATCGTTATGGTGCGGATGATGAACTTTTAGGATTGCCGATTTTACCAGGAATGCGTTTCACTTCGGAAGAATCATTCTCGATTTTTGATGCGACACATCGTGAAAATATTTCGCTTTCACCAAACTCCGTGTATATTGTCAAAAATCTTGGAATGCCTTCAGAATTATACAATTTTGCCATTCCATATCCGAACGGATTTTATTACGCGCGACTCAAGCATTTGTCTCGTGATCAACAGAATCGCGCAGGTGTGACGCTTTTTTCGCCACAACTTGCGAGTGATTCGACCAATCCGGTGATTTCGCTTTCTGATACGGTTCGTGTGCCCGTGTATGCACAGACCAAAATTCAAATTTCAGAAATTGTGACCGAACTTTCAGATTTTGAAGTCGCGATTGATGAAGATTTGACTGTCGATGCGGACAATAACGGCGTGTACGATGATGACTTTGAAACGAATCGAAAAAATGTCACGATTTCGGATCAAGAATTGATTTTTGGGCCGTTTGATACGCCAGAAAATCGTCAGATGATGTTGCGTGTTCGCGATGAATTCGGGAATACTACATATATGCCGATTTTGGTGGAAGTTTTCACTCCAATTCCAACGCTTGAAAATGTTTCAGAGTCCGGAAATGTTTCAGGAATTCTTGATAATCCGATCGAAAATGAGCCAATCGAAATTTTCCGAATCCGTTCATCAGAATATCCAATGATGGTAAATACTGGATCGATTTTGACTGATACAGAAGGAAAATTCTCATCTGGATCATATCGAACGCCAGAAAATATCACAGTAACTACAGGGCAGGATGTTTTCAGAATTTTACATTCAGGAATTTTTGAAAATGTACCAGCAGGCTATGAAATTCGTGTTTCGCCAGCTGATGCAACCAAGCCAATGAGTATCAATGTGTACAATACTCAAAAAATTCTCGCATACCAGCAATTTTTCTCATTACCAAATTCTGCGAGAATCGTTCAAAAAACTGATGAAAATGCGTCTTCAACGGGTAATTTACTTGTAAGTACGCATGCTCAATATCGCTTTGCGAATGCGGACTATAACGATCCGAAAATTCCATGAGGCGCCTATGTTACAGATGCTCAGTACAATGCGATTATCGCGATCGCGCGTGACGGAAATATTTACACAATTGACAAAAATATTTCTCTCACGATTTCGGAAAAAGACGGATTTATGATGATTTCTGCGAAAAAAGGCGACACGTCCATTGCGGATTTCCATTATAAAATGAATTTTTTCTACACGACAAAATAAATCCCAAATTTGGGATTTATTTTTATTTGAGAATTTTTAAATGCATTTTCCTAGGAAATGTAAAATACATTATTCTATAAAAAATTTTTTTGTCAAAAAATTTTGTGATGAAATCAAGAAAACTCCAAAAATTCTCAAAAAAACACCGCGAAAGTGTTGACAAATATTTTTTTTGAATAAAATAGATTGGCGATTTTGGAAAATTTTCCAAAAAACAGTTTTTATCTTCGCTTTGTTATAGGGAACAAGACTCTTCGGGGCTCCTATATGAGCATAAATCTTTTTAATATGATTGCGATTATTGAAATCGGTGGAAAACAGTACACTGTAAGCCAGGATTCAACTCTTGTGGTTGATCGTCAGCATCTTGCTGAAGGTGAAAATCTTGAAGTAGCTCCACTTCTCGTGGCTTCTGAGGACGGAAAAACTGTAAAAGTTGGAACTCCATTTGTAGAAGGTGCAAAAGTAACTCTTCGTGTAGATTCTCACCAGCGTGGTGAAAAGGTTCGTGTTTTCAAGATGAAAGCAAAAAAGCGATATGTTCGCTCTCGTGGATTCCGCCCATCTGAAACAACTTTGACAGTAACTGCTATTGCTTAGTGTTTCTTGTGTTAGCCCTCGCAAGAGGGTTTACACTTTTTATTTCTAAAATTTCTCAGTGTCATCACTTCCAAATTATAAGGCGCGACTTGAGCGCGCTAGTAGAAATCAGGTTCCTGTTCGTTCAGCCACAGAATCTTTTAAGAAATTTAAGTGGTTTACAACATTTTTGGTAATTTTGTTTCCAATCTATCCATCATTGGCGCAGATTGGAACTGCTTCACAGACGCAAGTAGGAGATTATGATGAATCATCAATTATTACAGCCTTTACTGATACCGATAACTTGGAATATATCTCAGAAAGTGGCTTGGTGGTTGTAAGTCCAGAAACTCTGACTGGTGCAGAAGAAACAAATCAAAATATTTCAACAGAGCAGCCTGCTGCAATTCCGGAATCAAATGTTCGTACATATACAGTAGTAGAACATGATGATATTATTAAAATTTCAAAAAAATACAATATTGCCGCAGAAGTAATTTTGTGGTCCAATAACCTCTCAATGAGTGATACCCTTGTGGTGGGACAAGTTTTGAAAATTCCACCAGTTTCTGGAATCGTTCATGCTCTCAAGCCAGGGGAAACTGTTTCGGATATTGCGAAGCAGTACAATGTTTCTGTGCAGGAAATTCTTGATACCAATAATATTTCTGATGCGAGAAAAATCCAGGATGGAACCAAATTGATGATTCCTGGCGCAGTTCGCCCTGAGCCAAAAGTAGTAAAGCCAGCGGTTCAGCCTGAAAAGAAAACAACTCAGACAAAAACTCAGGAAAAACCAAAAACAGAAACTCCAGCCAAAGCAAAAACTTCCGCTGCTGAGGCAAAGCCAAAAGCGGAAGAGCTATCTATTGCAGTTGAAGCAACTCCAGTGGTGCATTCCAATGGCTTAAAAGATCGCTATGCGATCAAATTTACAGGACTTGGTCGAGGGTTTGTTGCAGGAAATTGTACTTGGCATGTGGCTCGTAACAAAACAGTTACATGGCGAGGGAATGCCAATCAATGGATTAAGAATGCTCGTGCGCAGGGTGTTCCGACGGGAAAAACTCCAGTTGTTGGTGCGATTGTACAATTCTCTGGACATGGCTATAATGCATACTATGGACATGTGGGTATTGTAACAGATATTCAGGATGGCAATATTATCGTGAGTGATATGAACTATCGTGGTCTTTACGAAGTAACGATTCGAAAAGTTCCTATCAATCATCCAGCTATTGATGGATATATTTATGTGGACTAAAATCTCCGAAAGGGGATTTTTTCCGTATTTTGTTCATATAAATATTGACAAATGAATATTTTGTATTAAAATGTAGAAAATAAAGTATTATGACATAAGAATAACTTTTATTTTTCCTTTTGTAATCGGAAAAATATATTTTTCAGAAAAAGTTGAGCAAAAATTTGCGCAATCGTGAAAAATATGATATCCTACGGAGGATAGATAAAAAGTCTATGTACTTATTCCTAATTTTATTTTATGAAAAATTCTTTTCACAATTTCTCTGAAGTACAGAAGTATTTTGCTCCAGGACAACCTCAGTCGGGGGTTGAGGCTCGAGAAACACAAGAAATTCCGGCATCCAAAGATACTCAAAGCTTAATGAGACAGGCAGCTGATCTAGATAATGACCCAAAAACACGCATGGAAGCAGCAGAGGCATTACAGCGTGCTAAAGAACAATGAGCAAAATCAGTTGAGGCATCAACTCAGCAAGTTCTTGCTCAGGTATCACCAGAACAGGGAAAAAAATTGCGTCATGATATTGATAAGCTCGCCCAAGATAAAGATGCGGCTGTTCAACAAGTTCAAGAAAAGACTCGTGAAGACTTGCAGACTCAAAAAGTCGAAGCAGAACGCAAATATTCAGATCATGCCGTTAAACTTGAGTGGGATGAAAAAGGAAATATTACACGCGAGTCTCTTATCAATTTAATTTCTGATTTGGATCATGATAAAGAAGTCGAGGTTCAGAATAATAGTTGGTGGAATCGTGTAATTCGAGGACAGGGCCGTCAGAGATTTACTTTTGGTGAAAGTCAATTGAAGCACGCCTTGCGAAATGTTTCTATGGATCAGTTGAATGCGCTATATACGAGATTGACTGGCGATAGTAATACTTTGAATTTCACACAAGCTGATACGGAACGAGTTGATCGTGCAATGGGTAAAAATTCTAATGCTGAATTTGTTACTGTGCTTAATCGTGATAAAATTGCTCAGATTCATAAACTTCAGAATGCGCTTCGTCATCAGACAGACGCGCTTGCTGATATTATGGCCGTGATTATGGGGCCTGATAATAAGAGTAAAATTGAAGGAATTGATGGTGATGTTCGAGCTGGTCTTATATCAGTGATTAATGGTAATGAAGGAGCTCTTTTGAGTGCTTTGAATGACCCTCAGAAGCAACGAGAATTTGCTGAAATTGTAAAAAACTCACCAGCAATCAAAAATGATAGAAATTTGTTGAGTCGAATCGTTTCAGCTTTACTTCATTTTGGACTTTCTGTTGCTGCTAATGTTTTGAGTGGTGGTACATTGTCAGTAAGTTATCAGAGTGAAGATCTCAATAGTAATAAACTTGGAGCACAGAAGTCAGAGAATGGAAAAATGAATGAACGACATGTTGACCTCGCCTCAGGGGAAATTAGTAAAATTGTTGGTAATCGAGGTCGAGTAGGTGTGGATTTGAATCTTCTTAGTGCTCGAATTTTTGCAAACTGGAATGATCCGAAAGCTGTGATTGGAAATGCTTTGACCGCGTATCGTTCAGCAGAGAATCCTCGCTTGGGTGTTGAATATGTTGTGCAAGCCACAGAAAAAGAAATTGAGCGTGTAAATCCAAAAAAACGACATACTGTTCAAAATATTTCTCGAGAATTTAGTGCAGCACAATCGTTGCTTATTGATCAACGTAATCGATTTGCCGATCAAAATCCAGAAGATCCGAGAATCGAGAAGATTGATCAGCAACTCGAGAATAATATGGCGGTATATATTGGAAAAGTAATGGAAGCTCAGGGAATGAAGCTCCAAGGAGTTGGTCTAGATTTGAGTTATAATTCATTAGCATTTGTAGTTTCTGCTGCGGGTGTTAATGTTCATACGCCTGATGCTTCTTTGAATAAAGGGGCTGCACAAGTTGAAGCAACAGTTAATCAGAAAGAAGCTAGTCAGGAAGAGGTTGATACACTACTCGGCGAATACAAAATTTCAAAACATGAAGATGGAAGTTATTATCAAGACGGAAAACAAGTAGTGCGTGCACCAAAAGAAAATGAAAGAATTGTCTGGAACTTACAAGAATACGTATATCCAACTAGTTCTGAACTACAGGCCACTGCTACTATTGTTGATAAAAATACCAATCGACCTCTCGAAACAATTCAACTACAGAATCAGAATACAGAAGTGAAAAATGAGGTAATTGATGCAAATTCATCACAAGTTGCTCAGGAACTTCGAAAAATTCGTTCTGGACGCAACAAAAACCATTTGGTAGCTTTCCAAAATGCTGTTCGAGACCGTGATACCTCAAAAGCGGAACAAGAATTACTCTTGGCTACGAAATGAAGCCCTATTGAACAGGTGGTGAAAAAATCTCTTGCAGCCGCTACTACTCCTGAAGAAAAGAATCAGACTCTTGATATTTTTCTTGCACGAACTTCAGGTGGAAGTGAATCTGTTCGATTGGCAAAAAACTTTGAGAACGGACAAAATTTTGCAAAAAATCGTGCAGAACTTTTGAAATACTATCATAGCAAAATTGGACCAAAATTTGCACGAATGTATAATATTCCTGTTGCAGATGTAAATAAAATGGTTGAATCTATGGTTGCATCAGCAGAAGTCGCAAAGAGCTCAACACTAGGAGATCACATGAAACAACCAGGAGGATTCCGAGCCGTTGTGGCATATTCTCAAATCGCAGGATTTAAAGGATTGAACAATGTCTACGCAAGTAATACTCGTATATTTGGTGCCCCACAAGAAGTGACTGGTGCGAATGCTGATAAAGTTCGTCAAGCAATTGATCGTACCATTTCAAAAGTTGATATTAATGCCCAACTCCAGCACTTGAAAGAACAAGGTGTTACCAATGTTTCTGAAGAGGAGGTTCGTCGACTAATGGTTTCTGGTAAAGTACATTCATATCTTTCATATGAACCAGATGCAGAATGTTTCAATCTTGGATTCTTTGTAGAACCTGGATTTGTAGAAATTCCATCACGCCCTAATGAAACACCTCATCAGATTGCAACCGGATCAGTGGTTAGCAATGAGGTTGTGGCTAAGTCTCAGTTTTCCGTTGGAGCTGGAGTGGATTTGAGAAAACTAAAGAAGAATCCTCCTCAGAAGAACCCACCAGATACAACAACTCCTGGTACTGGCGGTAGAGTTCAACTTAGTAATGATTTGACTACAACAACGAATAGCGGAGCTGTCAATCAACTTTCGGATACCGTTACATCAACTACATCGCAAGTGGTTACAGAAGGTGTGGTTGACAATGTGGCAAAAAATGTTCAGTCATGAGCGCCAGATGTGGCGGGTATGCTTTTTGATTAAAATTACTCTTATGAAAAAAATATTTATTCTTCTTAGTTTCGCGTTACTCGTCACCTCATGTGGCGCAGGCACTAATAATTCTGCAGACATGAATTCGGATCAGAATACAGAAGTGACTCAAAAGGTCACTTCTGGTTCTACTGATACTGCAGAAAATATTCCTTTTAGCACGGGGATTACAGAAATTGATTCTGCTATTCGTCTTCAGGATAATGAAGATTCCAAAACTACTTCACTTGAAGGAATTCCTGCAAATGATGTAGAAACAGGTTCACTTTCTCTTGATTTTTAATTTATTATCATTGCTTTTATGAAAAAGATTTTTCTTTTGTGAGCAATACTTCTATCTCTTATTCCTTATACATCACAGGCAGCCGTAAGTGATAATCAGGAAGTAAGTTGTAGTCAGTATGGACTTCCAACATCTGATCAATGTTTTCTTGGTGGTCGATTGTATGCATCAGGATCTTTGGGGGTGTCTGAAGTGGGAGACCATTTTCTCAATAATACTGCTGATCGTGTGATGTTTGGAAAAGATCCATATGGTACGCCTGGATATACAGTCCATACAAGCGTATTACAAGGAAATTCTTCAAACTGGCATGCAGACATGACTTTTGAATCAACACCAAATTTAACATGGTATAAGATTTCCAATAAGGGTACGGATTATGCATACACTACTTTTAAAAAAGGTGTTCGTACTGAATTTACCAAAAATCGCCCAGGTACTTCCATTCGATTTATTAAAGGTGAACCAACATTTGATCGTAATGCTCCAATGTTGCGAATGACTTTTACGACAACAACTTATGGACTTACTCAGGATAAAAAAATTAATGGTAAAGATAAAAATGTTCATAAAGAACATGTATTTTACTATGGTTCTTGGTGTGGTGATGGTGTAGTGGATTCTCAATTTGGTGAAAAATACGATGATGGTATCAATAATGGAAAACCTGGATACGCATCAACTGATTGTCAGAAAAAAGATTCTCCACCATCTAATGCTATCTGTGATGGTGCTTCCAATGGTGTTCCAACATATACAGCTCCTACAACAAATCTTTGTAAAAATGGCTCACCTTCTGCAGTAACAGAAGTGAATGGAAAATTTACTTGGACTTGTGGTGGTGTAAATGGTGGTGCCAATGTTTCTTGTGAAGCTCCGAAAAAAATGGATGCTGTCTGTGGAACGGCTGATGGAAAAATTTTCTCAACTGCTCCAACGACAAATTTGTGTGCCATTGGAACTTCGACTCCACTTACAGGAAATAATCCTTACAAATGGGTTTGTCAGGGTATAAGTGGCGGAAAAAATATTGAATGTGAGACACGACCAAATACACCAAATAATGTTTGTCATCAAACATTCAATCAAAAGGTGCGTGTGGGATATGCATATGATTTTTGGGATGCGTACAATAACAATCAGAAATTTCCACGCGTTCTTAAAAGTTTTTCTGTAGATTTCCGTGAAAACTACGGTGATGATATCAATCGTGATGGAAAATTTACTTTTGATAAATTTGATTGGGCTCCTCCATATAAGGCTGGCGCACAAATCCCAGCAGGTGCTCAAAATGTAAAAATTATTCAGACAACTGAAAAATATCAGGTTGCTGTTGCTCCAAAAAAGCGTCTCAAAGATAATATCTACGTAGAATATAATGTTGTCGTTGAGGGAAACGAAAAAGAAGGGCACCGAGAATGTGTCAACTACGAAGTAACTTGGTGTGGCGATGGCGTTTTAGATAAGGATGAAGGAGAACAGTGTGATCCTAACGATCCATCAAAAACTGGTTGGGGTCCAGGTGGATGTGATCCATTGACTTGTCAACCAAAACAATCACCAAACCTTACTATCAAAAAATATGTAAACGGTCATGATGCACAGACGGCTGCTGATGCAGTTCCTGTGATGCCAAATGAAGAATATACATATACTTTTGTAGTAAAAAATGAAACAAATGTTGATGCCAAGGGTGCTAAAGTAACTGATACTCTTCCATCTGATATTGAAGTACTTTCTAAGGCCACTGGTACAGATTGGGATTGTAGACAAAACGGCCAGACAATGACTTGTCGTTACAATAAAACGATCAAAGCTGGAGAAACTGCACCAACAATTTCCCTCAAAGTAAAACTAAAAACAGTTATCACGAGCGGAAAAGTAGTTCGTAATGTGGCTGGCGTTTGTGAACTAGATCCTTCTAAACCACTCAACGATCCAACTTGTGTGGATACTCGTGACGAATGTAAGCCAGGAGATGTTAACTACAACTCAGCTACAAAAACTTGTGATCCAGCAACTGTAAAGATTGGCGATAATCCAAAACTTCAAATCAAAAAATACGCCAAAGGCCATGATGCTCAGACAGAAAAAGAGGCAGTACCAATCATGCCAGGTGAAGAATATACTTACACCTTTGAAGTAAAAAACATTTCCAATATTGATGCTAAGGGCGCTAAAGTAGTAGATGTCTTTCCAAATGATATTGAAATTGTAAGAACAGGAATTGGTAAGGATTGGGATTGTAGACAAAATGGACAAGAAATGACTTGTCGCTATAATAAAACTATTAAAGCATGAGAGACAGCACCACTTATTACCGCAACTGCAAAAATTCGCTCCTCTGTATCAGATGGAACATCAGTTCGTAATGTGGCAGGTGTTTGTGAGCTTGATCCCTCAAAGCCAATTGATGATCCAACTTGTAAAATTAATCGTGACGAGTGTAAGCCTGGAGATAAAAACTATAATCCAATCACTAAGACGTGTGACCCAAGTACAGTGATTGTAGGCGGACTTGACCTCTCTATTAAAAAATATGTAGATTCCGATGACGCTCAGCCAGGAAGCCCTGTGCAAAAACGAAACAATGATACCTTTAATTATGTTATCAAAGTGAAGGTAGAAAATGGTAAAACTTCTGGAACAACAACTGTGAAAGATATTTTGCCTACAAAAATTGAAACAACTGGTAATGCAACAGGAAATGGTTGGACATGTAATTACTCAGGAAAAACTTTGACTTGTACATCAACTGCGGAAATTTCTACTGGATCATACTTCCCAGATATTATCGTTCCAGTAAAATTGGTAAATACGAGTTCAAACGAAATTATTCGTAATGATGCAACGGTTCATAATCCAAATGAAAAACCAAATTCTTGTTACGATGATAATCGTATGCCAAATGGTGGCGAGCAATCTTGTCAGAAAGATCCAAAAAATACTGATCCTGCTGTTATTAAAACACCAGGCGGAAGCACTCCAAGTGGAGGATCTGCATATATGGCAGGTATGTGTGTGGGTGATGTGGCTGTTGTAAAAACATACTCAAGTTTCCGAGCTTGTGAATCAGACATCAATGCAATTTCTGATAGTCGAAAGAAGACATCTTGTGAATTACAGTCTACACAGGCAGGATTGGATGATTTGCGTAAACGAACTCGTGAAATTGTTCAGAAATATTGTACAGGTGGAAATTATAATCCTCCTCCTGGACCAGGTGGTGGCGGAAATAATGGCGGACCATACTGTGGTGATGGCATCGTAAACCGAGTTGGCGAAATGTGTGACCTTGGTTCACGTAATGGTCAGCTTATCAATGGAAAAATTGAATGTACTGCCGATTGTAAAACTTTTGGCACTACAACAAACCCATTGGAAAATCCAGTACAATTCCATATTACAATTCCTGGATTCTCAAAATCTACGATTGGTAAAAACATCGGTCAAAAATTGATTTCTGAAAATGGAATGGTAATCGGTCGTGGATCAAATGTATTCGCGCTTTCTGATACGATTACACTTTCTATGAATAAGCTTTATAAAGCTCCAATTCAGTTAGAATCCGATCGCAAGTTTGTAATTGCGAAAGACCATTCAGCCGCACTTGAAGGAAATGCTGTGAAAGGTCGTTCAATTCAAGAATTGAATGGTAGTCTTCCATGGTGGCAGCAAACAACGGGTAATCGTACAAAATATGTAGTACTCGGAGAAGGTGACTTCTTGATGCCAAAAGATTCTCACGCACAAGGATTGTATGATTCTTCTCGCATCGAATGTTCAAATTACTCAAATACACAATATCAGGTATGTTACCTCAAATCTCCATCAATTGATCAGCCAATTACACTCTTTAATGGTTCAGAATTGACAGGATTTAAGGGTAAAAATGTTGGTACGGGTGAAATGATTTTCGGAATCGAAAATTATCGCGACCACAATGGAACAAATCCAATTTCTTCTTTCAAAGTGGAAGTGACAAATTCAAAGGTTTCATCTGCTGGTTCATCAGTAAACCGAAAACTTAAATCATTTACTTCTCGTTTCCAGTCAA
Organism: uncultured Candidatus Altimarinota bacterium; assembly: GCA_938036655.1. Taxonomy (GTDB): domain Bacteria; phylum Patescibacteriota; class Gracilibacteria; order BD1-5; family UBA2023; genus GN02-873. Next base: position 26,934 of record CALHQS010000077.1, read on the forward strand.
CAATCACAAACATCACACGATTGGCGACTCAGGGAACAAGTAATACGACTAACACTGATAATTCGACTCCTTCATTCCCATTCGGAAATAATACTCTCAACAATGTTTCTCCGCTCAATGCTGGTATCACAAATGTGCCTCCATCTGATCGAAAAATTACAAATCGAAACATTGAAAATTACAAACACAACGGAAATTCTAATGTATACTCATTCAAAGGTGACATCGAAATCACTTGTGAATACGGAAAAAATGCATTTGAAATGACTGGCGTAAAAACAGTGCTCGTGGAAGGAAATATTACTTTCAAATGTGATACAGCTTACCAGAGTAACGATAATAACGCATCTTGGGCATTTATCGCCAAGAAGGGAAATATTATCGTAGATAAGGATGTGAAAAATCTTGCCGGTGTTTTCTTGACAGTAAAAGAAAATAACGAAGGCGGAAAATTCACACAATCTGAGGCTACAGCAAATATTCTTCGTGTGGATGGTTCATTCTACGGAGACGCGACAGAACTCTTCAATAAGCGAACTTATGCTCGTGGAACGAACGCATATGACATTGTAACATCTGGTACAGTGCTCAATTACTCAAATCGTGCGCTCCGTAATCCACCTCCGCTTCTTTCTAATTATCTCAATCATTACAAAGTTCAGCGCGTGGTGAAATAAAATAAAAATCCTCATTTTGGGGATTTTTATTTTGCAATTTTTTCTTTTTTCTTTGCGAAAAAAATTTTTTTGCCTATAATGTGGGCCGATTTTTACAACTAATCCAGCGATAATGAAACAGAAAAAATTGGTGCCATCAGCGGGAATCTGGATTGACCGAGTGAATCCTTCTCGAGAAGAGATTGAAAAAATTTTTGAAGAATATGAGTTTCATGAACTTGATCGTGAAGCGGTTTTGGAAGAACATCAGTACGCGCGCCTGGATCCGTATGATGATTATTTGTTTTTGGTGCTGCATTTTCCAAAGTACAACCCCAAGACGGAACGATATTATCAGAATGAGCTCAATATATTTATTGGAGCGGATTATTTGATGACTTTTCGATACTATCCGTCGACCACAATGCGTCATATTTATGAGCAATATGAAAATCGCAAGGGAACGCCAGATGAGGAAAAAAATGATCCAGCATTTGTGTTGTATGACATTATTGAGGGTTTTTTGACGAAAACAATGCGCATGTTGGAGCGATTTTCCAAGGATTTAAAAAATCTCGAAAATGAACTTTTTTCGAGTCGTTCGCAGAATATTATTCGCGAATTGATGGTGAAAAAACGAAATATTATTACACTGAAACACATGATGAAACCGCAGATTTCTGTGCTTCGTCAGACGGAAAATTATATCAAATGACGCTTTTCGGAAGAGATGGAAAATTATTTTGAGAATTTGGAAGATCGTTTGGATAAGATTTTTTCTGAAATTCAGATTATCGAAGAAAATATGGATTCTATGGAAGATACTATGAAGAGTATTTTTGAACTTGATACCAATATTACCATCAAATATTTGACGATTTTTTCTGCCTTCATGCTTCCGCTCACGTTGGCGACAAGTTTTTTTGGAATGAATATTGAGGAGTGAAATTTTAATAATACATTAATCTGGGGAACATTAATAGCAACCACGCTTACTTCCTTGAGTTTAATGTACTTTTTCTTTGTAAAAAAGGATAGATAATTTTTGTTAAAATATGATAAAACAGAGAATTTTATTAATACTCATTTGAGTATTTTTATGATGAATACATATAGGTTATGCGGCGCAACAAAATATAAATGTAGAAAATTTGTCCGAGCAAATTCAGAGAGGAAATTTTGTTCCAGTAGCGCTCTTGTCAATGAAACAACCTATTTTTCCTGATGCGGTGTGGGGAGATGATGCGAGTATTCTGCGATTTGTAAGTACTTCCGAGCCACTGACCACAAGAGAGTATAAGCCTGATGACCTCGTGTCTATGAGTGGGACTTACCTCAATCAGGCAGGACGAAATAGCTATATTCGCGCTATTGCAAAACCTTCTATGGATGCGATGGCTTACGAATTTTCGGAGTATTTTGGTGAGCCACTTGTGGCAATTTCTGGTTTTCGGAGTGCAGAATATCAGCAGCGACTTTGGGACTTGGGGCGTTGTGATGATGGAGTTTTTTGTGCAAAACCAGGACAGAGTGAACATCAGCTTGGTTTGGCAGTGGATTATTTTGATGCTGTTTCGCCAGAGATGTATGTCACTAATGCTCGTTATCGAAAATTTTATGAATGGATGAAGGAAAATGCCTATCGATACGGCTGGACACAGAGCTATAAGCATGGCCCGAAAATTGATGGCTATGAAATTGAACCATGGCATTGGCGATATATTGGTGTTGAAAAAGCATTGTTATTAAAAAACTTGGATTGGTCATATACCAAATTTCTTAATACTCTCAAAAGTATTTCTCAAATATAAAATAAAAAAACCGAATTCGGTTTTTTTATTTTTGGTTCTGGCAAAAACTCCTTGACTTTTTCTTTAAAATTATTACTTTGGAGGTATTATAATTTTGTATTATGTTGCAAAAATATAATCGTCCAATATTTTTCTTTGGAATATCCTTAGTGATTCCATGGATTTTATGGTTTTTTGTGGCATATTTGAGCTACCTCTCAGAAAAGACACCATTCATTTTATGGGTTGAGACCATTCTGTGACTGGTGGGATTGGTGGCGCCGTTTTTTGTCGCGATGTATTTATTTTTCAAAGATTTTGAGCTCTTGAAGGATTTTAAAAAACGATTTTCCTTCAATGGAGTGCATTTTTCTTCGATTTGTATCATTTTGGCACTCACCTTTGGTTCGATTATTCTGGCACAGGCAATTTCTGTATTATTGGGATATAGTGCTGATCAATTCGTGGTTTCAGGAAATCCTTCATTTTCGTCTGGAATGCTCGTGAGTGCTTGGTTTTTGATTATGTTTGCGCCGGTTGTCGAGGAACTCGCGTGGCATTCGTACGGGACTGATGCGCTGCGACAAAAATTTTCACTTTTTGCAGCCTCAATGATTTTTGCAATTTATTGGGCTTTATGGCACCTGCCCCTTGGCTTTGCGAAGGGATATTATCAGAATCAAGTTGTGGTCGAATGACTGGTTTATGGGCTCAATTTTATTCTGAGCGTGGCAGTTTTTATGATTATTATGAACTGGCTCTATTATAAAAATAATCGAAATATTCTCATTCCAGTGGCGTTTCATTTGTGTGCGAATGTGGCGAATGAAATATTTGCGACACATCCTGATTCTAAGGTAATTCAAACAGGAATTTTTGCAATTTTGGCGGGATATATTTTGTGGAGCGAACGAAAAATGTTTTTTACGAAAACATGGGAAGAAAAATAAAATAATAAAAAGCAGTAATTTGATTTACTGCTTTTTTGAAAACTTGATGGTGCATTATCCAACTCATTCAAATTTTTACAAGACAATTCTATTGTAGAATCTGTACTCATAATAATTAAGAATTATTTTTAAATGCCTAATTATTATAATGAGTTAAAAAAAGTAAAACAATTGGCAAGATTGCTGGAATAAAAACTTTTTCCACAAAAGTATAAAAATTTTCCATATCAGAAAAATCACAAAAATAAACTTTTTCAGCTCCCCTACTTAAAAATTCGATACCAATCGCTCCACTACCACAAAATAAATCCAAAACAACAGAACTTTCACCTATTTCAAACAAAATATTAAAAATAGATTCCTTAATCTTGTCAGTAGTTGGTCTTACACTATAATCCATAGGGGATAATAATTTCAATCCCCTCTTTTTACCAGATATTATTCTCATTTTTCAACCTTAATCCTAATATTTTTTACTTGTAGTATACACAAAATAAAAAACAAAATCCATTCAAATATATTCATAATAAATTGTATCATAAAAATATTAAATTTTCAACATTTTGTGGCAAATTATCATAAGGGATATTTGGCATATTTGTTGTTATCATTAGAAATCCTGCATTGCGTTCTTTTGAGAGTTTTAAAAGAGTTTCGTACTGATCTAGGGTTGCAGAATGAATGACATGAACAATACGATTTGCATTTTCAGGATTATTTTCAAAATTGTAATTTCTGGGAGTCCAATGGTTGATGTAAGTATCAGCAGAGACTTCACTTGTTAACCATAAATCAGAATAGTTTGACATTTCATCTGTAATACTTACACCAGGATTTGCAACGACAATTGAATCAGGATATTTTGTTTTAACATAATTGTATAATTGTGCCATATATTTTATTTCTAAAGGGTTTTTTCCAGATGATATTTCATCAAAGAAAATTCCTGAAATATTATCAGAACCATAAAATTGTATATATTTGTCAATTTCAGAATACACTTGCTTTATGCTTTTAGTATATTCGTTTGTAGTTACGTATCCGAGATTTTTGATTCCCAGTTCTTTATTTTTTTTGATTTGGACAACATAGTTATAATCAGCCTTGTCAGATGGCCCGTTGTCAGGATTGATTATAACGTAAGGAATTGTTGTTTCATATTCATAATTTTCAGAGTCTGGTGTACTAAGGAAATCATGATTAGAAGAATAAGTATTTGTAACTTTACTTTTATGAATATCACCAGTATAGCCAAAATCAACTTTAAATTCATTTTCATTTTTTAAATTATTTTTTATAATATCAAAAATTTCATCATTTTTAGAAAAATTAAAATTACTTTCTACACTTGATATGGTTTTATTTTTTAAATTATTAAAATTAGAAGTTTGTATTGACGAATCAATATTTGAGGAATGTACAGTTTTTTCATAACTTAATCCTGTTACACCCGCTAAGAAAGATGGAATTAAAAAACTATTATTTTTTAACTTTTTCTTCATTTACAACCTCCTTTCAGTGTATATTTGTACTGCTAAAGACAATCTTAGCAGTTTTTTATTTATAGATATTTCAAATTATAAATT
>CALHQS010000078.1 GCA_938036655.1 uncultured Candidatus Altimarinota bacterium
CTCAAAAACTTTGAGTTCTCGACCTTTCCATGCTAGGAGTTCATTCGAGAATATAGGGTACGTGAGTCTTAATATATTATTCTTTTATCCATTTAATTTTTAAAGCTTGTTCTATATCGATTCATAGGACATGTGCATTAACAAAAGCCATTCAGATAACGTCTGCCAATTCTTTGGCAAGCTCATCTTTTGCTATATTGTCATCAATAAATTTTTCTGGTCTTGATTTTCGTTCAAAAATAAGCTTTGCTTGTGCAAATTCTCCAACTTCTTCAATAAGTTTTGAAAAAGCAAAATCCCTATCGATGGTAACTCCAAATTTTTCTCCATAATTAAGAGCATTTTGTACAATTTTTGTATATGTAGACTGGAATGAGTTCATGTTATATTTTTGTAAAAGAATAAATCGGAGTGTTGATATCATATATGACATATTTTAGATATACAAAAAACAAAAAAAAGTCAATCAAAAATTTTTAAAAAAATAAAACCCTCAAAAATTGAGAGTTTTATAGGAAATTATTTTTCCTCTTCTACGTCAGCATCTACTGTTCCGTCGTCATTTTTTGTTTCGCCAGCCGCATTGGCATCAGCCGATGGTTGTGCATAAATCGCTTGACCGATTTTCATCATAATATCAGAAAGCGTCTTTGTTGCCTCCTCGATATCTTCTTTTGTAGAATTTGTATCCGCAAGAACCTGCTTCAAACGATCAATCGCAGATTTTGCTGTTTCACCATCCTTTTCGTCATATTTTCCTTTATTGTCTTCAAGAGTTTTTTCTGACTGATACACGAGAGAGTCAGCATGATTGCGAGCCTCGATAGATTCTTTCTTTTTCTTGTCAGCTTCACGATTTGCTTCCGCTTCTTTCACGAGCTTTTCGATTTCATCATCGCTCATTCCAGTATTTCCTTGAACCGTAATTTTTTGTTCTTTTCCAGTTCCTTTATCTTTCGCTGTTACATGAAGAACACCAGACGCATCGATATCAAAAGTCACTTCAATCTGAGGAATTCCGCGAGGAGCTGGGGCAATTCCTGACAAAATAAATCGTCCGAGAGATTTGTTATCAGCCGCCATTTCGCGTTCACCCTGTAAAATGTGGATTTCTACGCTATCCTGATTGTCGGCCGCAGTAGAGTATACCTGAGATTTTGAAGTTGGGATAGTCGTATTGCGCTCAATCATGCGAGTCATCACACCACCCAAAGTTTCGATACCAAGAGAAAGTGGAGTCACATCAAGAAGCAAAACATCTTTCACATCACCCTGAATAATACCTGCCTGAATCGCAGCACCGAGCGCTACTGCTTCGTCTGGATGCACGCTTTCATTTGGTTTTTTTCCAAAGAATTGTTCCACTTTTTGTTTTACAAGCGGTACGCGAGTTGATCCACCCACCAAAATCACTTCGTTAATCTGAGAAGCCTGAAGTCCAGCATCTTTCAGAACTTTTTTACAAGGTTCAATAGAGCGTTCTACAAGCGGAGCAATGAGTTCTTCAAATTTTGCGCGAGTGAGTGTGATGTTAAGATTTGAAGGTACACCATCATTCATCGCAATGAATGGTTCATTGATTTCTGTCTGAGTCGATGCAGAAAGTTCGATTTTTGCTTTTTCAGACGCACTACGAACACGCTGAACCGCCATCGCATCGTTCATAAGGTCAATTCCAGTTTCTTTTTTGAATTCCGCCATGACATATTCAAAAATCGCCTGATCAAAGTCGTCACCACCAAGTTTTGTATCACCATTTGTCGCCAAAACTTCAAATGTTCCTTCTGATCCAATTTCGAGAATAGAGATATCAAATGTACCACCACCAAAGTCGTATACCGCGATTTTTTGGTCCTTGTTTTTGTCAGCACCATAGGCAAGAGCCGCAGCTGTTGGTTCATTCACAATTCGTTTTACATCAAGGCCAGCAATTTTACCAGCATTGATAGTAGCTTGACGCTCAGAGTCGTTGAAGTATGCAGGAACGGTAATTACTGCTTCTGTTACTTTTTGTCCAAGATATTTTTCTGCGTCGGCTTTGAGTTTTTCAAGAACTTTTGCAGAAATTTCTTCTGGACGAACTGGTTTTCCGTCCCATTCAATCATTGCGGCGCCATCAGCGCCTTCCACGACATTGAACGGAACATTTTTGATTTCATTTTTTACTTCACTAAATTTGCGTCCGATAAATCGTTTTGCAGAATAAATAGTTTTGAGTGGATTTGTCACCGCCTGGCGACGAGCTGGCATCCCAACGATTGTTTCGCCATCTTTTTTGAGAGCAACTACAGACGGAGTCGTATTACCACCCTCAGCGTTCGGAATAATTTTTGCCTGACCACCTTCCATAAAGGCAACAGCAGAGTTAGTTGTACCCAAGTCGATTCCAATAATTTTTGACATAGTATAAAAATTAAGAAATAATAAACATTTTTGATGAAGATTAGCAGATATTTATTGTCTGTGCTAAATCTTACAATAAAGAGTATATCATTTTTTATTTTTTTGTCAAAACTTTTTTAGCACTTTTTTGTATTGAGTGCTAATTTTAAAAAATTATCTCAATTTTTTGGCTTAAAATAAACAAAATAAAAATTTCTCAATTTGGGAAAAATTTTTTCGAAATGGAAAAATTTGGCTTTTTCAAGAAAAAATATATAATCGTTTTTGCTAATTTTTTATTATGATTCGTACAATTATTTCATTTTTTCTCATTATGATGACGCTTGCAAGTTGCGGAACAAATCCTTCTGCTAATCAAGAAACCGCTTCAGGAAAACAAAATACCGAAACAGTGGCAGAGCAAAATTTTGTGTATGTCGATGTTCGTACTGATGAAGAGTGGGCTGAATGACACATTGATTGAGCAATTCATCTGACTCTTGCTGATGTAGAAGCGGGGAAGACTGAAATTCTTCCAAAAGATACAGAACTTCGTGTTTATTGTCGTAGTGGTCGTAGATCAGCTCAAGCTATTGAAGCTTTGAAAAAACAAGGATTTACAAATCTCGTAAATGCTTGAGGAATGAAAGATGTAAAAGACGTTACAATTGTAAAATAAAAAATCTCCTTTTGGAGATTTTTTATAATAAGTTATGAAATATTTTTTTAAAGCTGAATCCATTTGTTTTGTATTTTTTAATTTTTAAAATCTTTTTGTGCACTTTGAACTAAAATGTGAGATTTTTTTGACAAAATATTTTATTTATATATTATTTATTTACAATAAGTTATTTTTTGATTTTTATGATATAATCGCCTTTTTTAATCTCACCAATCAGGAGGTCATTATGGCTTTGGATTCGGCTAAAAAAGCAGAAATTGTTGCGAAATTCGCTAGAAAAGAGGGAGATACAGGCTCTCCAGAAGTTCAAATAGCTCTTTTAACAGCTAGAATAACTGAACTTACAGAACACCTTAAAATTTTCAAAAAAGACTTTTCATCACGCTTAGGTCTTTTAAAACTAGTTGGTCAAAGAAAAAGACTTTTAAAGTATCTTAAAAACAAAGACTACTCTACATATTCAAAACTAATCTCTGAGCTTGGCTTAAGAGATAAATGATCCATCGGAGAGCGATCTGCTCTCCTTATTAAATTTCCTTTATTCATATTTTTTATTCAAAATTTACAGCTCAATTTTAAAATTTTCCATCTTTAGTATTAATTTATCTACTCACAATACGACTAACCTTTTTAAATAAAGTAAAATTAGAATTAATTTCTTCATTTTATATAAAAAGCTAAATCTCTATAT
>CALHQS010000079.1 GCA_938036655.1 uncultured Candidatus Altimarinota bacterium
GAAAATTTGACGAGTGAACGCAGCGGAATATGATCGTTACGATAATAATCGTACGTAGTAATCGCAATAATTGTAATAATTTCAAGACACAAAATCAGTGACATTAGTGCCATTCCAACCAAAAAAACTACAATATTAGTGGGCGAAAAAATCTGCATATTTGCTTCCACCTGCTCCGTTGTCGAAATTGAGAGCAAAAAATATACCCAAGAAACGCACTGTGAAACCAAGAAATAGAGAAATGCAAAAAAAATCTCCGCCAAAATAAAAGATGGTAAACTCGTTAAAAGTACCATTTTTGTGGGAGAAAATTTGGTTTTTTGGGTGGCAAAAACAGCCATACAATTTTTTAGAATAGTTGAATTATAATAAAAATTTTCATTTTTTCAACTTTTGTCAAGAGCATTTTTCCAAAAATCACTGCTTGCAAAAACAGAAAAATTTTCTATAATTTCTATAATTTAGTGATTTTTTAGGCTTTTATGAAAATTCTGGTAGTTGAGGATAATCTCAAAATTCGGAAAAATATCATTGATTTTTTCAAAATTCAGGGACATCTCGCGGAAGGCGCGGAAAATGGCTACGACGCACTCACAATGCTCCACGCGATGTACGATATCGTGATTTTGGACATCAATATGCCAAAAATGAATGGAAAAGAATTTTTAGAAAAAATGCGCACGACGGAAAAAAATGTGCCAGTTATCGCACTTACAAGTAATTCTACGATTGAAAATAAGGCAGAAATTTTTGAACTGGGCGCGGATGATTATCTGACAAAGCCATTTGATATGCGGGAACTCGAAATGCGAGTTTTGGCTTTGTATCGAAGAAAATGAACGACAATTGAAACCGAAATTCGGTTCGCTGATTGTATTTTGTACCCAGAAAAACACTCGCTGATACAAAACGGAGAAAATGTTATTCTCACATCCAAAGAATATTTAATTTTGGAATTTTTAGCGCGACACAAAGGCTTTCCAAAAACAAAATTGGAAATTTTGGAGGCTGCCTGGGGGCTTCGTGAAGCGGAACTCAATTTTAATTCTATTACGCTTGAAGTGCACATTTCTGGACTTCGAAAGAAATTGGGGAAAAATATTATCGAAACCGTAAAATGAACAGGTTACCTTATCGCTTAAAATCGTACTTTCCAGTATTTATGAAGAAAAAAATCAAACTCGGACTCGCGAGCAAAGTTGCCATCAAGGTGACGATTATTTCGTTGGTGCTTTTTTATAGCACCATTACGCTTGTGATGGTCGTGCAATATTCTCTCCTCAAAAATGCGTTATTTGAGGATTTTTCACGCTATGTGCCGCTCTATATGGAGAGCCTTTTGGACAGTAATATTATTGATGATGATCTGGAAGCAAAAATTAGTGAAAATGCCAGTTTTTTTAGTTTTCTTCCGTTTGATACGAGTGGAAATCGGCTTTCTGATGCAATTATTCGAAACAATGAAACTGGAAAAATTATTGTCAATGAATATCAATACATTCCAGAAGATTCCCAAAATGAAATGTTTGATATTCCAGAAGGGACTCCCGTAAGTAAAGAAGTTGGCGACAGATTTTATTTTTTGTATAAAATCACATACAAAAAATACTCAATTCTTTATGCCTCACTTACCTCATCAATATCAGAATATTATGGACTTTTGTTGTATCGTCTTGATGTGATTTTGTGGGCAAGTATTCTCATATTTTTCGCGATGGGATTTTACTTTTCTCGCCTGATTATCAAGCCAATTCAGGACCACAATACTTCACTCAAACTCTACAACACCAATCTTGCACACGAGCTCAAAACGCCACTTTCAGTCGTTCGTTCAAATCTCGATATGCTCGAACTCACAAAAAATGAAAAATTCATCGCATCCAGCAAGGAAGAATTGACACACATTGAAAATATCATCAACTCCCTACTTTTCCTGATTCAAAAGCGGTCAAATGGTGAAAATTATGAAATAAAAAATCTTTCCAATATTATCAAAAAGTCGGGCGCAAAATTCCCACAGCTCACGATAAATTTTGAAAATTTTCAGACAGAAATTACCAAAGAAATCAATGAAGATTTATTTATTTTGCTTGTTGAAAATATTTTTGAAAACGCTCACAAATATTCATCTGATGGGAAAATCTCCGTTTCTCTCAATGAAAAATTTTTGAAATTCAGCAATCAAGTTGAAAAAAACCTTTCTGCCAAAGAACTCAAACAAATCGAGGAAATTTTCTATCAAGTCGACAATTCTCGCAACTCGCAAGGATATGGGTTGGGGATTCCTATGATCAAAAAAATTATTGAAAATTTTGGTTGGGAAATGAAAATTTCTTGCAAAAATAATCTTTTTGAAATCAAAATTATCTTTTAATACTCATTCTTATACTAATGCAAAAATTCGCATTAGTATTTTTTTAAAAAAATTTTAGCTTTATAAAGCGGTTTATTATTGCAATTATTTGCAATAAATATTTTTTTGAGAAAAAATGAAATTTTGGAGAGTATTTTTAAAAATTTTTGACAGAAAATTATTGTAGGTTATTTTGGAAAATCGTCCACCAGTTTTTGAGAAAAAATTTGCCAAAAAAAATGTTTGAAATACAATGAAACTATCTTAATTTAAGATTATGACAACACAAACTCAAACACAGGATCAGGTGGCTGCCGAGGCTATTGTGAGCACAACGACGGCACGCCCACTTTCAGCGCTTGAACAGCAACAAGTGGAACAGACTTTTGCTGAGGCAAAAGATTTTCGTGCGCTTGGTGAAAAAATCACTGCGCCAATTGATTCTATCATTTCGGAAACAGCTCAAGTGATTGATAGTGATCCGATTATGCAGGTTTCTGATACGCTCACAGCGATGAATAACGATGTGCAGGGTGTTTATAAAGAAATCATCGACAACGACGGAACTGTGATGAAAATAGCAAAATCACTCCCACTCATTGGTTCACTCGCAAAATCTCTTGATGCCAAATGGGATGAGGCGAGCTTCAATATCAAAAATATGGAAGGAAAAATTGCAACGATTTTTGCAGGTTTTGATACTTCATACAACTCCCTCAATACCTCCATTGATATGCAGAAAAAATTCCTCGAAGGAATTGACGAAAATCTTGGAAAAGTGGTTGCATACAAAGATTTTCTCACCCTCAAGATTGAAGAATTTAAACAAAAAGGTCTCGAAACAACAGATGAAACGGAAAAAATGAAATACGATATGTTTATTCGTCACGTAGAATATTTTCAGTCAAATCTCGTTGTCCTTATCGGAAATCTTGATATGGCGCGGAAACGTCTTTTGATGCGACTAGATTCTGCGAGCAAACTTTCGCTTGCGATGAGTTCGTCTCGACCGATTTTTAAAACGCTTTTGTCGACAGCACTCATTGAAACCAGCTCTCAAAAAGCACTGGATGCATCTATGAAAGCCATCAATATCATGGGTTCCACTATTGACAAAATGTCATCAGAACTCACGGACAAGACCATTGAATCTTCTCGAAAATCCGAGGAACTCTCATCAAAACCAGTTCTTTCGGCTTCTGTCTTTGTGGACAATGTAACTAAGCTCAAAAATCATTTTGATACTATTGAAGCCTATCGCGCTCAAGTAAAAATCGAGGCCGATGCACAGAAAAAATTATTTGACGATGCTTCGCAAAAACTCAAAGAAGTGAAAGTTTTGGGTGCGCAAGATCAGGAAGAATTCGCACAAGAACTCACAAAATAAAAATCTCCAATCGGAGATTTTTTTAGCGATGAAATTTTTTGGCAATTTCAGAAATATTTTTCACACGCGTAATATTGAGATTTTCTGGAATTTTCCCATCATAATTTTCAGGAATAAAAACATTTGTAAATCCGAGTTTCGCAGCTTCCAAAAGGCGTTTTTCACACAAAAAAACATTTTTAATAACGCCGGTCAGCGATACTTCTCCCAAAAAAATCGTTCGTCCAAGCGATATATTATTTTTGGAACTCAAAATCGCCATCACACAAGCCAAATCCACCCCTGGCTCATTCAGATTCATCCCACGCGCGACATTGATATACACATCCGATGAATCCAGTTTTATGTCCGCAAATTTGGTCATAACAGCCACCAGCAAATCCAACTTTCCTGTGTTAATCCCCCGACTTGAACGCTTTGGATAGCCAAATTTGGTATATGTGGTGAGCGCCTCAATCTCGACAAGAATAGGCCGATTTCCCTCGATTGTCATCGTGAGCGCCGAACCCGAAAGTGAAAAATTATTTTCATCAATAAATTCCATTCCAGGATTCGACAAATCTTTGAGTCCATCGGCATCCATTCGGAAAAGCCCGACAGCATCCGTTGCGCCAAAACGATTTTTGAAGGCGCGCAAAATGCGGTAATTCTCTGTTCGAAGCCCTTCCAAAAATAATACCACATCCACCAAATGCTCGAGTGCTTTTGGTCCACCAATCGAACCATCTTTCGTGACATGCCCAATCAAAACAATTGCCTTGCCAAGTTTTTTAGCAACTTGCATACACATTTCTGTCATCGCGCGAATCTGAGAAATGCTTCCAGGCGCGCCGTCCAGACTGGATGCAGAAAGAACTGACAACGAATCAATAATAATAATTTTCGCAGAAGAATTTTCAATAGTCGCAATAATGCTTTCAAAATCAGAATCTGACAAAATATCGATATACTCACCATGGACCCCGAGTCGACGCGCGCGACCCGAAATCTGCAAAACTGACTCTTCGCCTGAAACATACAAAACAGGCGTTTCAGCGCTCGAATACCAATCACTCATTTGGAGTGAAAGCGTGGATTTTCCAATTCCAGGCTCACCTGAGAGCAACACAAGCGACCCGGCCACAAGTCCACCACCCAAAACCCCATCCAATTCTACCGAACTCGAAGTATAACGAGAAACTTCCGCCACAGCATTTGGAAGAATTTTTTCCGTTTCACGAGCGTGTCCCGACTGGATTTTTCCTTTTTTCACAACCGGTTTTTGGCGTTCCTCAAGCGTATTCCACTCGCCACACGCACTACATTTTCCTGACCATTTTGGAAATTCTGATTTACAATTTGAACAAACAAACATACAATACACTAAAAAAATAAGTTATTCTTCCGAAGTCAAAACATTTTTGATTGCGTCATAACGAAAGCCCTTTCGCATCAATGCCTGATAAAATTTTTGTAATTCTTTTTTGTCTGAAAGATTATATTTTCGCGAATATTTTTCTATTTCTTTGAGAAGCCCAGAATCATCAGAATAATGTCCCAAAAGTTCCTCAATTTCGTCACGAAAATATGGAAATTTGGACGATAATTCACCTTGTAAAACTCGCAAAGACTTCCCTTTTTGCAATTTATTCTGAATCGTTTTTTCAATATTACATCGAAAATTTTCCCAATCATACAATTCTCACAAGAACGCCTCAATTTTTTTTTCAATATCTTCTCGTACAAATTTTTTATTCAATAATTTAATTTTGATATCAGAAACGGAGCGCCCAGTATTGATAAAAGTCCTCAGCCAAGCATCAAGCATCAAGCCTTCATCATAACCAATCGTCGCCAAAATTTCCTCTGGGTAAGAAGCGTTTTTCTTCTCCAAATACGCCAGAAAGCGGTTTTTGGATGGTGCATAACGAGCCATATAATGTGATGCGCGTGCATAAATATTCATACCAGAATTATACGAATTTCACGAGAAAAACAAGAAATTTTAAAAAAATTTGACTTATTGAGCGAAATATTGTAAAATCAAGATATTCTCTTATTCAATTTGTTTACTTTTTGTATATGACTACCATTCAAGACGACAGATCTGCAAAAAAATATCGCTATGGCGCGTACGATGTTATGCGTCAGAAAAATCGAATGGCAGCACTCGAATCTTTTGGAATTGATCGCGAACGTGTAGAACGCATCGATCAAGAAATGAAGGCTGCATGCGGAATTGCTGGAAAGCGCTGGTCAATTCATGGCTGCTTTGATATTGAAGATGAAAAAAAATCTTCATAGCCAAATCCTCAAAATGAGGATTTTATTTTGCTTTTTGTGAAAAAATAGGCTAAAATGGAGCCATCGTAACTTCAAATATGAATATTTTTACACCCGAGATTGTCACGGAAATTCAGAACTTTCAAAAAAATCCCACACAAAAACGATTTTTTGAAATCATGATTTTGAGAAAAAATTTTGCTGGACAGGTTGATGCGATTCTGAAGCAATTTCCCAATACAGAAAATCCTTTTTTGGAAAAATTTTTATCAGAAAATCCTGATGAAAATAAGGAAAATGCGATTTTTAATGCCGCTCAGTCATTAGCCGAAAAACAGCCACATTTTTTTGAAAAAATCCTTCGTGACACTCGCGAACTTCACTAAAAAAATCCGAAAATCGGATTTTTATTTTCCAAAAATTATTTTTTTCAATTCATCATACTTGGCTTTATCAAGCCGTGCTTCGTACAACATTGGCAACAGGTTCCAATGGTGATGAAATTTTTCATCACTCGAAAGTTCCAAAAATTCATCAAAATCTACCTCAAATAATTCAATTTTTTCGCCCCCATCAGGATTAATAGCGCCAACAATCTCGCAATCACGAGCAATAAAATAGTCCACATATGTTGCCGTATGTGCGGTTCACGAAAAAGTAAACCATTCCGACCAATTCTGAGAAACTGCGCCTGTTTCCTCAAGAAGTTCGCGCTTGGCGGCTTCAAGCGGAGAGATATCAGAATCGTCGATTGCACCACCCGGCAGCGAAATAAACGATTTTCGCATCGGCTGTTCTTGGCGTGTCAGCAAAATTTTTCCATTTTTCAAAATAGGAAGCACAAACGCACCATCCATAAATCTCGCGCGTTCAAATCGCGCCGTAGTTCCGTCATACATCGGCTGATTCCATTGAAAAATCTCACAGCGAACGCCATCAAAAACCTTTTCAGCATGCGCTGGAATACTCGGATGCGGTCTCATATTATTTCACATTTATTCGCATATAAAGTGGTTCGCCTTTTTCTGCAATCACAAATTTTTCAGGAATCTGTGCAAGTTGTTCAGAAATTGTTTTATTTGCATCAAATGGTGCACCAACACGACTCAACAATTCTTGCATTTTTGGCGTAAAAAACGGTAAAAGCATTAATGCCACGCGACGCAAGTGATAGACAAGCGTGTACAAAATTTCTTCCAATTTTTCTTTTTCTGTCGCGGCATCAAGCTTCCAGGGCGTATTGTCATCAACATATTTGTTGATTTCAGTCGCGTATTCAAAAGCAGACTCGAGCGCATTTTTGAGATCATATTTTTCCATCATTGATGCATAATTTTTGACAAAATCATCACCAATTGACAAAATTTCGGTTGGCTTGTTGAGCATGCCACCGATTTTGAGTGTGAGTGCAATCGCACGATTAAGAAGATTTCCAACATTGTTGGAAAGCTTGGCGTTGAAAGTGAAAATCGCTTGTTCCTGATCAAAATCTCCATCTTCACCAATTGGAAACGCTGTAAAAAGATACAGCAAAAGCGCATCGCGAGAATAATTCTGACAATATTCTACTGGATCAATCACATTTCCAATAGTTTTTGACATTTTCTGACCATCAACAGTAAAATGCCCTGTCGTAAGAAGCTGTTTCGGAAGGTCATAACCAGCGCTCATCAACATTGCAGGCCAGTAAATCCCGTGAAATTTAACAATATCTTTCCCAATCACATGCAAATCCGCTGGCCAAAAATCGCCAAGTTCGTGAGAAATCGTTGACATATAGCTATAAAGCGCATCAAACCAAACGTATGTTACCTGTTCTGGATCAAACGGAAGTGGAATTCCAAATTTGTTTGTTTCGCGAGAAATCGAAAAATCTTCAAGCCCACCTTTTACGAATTCAATCACCTCATTGTAACGAGTTCGCGGCGTGATCCAATCAGGATTTTCCTCGTACAATTTGAGCAATTTATCCTGATATTTTGAAAGTCGGAAAAAATAATTTTTCTCACGAATGTGCTGAATTTCTTTATTTGGGTGATCTGGACAATGACCATTCACTAAATCTTTTTCCTTTTTGAAAGCCTCACAACCAACACAATAAAGCCCCTCATATTCCCCTTCATAAATATCACCGGCATCAAAAGTTTTTTGCAAAACTTCCTGCACAAATTTTTATGATTTTCGGCAGTTGTTCGCACAAAATTAGTGTATTCAATTCCAATTCCATCCCAAATCGCGCGATGTTTTCCAGCCATCATATCCGCATATTCCATCGTCTGCATTCCCTTTTCCTGAGCGGATTCTACGACTTTTTGAGAATTTTCGTCAACCCCCGTCGTGAAGCGAACATTTTTCCCTTGAAATCGCTGATATTTGGCGATAGTGTCAGCCAAAAATGAAGAATACGAATGTCCAATGTGTGGCACTCCATTCGAATAATAAATCGGCGTCGTAACGTAAAAATTTTTTTCCATAAAAATAAAAAAGTTAGCGAGATTTTACGAATTTTTGGCGATTTTTCAAGTTTTTTCAAAATAAAAACGCCGAAGCGTTTAGATAAAATCTTTTTTGCGACCAGGAAGCAAAAGTCCAATAATTGTACAGTTTTTGAAAAAAACAAAGCGATTCCAGCATTCCACTTCAACATTGTAACTATCAAAAAATTTTTTGATATCGTGCTCGTATTTGATGATAAAATCACGAATATACACAAATTGCGCATGCTTTTGTAAATCAGGAATCTGCATAGAAAGCTTCATCAAAAAAGCAAATTCCGCTTGAATCCGAGCGTTGTGCTCCAAAAGTACATAAATCGTCTCGTATCGATGAATCATTGCAGTTGAATGCAATTTGGTGAGTGAGTCAAAAGCACTTTCGTCCGCTACAAAATTTCGCATCACCTCAATAAGCGATGGAATTTTGGAAACTTTGAGCAAAAATCGTGAAATAATCGCGTTTTCAATTTTTTGAACTTTTTTGCTATAAAAAAAGAAAAAAGCGCTATACACCACGAGGTAAATCGCTACAACCGCGATGAAAAAATAGTACAAATCCATAGTTTTTTGGATATTATAAAAAATTTCAGAAAAAAATCAAATACAAACTTTTAAAATTTGTTTTGCAAAATCACCCATCCGCATTATAATGCGCGTATGAAAAAATATCGCCCGGACATTTTTTTGATTATTGCGAGGCCAATTCTGGATATTATTGGAGTTTTTTCAGCGTTTTGGATCGCGTATTATTTGCGAAGCGTGACAGACGGAATACCGTTCGTGCAACTGAGAATTCCATATATCAGCGAAGCACAATTTGCACCATTTGTGTTCGCAGGTATCGCTATTTGGCTCATTATTTTTACGCGAGCAAAACTCTATTCGCATATCAAGCGTCCAATTTTTGAGGAAATCAGACGCGTGATGACCTACGGATTTTTTTGGTTTTTCGTGTTCATTGGATTCGTATATTTGACGCAGGGTTTTTTGTTTTTCAAAGAAATTCCGCGATTGATGATTTTTTATGCGCTCTTTTTGGCGACGACTTTTTCGGTGATTTTTCGCTCGATTTTGCATTTCTTGACACAAAAATTGTATCAGAAAAATTTTTTTGAAAAAGAAAAAATTCTCATCATTCAAAGCCGAAAAAATGAGGAAATTATTTTTAATATCGAAAAAAACGACGCAGAATATACTTTTATTAATATTTCAGAAACGAAAAAAATCGAAAATCTCGTGCGAAAAGGCGATATTGACGCGATGTTGTTGACTTCGGGCGAATTTGGTGATCCAAATCTCGAAAACGTGATTTCGCTTGCTAAAATTTATGGCGTAAAATGTGCGCATCCTCGTGTTATGCCTCATATGAAGCACTTTTCTCGGGAAGAAAGTTTTTTGGCGGGAATCCCAGTTGTGACGCTTTCCACCGTTTCGATTACTCCATGAGAAGCCATTCTCAAGCGGATTATTGATATTTTTTTGGCGATTTTTTTCATTATTTTGACACTGCCGATTATGATAATTGCGTATATTGGCATTAAAATCGAGGATCCGAGCGGGCCAGTCATTTATCGAAATCGCAGAATTGGACAAAATGGGAAAATTTTTTCGCTGTTCAAATTTCGTTATATGTACTGGAAATATTCAACGAAAGAAGATTATCTGAAAGAGGGCGAAACTGATGAGGCTATTGCGTTTGAGGAAAATTTGAAACAAAAAAATAATGGGCGTGAAGGGCCACTTTATAAAATCCAAAACGATCCACGAAAAATGCGATTTGGATCAATGTTGGAGCGTTTTTCCATTGATGAATTACCACAACTTTTTAATGTTTTGATGGGAAATATGTCTATCGTTGGACCGCGTCCGCATCAGCCGCGTGAGGTAGCATTGTATGACGAGAGCGACAAGCAGGTTCTGACGATTAAGCCGTGAATTACGGGGATGGCGCAGGTCTATGGTCGCGATAAAAATACTTTCAAAGAAGAGGTTTTGCTCGATACATATTATATCGAAAATTATTCGATTTTTTTAGATATCATTATTTTATTTCGGACAATTTTGGTGGTTCTCAAGCGACCATTTGAAAAAAAATAATTTTCCAAAAATCCTAAAATTTTTCCTATTTTTGTCTTATGAAAATTTTTGAATTGACGATTGGTGGCATCACGATCGCACCAACATACTATGCGCTTATGTATGTACTCGGATTTGTGGCGGGATTTTTTTTCCTGAAAAAATTTTTCACTTGGAAAAAAATGAACGATTTGGATGATTTTATTTTTGCTGTTGGACTTGGTGTGATTCTCGGCGGACGCCTCGGATTCGTGATTTTGTACGATCTATCTTTTTACCTTTCTCATCCTCTCGAGATTTTCGCGATTTGGAAAGGTGGAATGAGTTTTCATGGTGGGCTCATTGGCGTGATTCTTGCGACCATTATTTTTGCAAAAAAATCCGGCTACCGATTTTGGCAGCTCATCGATTCGCTCGCTGTCATCGTGCCTGTTGGGCTCGGATTCGGGCGATTTGGAAATTTTCTCAACAACGAGCTCTACGGATTTGCTGATTATAATGGGCCGTTTGCAATGATGATTCGCGGTGTGCCGCATTTTCCATCACCACTTTTGGAACTTATATTGGAAGGACTTTTGCTCGGGATAATTCTCATGTATTGTTTTTTCCGCACAAATGCCAAAAATTTCCCAGGAAAATTGTCAGGAATTTTTCTCGTTGGATACGCAATTTCGCGAATTATTGTTGAATTTTTTCGCTTGCCAGATGCGAATATTGGCTATCTTCTGGGGACCAATTTTCTCACACTCGGGATGATGTATTCCCTTCCGATGCTGATTTTTGGAATTTTCCTTCTCATCCACAAACAATAAAAAATCCCGTTTGGGATTTTTTATTTGAGTCGAGATTCAATATTTCGAAGTTTTTCTTCAAATTTTTCCAATTGTTCTTCGGCTTGACGACGTTTTTCCATCTCGGCACGAACAATTTTTTCCGGAGCATTTTTGACAAATGACGCATTGGAAAGCTTCGCAGTAATACCTCGCAAATATGATTTTTTGTCCTCAATCTGCGCAAGAATGCGATTTTTCTCATCCTCAAGCGCATCAGCATCAATCGCTGCATCCACAAAAATTTCGATATCACCAACAATTCCGTAAGCAAAATCATCAGGATTTTCTGGTTTTTTTCAGAAATTGAAATTGTTAATTTTTGCGAGCCCAATGAGCAAATTAGCATTTTCTTCAACGATTTTTTCGTGCATCGGCGAAGTAGCAATCCAAACATCTTTGAGTTCGCCTGGCTTAATATTTTTTTCAGAACGAATATTTCGAATCACGCGCACAATATTTGAAATTTTTTCGATATTTCCTTCAATCACCACATCAGGCTTTCGATACGCTTTTGACCAAATCTCAGTCGCAAGGATTTTTCCCTCAGTAATGTGACCATAAAGGGTTTCTGTAATGTGCGGAATGTATGGATGCATCATCACGAGAATTTCGAGCGCCACAACAGAAATCACTTCTTTTCCAAGTTGAGAATTTTCTTTTTCAATCTTGTACGCTTCAATCGCAAAATCCGCAAAATCATCACGAATAAACGCGAGCAAATCAGAACCGGTCGCCGTGAATGAAAAATTTTCCATCGAATTTGAAAGTTTTTCAATTATCGTTGAAAGTCGTGACAAAATCCATTTTTCATACGGAAGCAACGCATCTTCATTGGCAGCAATTTTCTGATACAATTCGTCGCGAGAAGCAGTAATATTTCCGACATTCATCGCAGCAAATCGCATAATATTCCAGAATTTATTGAGGAAAAGTGAATATTCTTCCACCTGGCGCATTGAGAAATTTACATTATTTCCCGGAGTATTCCCAAGTGTAAGCGAAAGTCGAATCGCGTCAGTCGAATATTGATCAATCACATCCACTGGATCAATCACATTTCCAAAACTTTTCGACATTTTTTTGCCATGTTCATCAAAAATCAATCCATGCAAATAAATCGTCTTGAATGGTGTTTGATCAGTGTAGTGGTACGCAAGCAACAGCATACGAATCACCCAAAAGAAGAGAATATCGTGCCCCGTTTCCAGAACCTGTGCTGGGTAGAATTTTTTGAAAAGTTCACCGATATGTTCAGGATTCAAATCCCAGTCAAGGATGGTGAGCGGCCAAAGTCCACTTGAAAACCATGTATCAAGCACATCTTCATCGCGGCGCACATTTTCTTCACCAAATTTTTCAAAAAGTTCGCTTGGATTCTGCGTTACGCCGAGCAATTCGCCCGTTTCTTTGTGGAAA
Organism: uncultured Candidatus Altimarinota bacterium; assembly: GCA_938036655.1. GTDB lineage: Bacteria > Patescibacteriota > Gracilibacteria > BD1-5 > UBA2023 > GN02-873. The sequence goes on from CALHQS010000079.1 coordinate 12,823, forward strand.
TATGCTGGAATCTGATGTCCCCACCAAAGCTGACGAGAAATACACCAATCGCGCAAATTGTAAATCCAATCTTCAAAAGTTTTATTAAAGCGTGCTGGCAAAATTTTAAATTCTTCAGCTTCATATCCTTTGATAACGCGTTTTGCCAATTCTCCCGCCTTCACGAACCACTGCGTTGAAACAAAAGTTTCGACACGAGTTCCGCTTCGCGAACAGAATCCAACCTTGTGTGTGTATGGCTCAACTTTGACAAGATTTCCCTTTGATTTAAGAAGCTCCACGATATTATCGCGTGCCTGAGTGGCCGCATGAAATCCAGCAAAAGTACCAGCCTCCTTGTTCATGTAGCCATTTTTATCAATGACCGTATAATCCATTCGAAGATTGTGGCGTTTTGCTGTTTCAAAATCGGCTGGATCGTGCGCTGGAGTGATTTTCACAACACCAGTCCCAAACTCCATATCCACCATTTCATCAGCAATAATCGGAATTTCTTTGTTTACAATCGGCAAAATCACTTTTTTTCCGATGAATTTTTTGTAGCGCTTATCTTTTGGATGAACCGCCACAGCCTGATCCGCCAAAAGCGTTTCTGGACGTGTCGTTGCAATCTCGAGCTCTTTATCAGATCCAGAAATAAAATAATTAATGTGATACATTTTTTCTGTCACTTCCTGGTATTCTACCTCGATATCAGAAATCACGGATTCAAGTCCAGGAGAATAGTTCACCATATATTCTCCACGATAGATCAAATCTTTTTTGAAAAGGTCAACAAAAATACTCTCTACGAGCTTGTTTGCCTTTTCATCAAAAGTAAATCGCTCCTTGCTCCAATCAATGGACGCGCCCATTTTTTTCATCTGATTTTGAATATTTCCAGAATATTCCTCAATCCATTTCCAGCATTCTTTCAAAAATTCTTCGCGACCAAGCTCTTTGCGGTCGCGTCATTGAGAACGAAGGCGTTTTTCTACTTGGGCTTGTGTCGCAATCCCCGCATGATCCGTTCCTGGAATCCAAAGCGTTGAATCCCCTTTCATACGATGATATCGCGTCATAATATCCTCAATTGTGAGCGTCATCGCATGTCCCAAATGAAGATTTCCCGTTACATTTGGTGGTGGCATCGGAATATGAAAAGTTTTTCCAGTCGTACTTTCGTGCGGCGCAGAAATATTATTTTCTGTCCAAAGATTTTGTGCTTGCGGTTCAGCAATTTTTGGGTCGTATTGTTTTGGAAAATCTGACATAATTTTGTGTTAAAAATCCCTTTTAGAATATTGATTTTTCGATTTTTCGCAAGTGAAAATTTTGAAAATTTACAAAAATTGTAAGATTTTAAAAAGAAAAATTGGACAATAAAAAATCTCCTTTCGGAGAAATTTTATTTTGTAGAAATTCGGAAATTGTAATCATCTTCAACGAATCGACCTTTGAGTGCAGACAAACACCGAATCGTATTGTCGTGCCAGTTGGAAGCAGATGAGGCATAAATTGGTCCTGTTTGATTTCCCCAACGCGACAATTCGCTCACCTTGGTGTATTTTCCAAGATATTTGTTGTTGAAAGTTTTTGCCATCCAAAGCACGCCTTCCTGCGGAGATGCGAACGAAACGGTATCGCCACTATCTGTATTTCCGACATTTCCGACATTGTACGGAGTTTTGAGATGATTTCCGAGTGTTGTTTCAGAAAGTCCGATACACATGAGGAAACTTGGGTCAATATTGGCTGAAAGTGCGGTATCTGTCCACATTTCCCAACTCTGGAAACTCTTGGTTGCGTACGTTGCGAGCATATATTTCTGACGTTCTTCTTCGGTTTTTCCACGAAGAGAAAAACGAATTTTGTAGTCAGAAGTATCTGTATTTTCACCATTTTTTTCTACCAAATCATTGACAAATTTTGTCTGATACAATGCTGGCAAATTTTTGTAATCAATGTCATAGAGAGGCACGAATCGAAGCGGATCTACGGGTTCTTTATTTTTCCAGACTTCAAAATGAAGATGCGCGCCCGTCGTTGCTGGGCCAGCCCCATTCGTTCCAGGAGTTCCACCAGAAAGTGCAATCAATTCACCCTGACGAACGAATTGATATGGTTTGATTTTGACTTCTGAAAGGTGACCATACACCGTCACAAGGCCGTCTTTGTGCTTGATAACAACATACGAATACGCTTGTGGACTGGTCGGTTGCATAATATAATATACATATCCATCAGCCGCAGCGTACACATTGGAGCCTTGCGGAGTTCCGATATCAACCGCATCATGATGGCTTCCAATCGCCTGAAAGTAACTCTGATCACGGAAATATGCAGTTACACGGCGACTATCTGTTGGCCAAACGAAAATATTATCCGTATTTTTGGCATATTCGCTTTTGGCGAGTTCGGCCTCATTGGAGAAAAAAACTTTGAGACGATCACATTCTTCGCTCGACATTTTTTCTGTACATTTGTACTGCGACATGAAATTTTCGTATGATTTCTGATAATCCTCATTCGCTTTTTTCCAAGCATCAGCGATTTGCTGTTGTGCTTGCTGTTGCGCGAGCATATGTTTTTGGAATAGTTCTTCCTGTCCTTTCGTAATTTCCAAAAGTTCTTCTCGTTCCTTTTTTTGCGACTGATAATTAGCGTTTTGTTTTTCAAGGCTCGTTTGCAAATTTTGCAAATTCACGCGTTCTTCGCGAGTTTTCACGCCCATCACATAATAATCGCGCACCAACTGACGATAGTCATCCACAAATTGCTGACCAAGTTGCGAAACAATCGTCTTGTATGTCATATCTCGCAAATAATAATCCGTGTTTTCGGACGTCAAAAGCAACGCTTTCATCACATCCACATCGCCATTTTCATCAAAAATCAAATTTCCTTCAGAATACATATTCGCCAAATAATTGAGAATAATTTCGCGATGGGAAGCGATTTTTTTCTTAAGCTCGATACTCGCGTGATCGAGCGCTTGAATTTTGCTCTGCTTTTGCGTGATTTTATCTTTGGTTTCGTTGATAGATTTTTCAGTCGCAGTAATGGCGTCATCAATTTTTTTGATAGCCTTTTCAAGCGTCATTCGTTCAATCGTCGTTTCCTGTTTTTTCTCAGCGTAATATTTTTCCACTTCAGCAAGACGAGTTTTGAGCGCTTCGAGGCCATTCATTCGATATTCATGCTCCAAAACTTCGTTCGCGCCCGTCGCAGTAAAAGGCAGACTTTCGAACAAAATTTTTTCATGACGCGTTTTATAATTATCGATCATTCGACCTGTTGTAGCGGAATTGAGTGCAAACACCGCCGTCAATCCAAGGCTTGTCACGATAACAAGCGCGATGATAAAAGAAATTTTTTTCATACGTTTATCGTATCATATTTTCTTGTGAAAATCCATTCTCTGAGTCCTTTTCTTCAAAAATCGCTTGCCATTTTTTTATTTTCATTTATAAAAATTTTTTTGAGAAAAAAATAAAAAAAGCCCTCAAATAAGGGCTTGAAAAAATAAGTTCCCAGAGAGCGTTGTTGAAGCTGTTTTTTCAGCTCAATTTCCGCTTCTCGAGATAAAATCCGACCAAAAAAATAGTTTTGAACTTCTTGCAAAATCTGCGAAGAATCGGTATTTTCTTGATACTTTTCGAAGAATCAAACAATTTCTTCGACCGTAACCATGACGCGCATGATTGCCTCCTTGTAGTGGGTTGAAAAAAATTGGGAAAATACTATACAAAATTTTTTTCAAAAGTCAATTAAAATTCCAAAATCCTCCATCCGTCAGCATTTTTAACCACCAAAAACATCGTATCATAGCCAAAAGCAATGCTATTCACATCAACATCTTCCCAAGTTGTCTCAAGAATTTTTCCTCTTTTGTTGATTACATAGCCATTTTCTGTTTTCTCAATAAACACATAATGACGAAAATTCGTTGGATCAAAGAAAAAATAATCGTAGGAAATATCGGCGCGATTTTGGTAGCCAGATTTGCGAATCAGTTCGGTCGCATTACGATAAATCGACCAACGCCCTTCACGGAAGGCTGCGAAAATAATCCCGGAATTATCCCCTTCCAGAGCGGGATTCATATATTTTTCAAGGCCACACAAATTGCCACGATATCGTGTGAAAAAACAATATCGATTTTCCCCTTGCGGTCGACCAAAATACGCAAAACCACTCGAATTCTGCTCCAAGAAAATTTCACGAATTTCATCAAGTCGACGATCCAAAACCGCACCATTCATCACGAGTGAAAAGCTCTCATCGTCAGTATTTTTGATGGCGTAGAGTACATTGTACGCATTCATACGAAGCGTTCCTTGCACATATGCTTCACGAATCGTATGAATCACGGTGCCATTTTTTACGACCATTTTGGCAAAATTCTGATCCTCAACAATCATCATCATACTGCCATCTTCCGCGACCGCATAGCGCAAAATACTTGGATACGCGTCGCTCAATTTTTTCCCATTTTTAAAAATAATATGCGAATCACCGATTTTTTCTCGCCAAAAAATATCCTTCGTTTGTGAATTATAAAAAATTTTATCAGTCGTATCAGTCTCTGTCTGAAAAGTTTGCTCACCAGAATCTGTTACAATATGAAGTTCTCCATTTTCCGATCGGAAAGCCAAAAATTGAGAATTTTCTTCAGAAACGAGCGTTCCAATATTTTTCTCATTTTCGATAATTTTTCCATCATTTTGCACGAAAAAATTTCTCTCACCAATCGTGCGAACATTTGCTAAATCTTTTGGATTTTGAATTGTTGTTTTACTCGGAAATGCCTTGGTAACACCGTTTTTGTCAGTCGCGAGAAATGAAAAAATATTTTTGGAACGATTGTATGAAAAATTACGAATTTCCTGAAACGAAGGAGACAAAAGTTGTCCCGACGCGGTCGTGATTTCCGAATGCGCAAAAATGTTTCCGAGTGCGCTTGATTGTGTGCTTTTGGTGGAATTTTGTTCCGCGATAAAAATAATAAATGCTGTTAAAAGCGTGAGTGTTATCATTCCAACAATTCCGAGAATTTTCTCATATACACGAGAAAAATCGGTTTTTTGAGCTTCCAAAAATTGCTCATCATCACGTATGAAAGTCAGCACCAAAAAAATAAGTCCGATCAGCAAAAAAATCCATCCCCACGAAAAACTCTGCAACACCTGATGCGAAAAACTTTTTACCATACCAGTGATCGTCATCACACCGAGCGAAAGCACGAGCACAATGAGGGCTGCCGTCACAATATATGAGAGCTTGCGAAGGCGAAAGTGAGCGAGAAAAAAAAGAATTGTTAGGCCAATTAAAATACTATATGCAACATATTGCATATTTGTCAATGCATACGGACGAGTAATATTAACTCCAGCCACAGCAGGCGCAATCATTCATGTAAAAAGGCTCACCGTTGCGAGCATGATAAAATGTTTTCGCGAAATATTCATAATCTGATAAATATATTATTCATAATATTGTTTTTTTGTAAATTGCAAGAGCAATTTGACTTTTTATTGCGAAATTGTAATTTTTTAGAATGCAAAATAAAAATTCTCATACGAGAATTTTTATTCTTCTTCGCTGATATTGCGAAGCACTGGCGAAAATCGGAAATATTCCACGACTTGAAGCCCCGTATAGCGCCCCACCAAAAGATTGGCAATCACAATCAAGAAAATCACATCCGGATACGAAATGAGAAAATATTGAAGGGAGCGAGATGAGAAAATCGCCACCACAATCGCGATAATCACCGCATAACGGAACAATTCGAGAATCCCAGATTTTGAGAAAAATTTGATACCATCAATGAGTCGCTCCATGATGAACAAAATCGCAAAAATCGCCACAATCGCAACAGAATTTTGGAAGATCGTATAGTTAAAAATTCCGATTTCAAAAACATTGTCCACACCCATTGCCGCAAGCAACAAGAAAATATACATACTGATTAGGAAGGCTTTTTTGGCATTGACAAGAAGCTGAATGCGGTTGGTAATCGCATTCGATACAATCACTGAAATCACCGCCAAAGCCGCAAAAACGAGCGAAAAAGTATAGCCCATCTGCGAAACAATAATCGCAAACAAAAGTGGATAATACACGGAAAATGTATCCAAACCGATAATTTGTTTGAGAATATTGAAAATCAGCGCTACGACTGATAACAAAAGCAAAAATCCAAGAAATTGATACGAAACGCCAGAATACGCAAGATATTCCAAAAAGCTACTCATCGTGAGAGCAAAATGATTTTTTTCATACGAAAGCGTCTCGCCAAGCACTACTTCACGATCGTCTTCATACGCCCATTTTCCGAGTAAAGTACTGAGCTGATCCGCGGTAATGAGCGAAATATTATTGTCAGTGATACCGAGATTGGCGATAGATTTTGCCAAAACCTTCGCAAGAAGCGTACGAGAATGTGGCGAAATAATAAAAATCTTCGTATTCGTGAAAATATTTTCTTTGATACGCTGCAAGCGTTCCATTTCAGAAAACAACTCGATGATATTATCATGATTGATTACGAGAATATCAGCTGTTCCGATCACATTCCAAAGCGCAGACTGATCTTCAATCTGGAAAGAATTTCCCACAAAATGAGCATCGAGCAAAACAGATTTTTCACGAAAAACGCTCGCTAGCGTCGAATCACCAATATCAGTACGCTCTTTCCCGATATACATAATCACTTCGCGATACACGTGAACTTCGCGCGTGATGCTTCCCACACAATTGTACGCAGCACTATCAATCGGCGTAAAAATGATAGTCGCAATTCCTGGGGCAATATTGAATGTATGGGAGAATTTACTATTTGTCACCTTCACATCCTCAATATAATCGTCCATCTGAATACGGAAAAACCCCGTAGGCGCCACAGAACCATTATTGTCCACCAAACTATATTCATGTGT
>CALHQS010000080.1 GCA_938036655.1 uncultured Candidatus Altimarinota bacterium
AAAAATACATAAGCAAAAACAAAAAAGTATGAATTTTTTAAAAAATTTTTCGTTTAATAAAAGAAAGTTAAGAAAAAATACTTGACAAATATTGACTTTTATGCATTGGGCACTATAATACAACAAACAATACTTATAATATTGTTACTGTTTTTTTAAATTTTTTATTATGAATAAAACTTTAAACTTTGTACTTTCGTCGCTATTTCTTGTGGGAATCTTAGTAAAAGGAGTTGATGCTAGCTCTGATATATCTATTAAATTTACTCAGGATGTGGAAAGTGGTATTACAAGTGATTTTCAGGTGACTGCCGAAGTAACGGGAGATGCTCAACCGAGTTCTCTTCGATTTTTTCCGTCAGACACTCGTGAATGTACGGATAAGGATCGGCGAGGTAAGCGAACATTCAAATCAGGAGAACCTGTAACATTAAGTTTTGAAAGATTTAATGGTAGATATGTTTGTGCTATGGCTCAGGAAAAAATAAAAATGTCAGCAGAAATGTTGGCCGATCCTGATTCCATTCCATTGCCCACAACTGTTACACAGGCCTCAGCTATTAAAGTTGGTTACAAATTTAATACCGCAACAATTGAGTGGAAAAAACCTCTCCCAACCAAGACTGATGATGATAAAATCTCCCTTGAAGTAGCTCTGACAGGTACAAATATTCGAAAAGCAGTATGGTATTTTGATAATACAAATAACTGTCAAAAACCAGAATCTGCCGAAAATATTTTTAGTCTAGAAAATGAAGGAGGAGTATTTGAGGTTGATGCTGAGAAAAATAATGGAAAATATGTGTGTATTGAAACATTGCAGGAGGACGAGGCAGCTGATAGAGACGTAGTAACAAAATTTGCCTCAGAAAATCGGATTACATTTAAAAATGCAGTTCCAAATGAAGCACCAACTCAGCCAGTACTACCTGAAGCTAAGCCAAACAATGGTGGTGGATCATCAGGAGGAGGTTCTTCTGGTGGTGGGCCAGTATATAGTGGAGGCGGATCATCTTCATCTTCTTTATCTTCATCTTCTTTATCAGCTTCAAAAATAACTCCTACAAAAACGACAGAAGTAAAGGGTGACGAGGCTGTTCGTGTATTTGCCCTCACTGGTGCAGTAAATCCAACAATCACAACACTTGACGATACTCGCCTTGATGAGTTCATGAAGAAAAATAATATTGCTGTTGCTGACAAAAATATTGGAATGACTCGTGCTGAAGTAGTGAAACTTCTTGCTCAGGTGACTGGACAGAAAACAGATTCTGTAGATGTTGCGAAACTTCAATATACTGATGTTGGAAAAAATACAGAATACGCAAAATATATCGCGTTTGCAACAGAAAATAAAATTGTTTCAGGATACGAAGATGGAACTTTCCGTCCAAATAATATCATTTCTCGTGCAGAATTGATGAAAGTTCTTGTGAACTCAATTGGTTACAAATTGGCTGACAAACAAACTCAGTTTGCCGATGTAGAAGCAACTCATACACTGGCGCTCTATATCCAGACAGCCTATAATAACAAGATTATTAATGGTGTAACAGCAACTACTTTTGAGCCAAATCGTGCTATCACAAAGGGAGAACTTGCAAAAATTATTTACAATATTCTCTATACAAAATAAAAAATCCCTAATTGGGATTTTTTATTATTCTATATTGAGATTTCCGAAAGTAAATTCTTTGGCACCAATTTGCACCCAATAACCTCCATAGAATCCGATTCCAATCTCATTAATTCTCTCATCAAGGAGATTACGATGATGTTGAATGCTTGCTTTCCAATCATTCAAAATTTCATCAACAGAATGCTGGCCTCGCCCAAGATTTTCAAGCGCTACACGATAGAAATAATCATTTTTCAAAAGCCTCTCACCAACGCGTTCTCACTGAGAATCTTCGTGTTGAAAATGCTGACTTTGGAATAATTTTTTGGCGTATTCTTGTGCTGTTTTGTTCAGAATAGTATTTTCTTTGAGTGGTTCAAATCCCATCTGGATGCGATATTGATTGATAGTTGGGATAAAATCTTTGGCAATATCATTTTGTGTGAGGGTTTCGATTTTTTGCTGCGTCAAAAATGGAATGCCATTGTAGTCGAAATATAGATAGTATTCATTAATATTTGGAATTTTTGGGAAAAATACTTCACCATTCTCGCCCTTGAAAGGATAAATTGCGCTGGTATCAGCCTGATAGAGAAGTTCGCCATCATAGGTGATAGTTGTGCGGACTTGATCCAAGATTTCTTGAAGTTCCAAATAATCAGATTTATTCGCGGAGTAGAGGCTGACATTTTCCTCGTTGAAAAATTCTGACTCGTAGAGATTTCTTGCAAAATCATATTGTTCATCGAATGCACGAGTTACGAGCTTTTTGAATTCTGCACGGCTAATTATTTCCTTTCCTCCAAAAATATGATTGGAATTTTCGTCAATAATCCCAGCTTCTCGCGCAAACAAAATGTATGGCGCAAAAAATGAATTTTCGTGAACATCTTTAAAAGTATTATGAAAATGCTTCGAAGTTTCTGTGAAATCGAGTGAAATTCCCATTTTTTTCAAAACCAGAAATACAGCCATTTCTCGTGAAAGTTGCTCTTCGCTTGCTGGTGTTGGCGAGAAAAAAGTGTATGTTTGGAAACTTTTTTGATCGAGAAAAAAATCCATCATTGTTCGTCATTCGCTGATCGAAAGCGTCGGAGAAAAAATATTTTCCAAAGAAAGGATATCTGATAATGAAACTTCTGTGGTTTCGGGGATATCTGCAAATGCGGATTGTGTAGCCAACATTGGCACGAAGAAAAGTGCTATAAATTTTTTCATAAAGGTTAATTATACAATAACTACGAAAAAAGTATAGCACTTATATTTTTAAATTGCAAATATTTTGAGTATTTTGTCAAATTTTTTACGAAAATTGCTCGAAATAGACGCTTTTAAAGCCAGCTTTTTTGATTTCTGTCACAAAATTTTCTACCATTTGTGGATTTCCACACAAGTAAAATTCTGCATTTTCTGGCGCCTCGATATCTTCAAATTTCATGCGCCCTTCACGATATCCATCGACTTTTTCGCGCGAAATATATGAAAAATTTTGGAGATTTGGAATTTGTACCAATTCATCTTGATAAAATATTTCTTCGGCAGTCGAAACGGAAAAGTATAATTTTTTTGGAATATCAGGAATCGCACTCATCATTTTGAAAATCGGAGCCAAGCCTGTTCCAGTCGCGATAAAAATTTTCGGATTTGTATTTTCCTGCAAAATAAAATCCCCAAAAAATCCAATCAGATTCATCTCATCGCCTGACTTTTTTTCGGTGAGAATTTTTCCACCACGGCCGTTGGATTTGATTTTTATGAGAAAAGTTGCAGAATTTTTAGTTTGTTTTGCGACCGAGTATTGACGGCGGAAAACACTATTTTCATCGTTATATTCAAATGTTGCAAATTGTCCATCCTTGGCGGTGAGATTTTCTGGTTTTTCTATCGTGAGTTCGATCGTTGTTGGATTGAGGTATTTTTTCTCAATAATTTTGACAATATGTCAAGCATTTTGCTGTCATTCCTCATACGGCAAAAAATCCGCTTTGGTAACGCCACACTCAGGACATCGCCAATCATCGGGAATATCTGAAAACTCCGTTCCGGGTGCAATTCCGCCATCAGGATCGCCAATCGCAGGGTTGTAAATGAAGCCACATGGCACACAAAGAAATTTTTGTCCTTTTGGAAAATTTTGCATTTCCATTTTATAAAATTTTTTCCCAGAAAATTCGAGAATTTTCCCGATTATGAATATAATATTGAGAATTGCAAGCACTCAGATGGCCCAATTTTTCGCGAGACCAATCTGAATCATAATGAGAATCGGTACAATATAGGCGAGTCGATGTAATTTTTTCCAATTTTTCCCGAGTTTTTTACGAGAAAATTCGTTGGAAGTGAGTGTGAGGATGAGAATAATAATCTGCGGAAGAATTCCAAATATAACTAGAAGAGGATTTTTACTGAGATAAAATCCGATCATTGGCAACATGTGATACAGGTGCGCGAGCGACAAAATACCAATCAAAATCCCGAGTTCTTCACGAAATTTGAGCAGCGTGCCAAAAATTTTGATACCAAAAACGCGAGAATAAATTGGAAAAAAGAGGATTGCGTAGAGTATCATGAGAGCTACCGAGGCTCCAACAATCGAATTTTTCCAACTACTCACCGCCCAAAAACCGCCAATGAGCGCTAGAATAAGAATAAGATTTTTAATTTTTTTCTCGTGTTTCCAGAGAAAAGTATTGATATGAGAAAGCATAATTTATGAAAAAAGATGCATATGAGAATTGGGAGTTTTGAAGAATTCTCCAGATTTTCGGACGAGAACGCCTTGAATTTTGTGAAAATTATTTATTTTTTGAGTTGCAAAATCCCAATCCATCACAGAAAATGCGGTAGCGAGCGAGTCGGTCAGCATACCAGCGTTTTGTATCATGTTTGGTGTTTCCAGAAAAACCGCCGCAATTTCGCGCGCTGATTCTCCAGAATAGGGATTGATGAGATGATGCGATTTTCAGAATTTTCGCTTATTGCCAGCACTACACGCCAGAAAAGAATTTGAAAATTCCAAAATTCCAATTGCTTCACCATCAACAAAAGGGCTTTCGAGCGCAATTTTCCATGTTCCACGACAGGCCATATCACCACCAAAATTGATGAGAAAATCAACATTTTCTGGTAAATTTTTCTGTAAAAAATCAAAAATCCAATCAATCAAGTATCATTTACCGAGTCCACCAAATTCAAGTTCGAATCATTTTTTTATGAAAACGATATTTTCTGATATAGTCAATATTTTTTCCAGGTCTTGATGGGAGAATTTTTTTGGCGAAAAGAAAAAATCAGAATTCCCATACCCGAGCTCACTGAGTCGTTTTCCGATCGTTGGATCAAAATATCCGTCCGTCTCACGCGCAATTTTCTGCATGAAAAAAATCATTTTTTCCGTATGCTCGTCGAGCAGATTTTGACCTGATTGATTGAGAGTATAGAGCCAATTATCCTTTTTGAATCGTGAATACTTATCATCAAAGGCATCAAGAAAAGCGATAATTTCCGAAAATTTTTCAGAAAAATCATCGCTTGAATTGATTTGCAAGAAAAGTTTGGTTCCGATGCTTGAATGCTCGAATTTTTGCATATTAGAGAGCGGAAACATAATTTACAAAGGCTTTTGTTGTGAGAGAAGCTCCACCAATCGCGTCAATATTTTGAAGATCAGAAATTTTCTGTCCGATTACTTTTGTAGAAATTTCTTTTGAAAAATTTTCGATAAATCCTGCTGACATCTGGTCAGTATTTTCGCCAGCTTTTACGCTTGCAGATTTTACAACGCCACCTTCTACTTTTACAGAAACATCCATAAATACTGGTCCGCTTGGTGCTTCGTATTTGATAGAGTATGTGTCATCATCAGAAGTATTTGTGTCTGCTGAAGTTGAAGTATTTTCTGTTGTTGACCCAGAATTTGTTGGCTGGATGATAACATTTTTATTATTTGGATTGAATTCAAAACCTGCAGTTTGAGGTGTTTGAGTATTATTGTTAGATCCACATGAAGCGAGGAATACAAGGCCAGCAACGGCGAGAAGAGAAGTATTTTTCATAATTTTTTTCAAAAAATAAAGCAAATACATTATACAAAACAAAAGTAAAAAATAGGAAAGGATTTAAAAAAATTTGCAAGTCGGAATTTTTCTGTATAATTTGCTTATGAAAAATACAAAAAATATCTTCATCATGGTGCTTTCTGGTGCCTATAACTTGGGCGATGAACTCATTTTGACATCAGAAATTAATTGGCTTGAAAATCGCTTTCCTGAAGCAAAAATCACGATTGCAACCTATGATGAAAAATCATTTTTGGGTGATGCGGTGAAATATCGATTTTTGAGTTTTTTCCCCAATAATATCAAAAAATTTCCATTTCAGAATCTTAAATATTTTTTTCAAACTATTTGGACGATTTGGAAATCAGATTTGATTGTAATCGGCGGCGGTGGAATTTTTTTTGATAATGAACCTGGTATTTCCTTTCAAAAAAACCTTTTCGAATGGAAATTGCGACTCTTTTTTGCTCGACTTTTTCGAAAAAAAGCGATTTTTATGGGAATTTCTCTGGAAGTAAAAAAAGAGGAAAATCAAAAAAAAATGGCAAAAATTTTCAGAAAAGATGATTTAATTTTGGTGCGAGATGTTCGCAGTGCTGAGATTCTGAAAAAATTTTGAATCGCATCAACGATTTTGTATGATTCGGTTTTTTTGATGTCACCAAAAAATCTGGTTAAAAAATCAAAAATTCATACGGTTGGCATCTCTCTTCGTGATGGATTTTTGACTCCATATCATGTCGAAATATTGTCGAATTTTGTCGAAGTTTTGTCGAAGAATCATAAAAAAATTATCTTTTTATCACACTCAATTTTCCCATCAGAAAGCCATAATGATATACATTTTGTCAAAAAAATATTTGGCGAACAATATGAGGTGACTTTGTCGATGAATGAGACACTTGACAAGTATCAAGAAATTGATGTAATGATTTCTATGCGACTTCATGCGACGATCCTTGCAGCACAAAATAATATCCCAGTGATGATGATTCCATATGGGCCGAAAACTTTTTCTTTGTCGAAAATTCTTGAAATTGAACCTTTTATGATTGCTGGTGAAAATTTTTCCCTTGAAAGCATGTTACACAAATTTTTGTATTTAGAACATAATTTTGAAAAAATGCAAGAGAAAATTCATACCAAATATCGTGATATTCATCAAAATTTCTTGCAAAAATTGGAGAAAATTGATATGATGGGCTTATAATATTACAATATGTATGGATTTCGATAAAATTAAAAAATCTTTTTCTGATGCGATTGATTTGACATTAGAAAAAGCAAAAAACCTCGGGAATAAAACGCTAGAATTTGCGGGGGATACGCTTTCGCAGACATCATTATTTGTTCAAAATGAGGATGATTACCTTGAAAAACTCAAAAAAAAGCGCCTTGTGGTTATTGCGTTTGACGAAAATTCTCAAATTGAAAAAGATTTGATGCTCAATTTGGCTCTTTGGCAGTCGAAGGCATTTGTTGATATCGCGACACTCAAATATTTAAATCGTGAAAAATCTGAAAAAATTATTCAGGATTTTGGGTATATTTTGCCACTGGAAATGCGAATTTTTTTCCAGGGCGAAGAAGTCGCTCGTTTTTATGATTTTGCGGAAATTGAGGCTTGGTGGAATGCTGACAAACGTGATTATTTTGAAAAAAAATCTGAGGAAAACATTTCTG
>CALHQS010000081.1 GCA_938036655.1 uncultured Candidatus Altimarinota bacterium
AATGGGCGTAAGGACCTGATTTTTGATCCAAGTATCGTATTTTGGAAAATTAAAAATATCATGATATTTTGACTTTTCGAGCATTTTTCGGAGTGTGATAGAATCGTTAGTCGTCGAATTCGCAAAAATATTGAGTTTTTTGAAAGCGCCATTGATATGGCCGGAAAGATTTTCGAGCCATTCGTTGTTTTTTGCTTCATTAAGCGACGAAACAAGTGTATTTTTTTCGTTTTGTAATTTTTGTGAATTATTGTCGATTTGAGTAAAAAGTGACTGAATTTTGTATTCGGTATTGTTCGTTTTGAGCAAAATCGCGTGCATAATTCGCGCGTACAAACCTGCCAAAAGGTAGACAATCGGCACGCCCACAAAGTATGTGATTACCATCATAATCGCAAAAAGCAGTCCACCAATAATGAAAATCAAGAGAATAATTCCGGCTGGATTATTTTTGCTAGAATGACTATTGTTGTTGACACTTTCGAGGATTTTGGCGCCATTTTTAAAAATTTTCCCGAGTTGCGTTGTGAGCACGTTTTTTTGCGTTTCAATATAATTGGGCAGGCGAGAACTCTCGAACAATTCTTCGTGAAATAATTTTTTCGTTTTTTCAAAAATTGGATTATTTTCGTCAAAGTTTTTTCGCTCAAAAACTTTGGAATGCGTGATGAGGTGATTGTCGGTGAAAATCACATTTGCAACGCGCGAATACAGGCTTCATTTTTGAAGCATTTTGAACATCAAAAAAACCCCAACAAATAGATAAAAGAAAAATAAAATCCCAAAAATCGCAAGAATAATTCCGACAATATTTCCGAGCACAAACCCAATAACTCCCATCACAAAAGTCACAATCGCGAGCGGAATCGAACTTTTGGTAGCGATATTGAGATAATCTGCGCGAATACTCATTTTGAGCTCTTCTCGCGAAATCCATTCATACAAATAAAAACCGCGTTCATCAACCGTTGCCTGAATTTCTTCACGAATTTGCTCTTTGGAATTGAGATTTTCAGAATTTTCCAAACCTTCTTCGTATTCGGAATTTTCTGATTCATATGTGTGTTGTCGAGTTTTCATAGAGATATTTTACTACTTTTTTTATTTTTGCAACCAAAAAATTGAGAAAAACTTTTGACAAAATGAAAAATTTTAATAGAATCCACTCACATTTGATAAAGGGACATGTGATGACCTATAATAATCACAAACCAAAACAAAAACCAAAACCAAAACCAAAACAAAAACACAACAATCTCCACATCACTTATCAAGAGGCAAAATATTTTCTTGATAAGTTCCTCTGTATATATGGAGGGCCAATAAGATATTGTGATATCTTGGAAGATATGGAGTACTACTATCAGAAACCTGCATCTAGCAAGGTACGAAAATTATTATCGAAGCGTTTAGATGATATAAATCGCTCATGAAATAAGAATAAAATTCGTATTTTACAAAACTTTCTATGATGTGTGCAAAAGCCTCTATTAAGAGGCTTTTAGTTTGGTTGACAATTTTTTTCCTATGTCTGAAATACATCTTTCACTAGGAGATCTTCTTATGGCTGCAAAGCAACGAGCTCATGGGATTGTACTTCGTTCGCAGCGCTTACAAGAACTGGGAACACAACATAATCCGGAAACTCACGAGTTAAAGGAGAATATCAAGCCTGCCGCGGACACGGAATTGTAGATTTTTATTTTTTAGCTCCACTTTGATGGAGCTTTTTTATTTTTTCAAAATTTTTGACAAAAATCATATTTTGTCTATAATGCACTAACTTGCTCAGCAAGGAGATTCACAATGGTGTGAATCTAGTTATATGAAAGGTTCGTAATGAACAAATTGAAGGAAAACTTGAGTGAGTCTACCGTAGTTAAGTGTATTGCTGCTCTGGAAGTGTACAATTATCTCCCGGATGACTACAATGGCCCTTTGGAGAAGTGGATTATTGTCAAAGAACTCACAAAACTCCATCAAAAACCGCTTTCTCCAAAAGCTGAAGAGACGTTGGATAGGAGAATTCGTCGAATTCAAGAAATTCGAGATAAAAAGTCCAAGACAAAAAGTCCAAGTTGCTTTCTTGAGAAATTATCAGCCTAACTTCTGATTTTTATCTCTCTTGTCCGCCCCGATTTTTCGGGGCTTTTTTATTTTTGAAAAAATTTTCGAAATTTTCTTGACAAAATTTTTCTTTTTCATAATATTACTTTGCATTACAAAGTAATATTAAAAATTTATTTATATATTTATTTAGAATGCTTATATTTAATGTGTAAGGATAAATATAAAAATGAAGATATAGGCAGTTTTATAGATTTTACAAATAGATTAAAAAATTATAATTTAGATAATTTAAGACTTAGAATTTTAAAATATATCAATTATTACTACTATACAAATCTTTAGAAATCATTATTTTTATTGACTTTAAGCATATTTTATGTAATAGTGATCTTATTGTCGTGGAAGGGACGGTGTATCCGCTTCTCACACGCCTCAAAAATGACGCGCTCATCTCCTATTATTGGGTCGAGTCTGAAAGTGGCCACCCGAGAAAATATTTTCAGCTGACAAAAAGTGGTCAGGAGGCCTACGAACTTATGGCTGCGAGTTGGCTCGAAATCAAAAATACGGTTGAAAAAATTCTTAACGCTTAAATTATGGACACAAAATTGCAAAAAATTATCAATCTTTATAAAAAAGATCTTCAAAAATTTATTGAAAAAAATGCACTCAATGCTGATTATTATGCGGATATTGAGGAGCGAATCAATGAAAAAATTTCATTGCTCGAAAATCCTACTCGCGATGATATCAAAAATATTTTGTCTGAAATTGGTTCTCCGGAAGAGATTTTTCGAGAAGAGCTCGAGTCTCGCGTGATTGAAAAAGTTGCTATCAAGAAAAAATGGTATCAAAAATTCCTCGCATCCGATCATGTGATTTTCTTGGGTATATTCAAAGAATTAAGCGAAAAAACCAGTATTTCCGCAGGAATTTATCGCCTCGCATATTTGTTTTTATTTTTTATAGGTATCGTTACTAAAGCCAGTATTCTGATTCCAGTGCTTATATTTTCCTATATTCTTGGATTTTTGATTTTGAGAACAGGGATTTTCCGATTTCTTTTTTCTCTCGGAATTTCATTCTTTTTGCTTGTTTTCCTCGGGCTTTGTAGTATTGTTTTTGGACTATATCTGTCGGATTTTTCTTTTGGAAATATGTTCGTTTTCATGAATATGCCGATTTTGTTGCCAGTTGGGCTTGTTATTGGGATTTTTTCGCTTGTGGTTTTGCTCGTATTTTTCGTGCATTACGCCTTTACTGGGAAAACGCTAGGCTGGAAATTTTTCATGACAGGGTTTATAACTTTTATAATTGCAGGAATTTGTGGTGCGGCCTTTGTATTTAATATGACGAATCGATATATGCCGTACACTGAGATGACCATTGCCGTTTCTTCCGATATTGATGCTGAAAAAAATAATCTTGATGAGCCGATTACTTTCCGAAATTGGGATTTTGTGAATACTTTTCAGTCGAATAAAGATTCTCGCTCTGAAAAACTCTCGCCTCAATTTTCATGGTACCAGCAAATTAATTTTTTCCCACTCAATCCACTCAATTCATCGTATGCTTCTAGTTTCTATTATATAGGGCAGTTTGAGCCTTCTGATGATGATAAAATTCATATCGAAGTTACTAAAAGAACTTTTGGAAATGCTGAAATTCAAGAATTTTCTCAAAAATTTTTCACTGATTTTTCTCTAAAAATTGAAAATAATCGCGTACAATTTGTAGCAATTACGAATCCGGAAGGAAAGTATCCGTTGATGTTCGGTAATTTTTCAGCCAACAAAGTTCGTGTTCCGCTCAATGTTCGCTTTCAGGTGTGGGGAATGCCAGGAATTACAGACCTTATCAATTTTGATAATTACGAAAAAGTCTCAGAATTGGATGAACACATGCAATATGCCATTGCTTCGCAGTGTACGATGCTCTATTTTGGGAATGATCGACAACTTCATTGTGACACGAATGAAATAGAACAAATCCGCCAGATGATTCAGACGTGAGAAATTATTGATGATACTCCTCATTACTCTCGAGAAGTAGAAAAAATTCGCCAGATGATTCAGGCGGCAGAATCATCAGAAAATATGCAACTCACTCACTAAAATAACTATTGCGAATATTTGCATTAAAAATATTATTGCAAAAAATTGCAATAATGAAAAAACACTTAAAAAAGAGGCTTTGGCCTCTTTTATGTTTCTTCGTCAGGATTTTGAGTATTTTCTTCTTCGGCTTGTAGTTTCTTTTCTTCCTTGGTGTGATGATAATATAGATACAAAAGTCCGATTGGTGCGATAAAAATAGCAAAAAACCAACAAATCATCATTATCAAAAATTTGAGAATCAACATCAGGAACGCATTTACGACAAACATATTGTTACCAAAAATAAAATCCATCATGCTATGATATACGAATCTCGAATATGGATAGAAAATTTGTGAGAGAATCGCTATCAAAATCACTCCAATCGGTGGAATAGTCATCCCTTTTACATAATAAGGATAGAAAAACAGTATAACAAAGATGAGTCCAAAAATAAATTCTCGAAAATAATATTCTCGACTGAGTCCGCCGAATGTTTTTTCAAAAATTGCTTTTGTATTCATAATAGAAATACACTAAGAATAAAAGCGAAATTACTATATTGAAAAATTTCAAAAAGTATAGTTATTTTTTTGCCAAAAAACTTATTGCAAAAAATTGTAATAATAAATTATATTGCAAATATTTGTATTAATCATTATTAGAAGGGGATTGATGGAATTTTTTATGTGCTTCTTTGAGTTTGGGGTTTGTAACATGCGTGTATACTTGTGTTGTGGTGATAGAGGCATGTCCCAGAAGTTCCTGGATGATACGAATATCTGCGCCATTTGTGAGTAGGGTAGTGGCAAAGCTGTGACGCAGTGTGTGGGCGTGGAGGTTTTTGAGAATTCAAGCCTTAATGCCGTATTCTTTAATCATATTGGTAATAAAAAATCGTGAAAGACGAATTTTTTCATTACTCAAAAATGCAGAATTAATATTTTCAGCAGAAAAATTGTGCCTGATAAAAAGGGGAGAGAAGTGATCAGTTCGGGCTTCTAGGTATTCCCGAATTGCATTTTTAGCATTTTCTGTTAGATACACAACTCGCAATTTCCCTCATTTTCCCCGCACTGCAAACTCCATCGTATCTAAATTCACATCGTTTCTATTGAGGCTCGTGAGCTCAGAAATACGCAATCCAGTCGAATAAATACATTCACAAATGGCAAAATTACGCTTCCCTCTAAGTGTTTCCCTGTCAATGCTCGTGAAAAAATTTTCAATCTCTTCTTGCGTTAAAAATGTCACTTCCCGATCGTTTGTTTTCATCAAATCAATTGTTGTTGGATCGAGACAATCCACTTCTTCTTTTTTAAGAAATTTGAGCCAAGATCGTATAGTAATCATATGTGCGTTCACGGTTTTGGTTGATAAACCGCCATCAGCAAGTGATAAACGCCACTCGTCAAAATCTTTTTTTGTGATATTTTCGATACGAATCTCTGGCACATGCTTAGCAAGTTCAATCAGTGGTGATTTCCAATTTTTTGCAAGAGATGGATCGATTGGCGGAAGAAAAATATTTGCAGAAATCTGAGTTTTTTCAGGTTTTTCAGGAAGGTTGGATTCGAGAATTTTTTCAATTTTTGGCTCAATCCAACTGATAAAGCGCCAAATATGGAATGCGTACTGCTCCTGAGTTTTTCGCGAGCGTCACTTATGCAGTCGCAAATACACGAGAAAATTATTAAAGGCATCAAGAATATTCATATTGCAAAAATACGCAATAAAATAAAAATATTATGTGAAGTATTATATAGATTTTATTAAAAAATCAAAATAAATATTTCTAAAAAGTTATTGCAATTTTTTGTAATAATGAGGCGTGAAAATACAAGAGAAAAAATTTCTGACGAACATTCCCTATCGGAAAATGATAAAAAACGCAAAATTCGCCAATATTTAAAAGATTGCTTTAAAATCGTTGTTTCTGAGTTATATTTTTGCAATTTTTCTGATAAAAGCCTATAATATTTTATTATTGCAAATATTTGTAATAATAAAATTGATAACCAATTGAGAAAAAGGGAATTAGAAAATAATTTTTAATCCCAATATTATAAGATACCTACAAAAATGTTAGCATCTTT
>CALHQS010000082.1 GCA_938036655.1 uncultured Candidatus Altimarinota bacterium
AGCTCCTATTCCAATGTTATTTTTTTTAGCAGTTTCTATCGTTTTTTTCATAACGACAGGATCTCCTGCATGAAATCCGCAAGCTACATTAGCACTGGAAATAAGAGGAATAATTTTATCATCTCCTCCAATTTTATAATTACCGAAACTTTCTCCCAAATCACAGTTCAAATCCACTTTAAAAGCCATATTTTACCTCTTTTCATTTTTTATTTAAATTTTTAATAAAGCAATACATTTTCAATAAAACTTGTAGTTGCCTTTCCTTGGCAGAAAACCTCGTTTCTCATAATTTGATATTGAAAATCTAAGTTAGTTTCTACACCTAAAATAACAGTTTCGTTTAGTGCTGAACGCATTTTTTGAAGTGCCATTTCACGAGTTGGAGCGTGAACTATAATTTTGGCAATCATTGAATCATATTCAGTTGGTATTGTATAGCCTGTGTAAATGGCAGTGTCAACTCTTATTCCATTACCATCTGGTAAATGTATGTTTGTTATTTTTCCTGGACTTGGCATAAAGTTTTTTTCAGGAATTTCTGCATTTTCCGCAGACTTGAGCCAATCTGGAACATTTCCTTCAGTATTTTCAGAAATATTTTCGGCCGCTGTTTCACTTGCGCTAAGCGGATCGTCCATCGCGACATCGCTCGGTGGTGTATATGATTTGAGCGGATCAATTTCTTCTGCTTTGGCTTCTTCCAAGATAGTTTCTACCGCTGGAGCTGGCGTTACAATCGCGATTGGAGTCGTATCTTCAGATTTTTTACCACTGAATTGATCGATGATAAAATCTTGGAAACCGAGATTTTCGTCAGTCGATTTGATTTTGTAAAAAATGAACAAACCAAGCACCACAAGTATGACTACACCGATGATTCCGAAGAAAATCCAAAGAACCGTCCCGAGCATACTCAGAATTCCGCTTGAAGATTTTTGTGTGTCTGTTGGCGGAGTCGTGTCAGAAATTTTTCCTTGATCCAAGATAAATTGTAACTGCTGGCGAATCATGGATTTGTATTCGTCGCTCAGATTGCTTGATGGTTCTTGTTGAATCAGTGCGAGCAATTCTTCACCAAGCGTTTTATTCGTAGCTCTGTCAGTCGGATGACTTGCAATCGCATCAATTTTTTCCACCATTGCGTTATAGTTTGCACTATTTGGCGGCAGAAGATTTTTGATAAGCGTTGTTGCGATGGTAATCGCATTGGTCGTGTCCGCATCACCGATTAAAAGTTCATCAATAATTTTTGAAAATGAATCTCTCGTATCTTGTTTGATATTATTGCGAGACTCCACCAAAAGTTGCAAATCTACCAATTTTTTGGCTTTTTCAAAAGGACTCATCCAGTTTTCCACCAAAACATTGTATTCTTGCATTAATACGATTCGATCGACATCATCGAGGTTTCGAATCATGCTTGCGAGCGTTTCGAGGCGTTCTTTTTCAAAATCTGTGAGCTTGTCAGCATCAATATTTTGAAAATTATTGTCTGTTGTCGTATTTTCTGGAATAAAATCGAGAAGTAGTTTGATAGTTTTTGTCTTTGTTGGAGTTACTCCATCATAGAGCGTGATTTTGATTTTTCGTTCACGCGCGCGCGCATAGCTAAAATCAGAAATCGTGAAAAGTGAGCCATCTTGATAAGACTGATGTTCGCGATTATCAATATCATTATCGGTTACACCATCCATATTGTCGCCCGTTCCGTCCATATCGAGATCGGTATCGATCGCGTACGCTGTCGCTTTATTTCCAAAAAGAGAAAGCTTCACTACCTGAGATGGATCAGAAATGGTGATAACATCATTTTCGGCTTTTGGAAATGACTGATACACGATTTCACCATTTTCGCTTGGCGCGATGGTTTCGATATTTTTGAGAATAATGTCTGCGCTCGAAATATCTGTATCGTTGCTTGAAATCTGCAAAGTACCGATTTTTCCATCAGCATCAGCATTTGGAACATCTTTTACATCCAATGTAACGCTTTCAAGTTGCGTTGAGGCATAGTCTCCAATTGACCATTTGGCCTTATCGTACACGCCTTGACTTGTGTTGAGCAAGAAAAGTTTGTCATCAGAAATTTTGTATCCCTGAACACTGGCTTTGAGCTCATTACGAACATGAATTGTGTGATATTTTGTGTTTGTTACGCCATTGTTGGTTACACGCACACGGAAATTGTAGTCTCCCGCTTTTGTGAATGTATGCGAAACACTTGGTGTTGTGGTTTTTTCATCAATTCGTCCATCGCCGTCAAAATCCCACGCATATTGCGCTTTGTTCGTTACATTATTTCCCGTAATCGTTTTTGCTTCCGCCGAAAAATTCACATTTTGTCCAACTTTGATTACTTTGTTGGGAACATGAAGCGTAATGAGTGGCAAATGAATATTGCTGTTTTCATTGTCAATAATGAGTGGCGCCTGACTTGAAAGCAATTGCTTACTATCCACGCGCATTCCGTCATTATCTTCGATAATTACTCCAAAATAATATTTTTCTGTCACATTTGGCAAGACAAAAGTCATCGTAGGGGACTGCGTAATTTGCAAGCCCTGCGGCTCATTGTCAGATTCCGTTGTATAATACCAAATATATGAAGTTACGACTCCATCAGGATCGTTGGCACCATTGGCCGTCGCCTTGACAATAATTTTTTGGCTATCTTTTTTGCTTGCATCAATGGTTGTTGTGATATTTGTGAGTTGTGGCGGCTGATTGTTGAGTTTGATATATTCTGTGGTCGTGTGAGAGGCACCATTAGTTTTTGATTTTACCGTCAAAGAAATCGGGAAACATCCAAGATCTTTGAAATTTTCTGAAATAGTAGAAAGTGTGGAAACTTTCCCCATAAAACGCCAAGTATAATCAAGATTTGCAGTCGTTCCGTCTACATTGACAGAATTTCCGCCATTGAGTGTTGTGGATTCGCCACGATTAAGAATGTATGCATCTTTCCCATCACAAACACCAGATTCCATCACAACACTATTGCTCGAATTCGTAAAATTGATAATAGCAAGTGGAGAGTCCATATCCGTCACATAGACTTTTCGTGAAATCGTTGTTGTGTCGTTGGCATTGTCACCCTGAAGCGTGAGCGTGACATTGTAGATGCCAGTTGTTTTGAATTTGTGAGTGACTGCACGCGCACTTCCAGAAACTTGTGGCGATCCATCACCCATATTCCAAGTGAAAAATTTTGCATTTTTTGAAATCGCCAAAAAACTCACTTCGTCGCCGACTTTGGCCACTTGTGAAGCAATTCGCATGTCACCAGAAAGAATTGAAGTGACATTAAATTTTTGCTCAGCCGTTGCAATTTTTCCGTGTTTGTTTGCAACTGTTACTTGAATCGTGTTTTCTCCGAGTGTATCAAAAGTATATAATCCACGACTATTTTTCTGATCAGCTGCGGTGTTGGCGAGTTCATCAAGTTTGATAAGTTCACCATTGAGACGCCAAGTGTAAGTCAAATCCTGGCGAGAATTTGTATCAGGATCATAACTTCGGCTTGCATCAAAAATAAAAGTATTTGGCTGTTCCGAATTTACAGTTTTTGGAGCATCAAGTGTCGCAATTGGTTCACGAGATTCAATCGTAATCGTTTTGGAATCGCTGTCAATTTCTCCATTTGGACTTTTGGCGGTAAGAGTTACCGTATATGAGCCAATATCTTTAAAAGTATAATTAAATGATGTCCCATTTCCGGATTGTGTATCGCGCTTTCCAGTATCATTGCTCTGAACAGTCCAAAGGTATTCTACATTTCGAACATTTCCAAAATATGTTTCTGCCGTGAATGAAATCGCTTCACCGGCATTTGCAGTCGTTCGATCAACCTTGATAGTGGCAGCTGGATCTTTGATTCGAAGGGTAATATCTTTGGAAAAAGTCTGTCCGTCATTCGTTTTGAAAGTCAATTTTACTGGAAAATCTCCTGATGTCGCAAAAATCTGGCGTTCCGCACCAGGTCGTCCATTATATTTTCGAGTATTTCCATTCCCAAAATCCCAATTTGTTTCGAGAATTCGTCCGTTTCCGATAGCGCGAGAAGCGGTTGCATCAAAAATCAACCCCTGTGCTGCAATGGTTGGTGAAATTTTCATTTCACTCATATTGCTCACATTGATTCCATTCACGAGAAGTGTGATTTCACCGAGTTTTGGCTGTACTTGGATATTTACAGAAGTACTCAAAGGAAGCACATCAGTATATCGTTTTTTATTTCGACTGGCAGAAATGACATCAAGATTCACTGTATATGTTCCTTCCTGAGAAAATTCATATGTGAGACTTGGTCCGCGTCCAAGTTCGCGACGACCACCTCCATTTTCACGAATCCACCAAATATAATTCCCATTTGGAGGAATTGTCCCAGATGGGTCAATAACATTTTGTGCAGAAAAAGAAGTCACTAATGGCGCGTTTCCAGTTGTTGGATTCGCGCTGATAGAGCCTTGTACAGCCTCGATTTTTGCGCTACTTACAAAAGTTGCAACCTGAGAAATGGCCGTTCCTACAGCCTGTTGAGAATCTGGTTCTTTGCTCGCTAGATCCAAATACATGTCTACCAATCGCTTGTTACTTTCGTTGATTCTCGCGGCCTCTGCATTGCGGTCTGGCAATCGGTCGAACGCTTGCTGAACCAAAGATTTGAGCTGAGAAATTTTGGAAGCCGCAGCTTTTTTGTTTACGCGAAGTTCTGCTTCTAGCTCTTCCGCTGCGACTTGTACACGATATTTGTATTCATTAAAAGTTCCCTGATCACTTTCTGTATAGGCTTGCGCATAAGCCGTCGGAACAATATTGAATGCAAAATGGGTTTTTTCTTGTGGATGATAGCCCGTTCTTGTGTATTCCAAAAATTTTATGACAAAATTAACAATCGAATATGCGAGCCACATCACAATAATTCCAATCGCGACATACAAAATGGTTTTTCGAGAATTAGTAACCGTATCTTCGTCTCCTGCACTGACCATGATACGAAAACCTGACCAAATCACATAAATCACTCCAATAATCGTGACAAAAGTCATCAAATAAATCACGACATCTTGCGCATACTCTGAAACGGGCTTCGTCGTAATATTATCACCAAGCGCCTTACTCCCATCGTCCACACCTTCTTTGAGTGTACACTGACCATCATTACAATATTGCACTTTTGGCGAGTTTTTTTGACCAAAATGATCAAATGCACTGCCATTACTTTTTTGCGCAAAAACACTCGAAATTCCGAAGAAAATCGCAAAAACGAGCGAAAGAATGAGAGAAAAAATAGAAATTTTTCGCATACAATAAAATTATTTTTACTATCGTAACATATTTTTTTTAAAAAAGCAATTTTTGAACAACTTTTCTAAAAATACAACCGATTTATTATAACATTTATTTTTTAATCGTCAATTTATTTTTTGAGAGATTTTTATAAAAAATAAGAAAAAATCCCGAAGGATTTTTAGAATTATTTGTGACTGCAACGTTCATTTCATTCGCCAATTTCACACTGAATGGCTTGGAAAATTTCGTCACCAATGGTTGAAAGGGAATTCATTGAAGAAAAATCTTCTCAATTCGCGTCAACCACCGCATCAAAAATCGATTTTGCGCCGTAGTCGAATACTGAAACGCTCATTGATGGACTGAGCAAAAATGCGTCCATTTTGGCTTTTGGGAATTTTTCAGAAAGCGCTTTGACAGCGGCTGCCGCGTGAAATTCGGTTTGCGCAGGAATGCTAGCTGGATAAATTTCCATCGCGATTTCTTGTGCGCGACTGGACATCAAAAATTGCAAAAATTTGAGTGATTGTTCAGGATTTTTTGAATTTTTAGAAATTCCAAAAAAACTGTATTTTGCGATATTATAAGGATTTTTGGCAGAAAATTGTGGAATTTTGTCGGTATAAATGAGGTCTCCAACATTGGTGCTTCCAACGCGTTTTTGAGATAATTCAAGTTCAGAAATGAGACTTGGATAACCAAGAATCATCCCAATCTTTCCACGCATGAATTCATCAATTGTTGTGGAATTTTTGTTGGCTTTCATCTGGGATTCCGTGCGACGGAGCGTATTGTTGTTGCTGTAAATATCCGCAGTTGCATCAGCACTTGTTGAATTTATCAAATCGCCAAAGCTATAATATTTTTGAAATGGTGCGGTGATATTCGCAAGATTTTTGTATGAAAATACTTTCGATTCACCCAAGAAAAATGGCAAAATATCAGAAATATTTGGCACAAAAGTACGACGCAAACCGAGATTTGTCGGGAAAATTCCATCAGGGAATTGTCCATATAGAAGCTCAACTTGATCCCAACTTCCTGGCGCTCCATTTCGCAAGAGTGCGCGATTATAGAAAACTCCAAGCGTTTCATATCCAAGCGGAACTCCAAGGAGTGATTGAGTTGGAATTTTTGTGTCGGGATTTTTTTCGGTGATTACCAAATCAGAAAAAACCGGATCAAATCGTCGTTCAAAATCTGTGATATCAATCACATCGCCAGGGATTTTCGCGAGCTGAGATTCGAGCGGTGCGTATTCATTTTTTTGAACCATAAAAATATCTGGTCCATTTCCATCAGCAATCGCTCGCAACAAAAGCGAATTGTATCCAGAAACCGTTGTTGAAGATTTTTTCTCGACTTCAACTTGAATATTTTTGTTCGCAGGATCGACCTCATGAAAGGCTGTGATAATTTTTTGAAAATCGTCAGTAGTACCTTCGTTAACCCAAACTGTAACCTTTCCAGAAATCTTTTTTTCGGGTTGTTGATTGGCTAAATACATCAAACCAAACCCAAGCGAAACCATTACAAAGATAACGATAATAAGAAAAATAATTTTTTTCGGAGACATAAAAATTTTTAATTGAGCGAATTGTAATGATTTTTTCAGAAAAATCTATTTTATTTTTGAGAAAATTTTTTGAAAAAAGAGGACGAGCCTCTTTTTATTTTTGAATTATTTTATCAATTTTACCAAAATCTCTGCGGCTTCACGCTGTGTGATGAGTGTATTTGGGCCAAAATTTTTATATTTTGTGCCGATGGTTGCTGCATAATTTTGAATATTTTTGAAAAGTGATGAGCTTTTTGGAATATCAGTGTATGAGATTTTCCCATTAGCATCGTTTAATTTTCTGAATCTTCCAAGAATTTCTACGAATTCTCCGCGCGTGAGATTTTTGTTTGGGAAAATATTTTCGCCACGCAAAATTCCTTTTTCGTAAGCGCGCGCCGCATACCCTTGAAGTTTTGTGTTTCCAATCGCTACATCGTCGAATGGACTCAGGCTATCACTTGGATTTTCGCCATAAAATTTCATCAGCATCATGAGAGCTTCCGCGCGAGTCAAAAGCGAATTTTCGTTGATTTTTTCAATATTATCAAAAATACACGCATTTCCTGAAATTTTGAAAACATTTTTTAGGAAATTATCGCTTCCAGAAATATTGGAAAGATTGCTACACAAAGCGGAATTATAGGTTGTTTGTGATGCTACAATCACTTTTTCTTCATTGGCTGGCGTATAACTCACAATCTGATCCAGAAGGGCAGAAGGTGCGGATTCTACTTCTGGCACAATGTAATCCACAATTTCATCAAGCGTCTTGAGTGGAACTTCTACTTTTGGTTTTTCTGATGCGGCTTTTTGAGGATTTCCTGACAAATAACTGTATACGAATTCAAGCGGATTGATAGTATATTTTTGTGCTTTATCAGCCCCAAGTCCCGCTGTTACCGCCTGCAAAAATGACAATCCTTTGGCGCGTGCTTCAGCCGAGGTGTATGGCCAATATGGATGAAATGGTGCATCTTGTGTATCAATCTGAAAGTGCAAATGTGGTGTTGTTGCGAGCCCAGTTTGTCCCACGCGCCCGAGCATATCACCTTTATTGATTTTCGTTCCTTCTTTTACAGTAATTTCTGAAAGGTGCAAATAGCTTGAAAACAAATCCTGTTTTTTGTCACCAATATTGATTCCTTCGTGACGAATAACCACAAATTTATTCCCAGAAGCGTCTGCTTCCACCGTTCGAACTACGACACCATTAGCAATACTCAATACTGGCGTTCCGATTGGTGCACGCATATCGATTCCCAAGTGACTTCCGTCATATTCTTTGTAGTTGAGCGTATAGCTTCCCATATACATCACGGGATAGGTAAATCGCCCCATAATATTATTCTGATCGAGAAGCGCAGCAACATCGTATTTTGGAATTGGCACCAAGTCTGAGCTTGAAATATTACGAAAATCCAGGGTCTTATTGCGTAAATCGGCTTTGAGCCAGTTTGGCACATATGAAATTGGCATTACCGTCCCATCAAATGGATCGGCCTTGATATTGGTATATGTTTTCGCTTGCATGCTTGGCAACCAAATCGTTGTAATCGCGATCATAATCGCCAAAAAACAATTCGCAATCCATACAATCGCCAGAATCAGGCTGATATTTTTTTTGGTATTTGTTTTCATAATATAAAATATAGAAATGTCAAATCCAAAATAATGTATCATAATATTTGCCAAAATGCAAATTTATTGCATAATTTTTCTCCAAAAAAGTTTTTTTCGATATTCAAGGGTTTTTTGTGTTTTTTGTGTTTTTTGTGATTTTTTCAAAATAAAAATCCCACGATTTTATGAGGGATTTTTAGTGATACGAATATTTGCATTATTTGTTCACACATTTATCAAGTTGTTCCTTGGTCGCGAAAGTATCATTTTTTTCTGTACTTATCGCAAGATTATAAAAACATTGATACACGCTTTCTTTTTTTGCGGCATTTAGATATGTATTGATGGAAGCACCTTCATCCACAAGAATTCTATCAAGCATATTTTTACAAATCTTTTTTTGTTTTTCTTTATCATTTTCCGTGCTTTTCTTATGTATACTTACTACACACCGCATAATCTGGAAACGCTAATTTATAGACAATTTCTTTCGTATTTGTATCAATTTCTGTTACTTGTTTTTCTTGTGCCCTTTTCTGTGCCGCATTCAAATACAACGAAAAAACCAAAAATATCACAACAATTCCAACAAGTTTTCGTTTGAAAGCCTTTTTTTCAATATTCATATATTCTTCTGTTTTATCTTGAAAATCAGCATTATTATTCTCCGTTTGCTCATAAATAGCATCTCGCAAGGCTTTTGCATTCGCCACATACCCAACTTCAATATCTTTTCATCCTGAACCTGTGATAATGAGTGTGTCAAAAAATAATCATTTTTGTATATTTACGCTCTCGATTTTTTCAATTCTGATTTCAAGTTCACTTATGAACAATATTCATTTTCTTTTTATCACGCGCTTATTTGTGATAAGAAGCGTATGATTTACATAGGCCATATACAAAATAATTGCTGGAACAAGAAAAGGAATACCAAGAATAATCCAAAAAAACCACCATTTAGATTTATTGAGATATTCAATAATTTTCTCATCTTTAAGTAAATCAAATGCCATAGTTTAAAATTATTTAAATAAAGTATTTTTTTATATTCAATCCAATCAAAAAGTCAAATCAAAAAGCAAAATATAATTTATATAAAATAAAGCATAATCTTATATTTCAACCGTTTTGAAAAATTTTTCTTTTT
>CALHQS010000083.1 GCA_938036655.1 uncultured Candidatus Altimarinota bacterium
TTTTGAAAGCCACTAATGTTCACATTTGATTATCCATTTCTTTTTTCTCTCGCGCCAATTATTTTTGGGATTTGGTATTTTTTTGATGTGAAAAAATATGGACAACCACTTCCAAATAAAATTATTGCAAAATTTAGCATTAAACCAAAAGGAAGAAAAATATATTTATTATTACGATTTTTTGCAATAATAATATTGTGTATGATTTTGGCAAACGGGACATTTTCTATCAATATTACCAAAAAAATTCCAGAAAACAATACAATCATGATTGTATTTGATATTTCGCGCTCAATGCTTGCAGAAGATATCTCTCCAAATCGAATGGCAGTAGCGAAAAATGCGATTAAATCATTTATTGCTGAGCGAAAAGATGACAAATTGGCGCTCATCATTTTTTCGGGAAAAGCATTTCTGGTTGTTGCACCCTCAACGGACAAGGCGGGAATTGAGGCTTTTGTCGAAAATATCACACCTGAATATATTCTTCAAGAAAAGCCGTGACTTTCGGGGACAAATATTGGGGATGCTCTCTTGCTCGCAAAAATAGAACTCGATAAAATCACTGGCAAAAAAAATATTATCCTCATGACTGATGGAAGTGCCAATGTTGGCTCAGACCCCGAGAAAGTAGCCAGCGAAATTGCAAAATCTCAAATCCCGATTTATACGATTGGAATCGGGAAAAAAGATAACAATCCGCTTACATACACCGACCTCAATGGGCAGAAAAATTTTTTCTATGATGCGAATGGAGAAAAAATCATTTGAGATCTTGATGATGCATTATTGCAAAAAATAGCAATAATGACGGGAGGAAAATATTATAGTGCAGAGAATATTTCTGAGCTACAAAACGCCTTTAATGAAACTAATGCAAATATTAGCAATAATGAAATAGAAGAAATAAAATTGCAAAAATTTTCATTAACGCCAATTTTGTTATTTTTATTCTTTGGAATACTCTGGATAGAGAGCATTCAGCGAAGAAAATTTTTTCAAAAATATCAACTTCTCGGAAGTGCAAAAAAATAAATCCATTGCTGGATTTATTTTTATTTTTTCCTGTGAATCGCGTTTTGTTCACGAAGAATATCATATACATTGATATAATCATCAATTTCTGGTAAATTCATATCGCGTACATCAGCACCGAGTGTGAAAATTTCGATATTTCCATTTCCACAAATTTTTCCAAGAATTCATTGATTTTTATTGATAAAATTCATTTTTTCATACAAAATCGTTTCGCGAGTTTTATAAAAAATTCCAGAAAATTTTATCACGCGTTGCGATTCGAGTCGATACCTCTCGCAATACACAGATACAAGCCATAAAATGAGAATAATCAAAACAAATACAGCAATCGTCGTTGTTATGTAAATTCCTTCTGGTGCTCTACTCAGAATGAAAAAATTCAATATCGCAATAATAATAATCGGCAGAATTCCAATGATAATCGAACTTTTGAGACTACGACGCGAATCATGTAAAACACTCGAGTCAATCGTTTCGTAACGAGAAATTTTTTCATCGGCGATATCGAGCATTTCAAAGGCATTTTCCACATAATTTACGGCAATATATGGTGAGAAAATCGACCACTGTTGCTGTTCTTGA
The DNA here is from genome assembly GCA_938036655.1 of uncultured Candidatus Altimarinota bacterium. Taxonomy (GTDB): domain Bacteria; phylum Patescibacteriota; class Gracilibacteria; order BD1-5; family UBA2023; genus GN02-873. Next base: position 1,621 of record CALHQS010000083.1, read on the forward strand.
TTACTGTTTTGCTGTTGCTGTTGGAAAGCAGGCGGATTCACAGCCACTTTGAACAAAATTTTCCCGACATTGGTAGCAATATTTTTGGTGGCGGAAAGTCCTTTAATATCATCAAAAAGCGCAAATACACGACTTCGGAAAATAACACCAGAAAAACTTTTGATATACTCTTCTGTATACGCATTATGATAAAATCGCGGTGAATACGCCAATTTTTCCCAAGCGAATACAATTCACAAAAAAATGAAGGGAATGAGTGCGAGAAGCACAAGAATTTTTAATGATTGCGATGCGAGTGCCATAACACTTGCAAACACAAACATCGAAATAACAGCAATGCTTATAAGGACAACAACACTCAAGTTCGCTTTGATAAATTCGACGAAAGAAAATTTGATTCCAATCGTTTTTTCTGCGTTTTCATCCGGATAAATTCAGATTTTTTCCAACAAATTTTTTTCAAGATTTTCATCGTACGAAATGTTTTTGAACATAATTCGTTGCGACGAACCAATTGAGGCAAAAACTACAGTCGCGGTGCCACAAATCCAATCCAGCGGGTTTCGTAAGATATCGATTCGTGTGATTTTATCGACTGTAAAAGTCAAATGACGATTTGAAAGGAAAGAAAAGCGCGACTCAATCGTAGAAACATCAACCTTATAATGCGTATACAAAGCCACAACAAGGGCGATAAGATTTCCAAAAATAATCGGAAAAATCGCAAACAACATAACCAATCCCTGTGGCCCCGTAAAAAATAACACTATAAGCGAAATAATCGTAACGAAAATAATCGCCACCATCGCTCCAAAAAATGTGCGTTTCAGGTTCATTTTAAAATTCGCTGTAAAATGTTCATTGTAACGAATTTCACGATCCACAATATTTTTGTATCCAATCGACGCATTTTCAGAATTTTGATTTGCATCGTCGGTAGTGATTTCGGATTTTTTCTCGCCGAGCGAAATAGAATTTTTCAAATATTTGATATTGGCCAGCATTTTTTCACCATCTATCATATTACTAAAAATCACCTGATTTCCGCTTCCTTCTGAGGAAATAATAATATCGTGCAAGCCAAAAATTTTGGAAATCAAGCCCTGACGATTATCTGTATCCGCAACTTTTTCCATCGGCAAAACCGAGTAATTTTTGGTCAAAAATCCTTCTTCGTAGGTAATCGCGTCAGTAAAAACCAGATACACGCGCTTGCGAAGGTCCAAATATCGAAGGGTCATAAGAATGATTACCGCCAAAACAGTCAGTCCAACCCAAAAAATATTTTTAGTCAAAAATTCTGCAAGATCTAATTTTCTTAAATTTTCGAGCGATCCCATCTGAACAAGCATATAAAAAACGAATACCAGAATGGCAAAAATATAACTCATCAATTCAAAAACTACCGCCAAAACATGCGGACGAGCTTCTTGCACGAGTGAATCTTTCTGCAAATGGAAGCCATTATCACGCATATAATCCTGGATTTTTTCGTAGTTTTCGAGCGGAGAGTCCAGATTTGTGAGAACTACTTTTCCCATTCCACCAGTCGAAATATGAAGCGAACCCGTTTTGAAAAACATTTGTTCCCAAAAACCAAGTCGCGCGGTCAATTCTGTAATTTTATCAAAATCAATATCCGTCGAAGAATCTGAAAAAGGCGTTCCAGAGCGGATAGTGAGCTTGGATACTCCGAGTTCATATTCGGTTTTTCGATACATAACAGATATCCACCAGGCACACAACCCAAAGAGAACAACATCAGCCACGAGAACATACAAATAATTTTGAGGTGCCATTTTGGCCCAGGAAAAAGCCATAATCACAACCACAGAAAATATTGCAAGAATCACAAAAGTACCAAACAACGAGAAAAAATAAAAACTTTTTTTCTGCGGTTTGAGAATATTTTGCGAATGTCATTTTTCCATAAGCAAAAAGTAAAAAAATAAACATCAATAATATAACGATTGAAAGGGAATTTGCAAGAATTTTTTGATTTTTACGCAATTTGTTTATAATGAAAAAAATTTGTAAAATATGAAGGAAATCAAAAAAATTTCATTACCGATTGGAAAAATCGAGGAACCAACGCCACGAAATCCCGCGAAAAAATGGATTTTTTCGAGCATTATAACAATTATTTTTCTCGTTATCATGGGATTTCTCGCGTATCATAGCCTGAATACTATTATACTCAATTATGTGGATGTTGAAACGGAGAAAAAAATTTTTGGTCAAGTTTTGGATAACAAAAATTCTCATCGTCTCGCGGTGGAAAATTTTGCAACTATCAAAAATCATCCGACTGGACAAAAACTCATTACCGATCTGGATCGTGTGATGGTGTCGGATGATGAGATAGAAAACGCTTATGCATCGCTCGGAGGGCATATTACTATTACGAAAAAATTACTTCAAAACGCCAAAACCGAAGAAGAAATTTTATTTATCCTTGGGCACGAACGCGCGCATATTTATAATCGCGATGTGATTTCTGGCCTTGCAAAAAGCATTCCTATCACGCTCGTCACTGAAATTCTCGGTTGGAACAAAAATCTTCTCAATCCTGAACAACTTATTTTGAGTAAAATTTCTCGCGAAGCCGAAGAAAAAGCCGATATCGGTGGGAAAAAATTATTGCTTGATTTGGGACTCAATCCCGCATGCGCGGACAGATTTTTCAAAAATCACGCATCAAATTTTGAAAAATATACAGAGTTTATCGCGTCGCATCCAGACACGAATATACGCCTTGAAAATCTTCTCAAAGATAATCCAAATCCTGAAAAATCCTGCACAGAATTTGATTATCAAGATTTTTTGGAAGATATTTCAGAAAAATAAAATCACCCCAAACTGGCGGTGATTTTTGTTTAGCAATACACATCAACAAAGAATAGTATTACCAACACAACCAAGATAGCTTCTTTTGAGCAACTTGTCACCAATGAAAATATCATATTCATTGGGGTGCAAATTAATTTTCACGATCCCTTCATGATTCGTCAGGGCCGTCATGCTCTCTTGATGATATGTCGATTCAATCGTCACCGTAGTATGAGCCACGGGCCGACCGTTCGCATCCAGCACTCGAATAGTGATCATAAAAATCTCCTCCCAAAACGAACCAAAAAGTGCGTCCATATTGTAGTAGAAAATATTTTTTTATCAAATTTTTTTACAATAAAAAAATCACCGCCTAAGCGGTGATGCATGTAGGACAATCATACTCACATCATGACACATGGAGCACGGTTGTCGCATAAGTGAGGTACATAACCCCAAAATCCTTATTCGTGACACGAACTCGGAAATTACCAGGTCGCATATTGAACTCCACATCACCATTTTCATTAGTGGTTTTTGTGGAATTCCCAGCAAAACCCGTGGATTCTATTCGAACTGTCCTGCCCTTAAGAGGCTTATTGAATCGATCCAGCACTTTGATATAAAGCATTACATTCTCCTTACAAAAGTTGAAAAAGTGCGTGATTATTTTAACATAAATACTTTGTTTGTCAATTAATTATCAGAAAAAATTTGCTTTTTCTCAAAAATCCATATACTGACGCTACAATTTCTTTTTAAAAATATTTCTTTTGAAATATTTGGCGTATTTTTACGATATTTATAGGAAAAAGAAAAATTCTCGCTTTTTGCGATTTTGAGGCATTTTGCCATTTTTTGAGAGATTGTTTTTTATTTTTTGAATATATTTTATGGAATTTTCAAATTTCGCCTTGCGTCGAGAGATTATTTCGGCGCTTTCAAAAATGGGCTACAAAGAAGCTACAAGTGTGCAAACACAAGTAATTCCGCTCGCGCTCAACGGAAAAAATCTTGTCGTGCAATCCGCGACTGGATCAGGAAAAACGGGAGCTTTCGTAATCCCAGCACTCAACACTATTGAAGGACGAAATCGTAAACCACAAGTTTTGATTCTCGAGCCAACTCGCGAACTCGCGATGCAGACGCGCGAAGAAGTTTTTAAAATTTCTGCCGATATGCGCATGGGTTCACTCGCGGTTTTTGGTGGCTTCCCGATTCGTCGTCAAATCGAAGATCTGAAAAAAGGTCCTCAAATCGTCATTGCCACGCCAGGTCGTCTCATGGATCTCATGGAGCGTGAAGCGATTGATCTCAGCAATGTGGAAACACTCATCATCGATGAGGTGGATCAGATGATGGATATGGGTTTTTCTCGCGCGGTGATTGAAATCTGGAAACAACTCGGAAGCCTCAAGCAAACCATGACATTTTCTGCGACCTATACCAAGCAAATTATGGCGATGCTTGATGAAAATATCGTGGGTGGCTACGAATCATTGATTCTTTCACAAACCCCGACGGTTGATACTATCAATCATGTTTTTATGCGAGTTGGTGCGCGCGACAAATATACGATGCTGAAAAATATTTTGGAAAAATATCCAAATGATAAAGTAATGATTTTTACAGCACGGAAACACGAAACGGAAGAATTAGAACGATATTTATATCGTGACGGATTTGATGCAGCATACATTCACGGAGATATGTTTCAGCGAGACCGCGTGCGTGCACTTCGCGCCTTCAAAGAAGGAAAAACTCGAATTTTCATCGGAACGGATGTGGCGAGTCGTGGACTCAATCTCAACAATATTGACCTTGTAATCAACTATCATGTTCCGAACGATCCTGAAGCCTACATTCATCGAATCGGGCGAACAGGGCGTGCTGGTGCTGATGGGAAAGCGATCATGTTCGTTTCGACGGAAGAAAATCGTGATCTCATGCGAATCGAACGAATGCACAAAATCGAAATCACTGAAATCAATCTTGCTGGCGAAGTAGTGCCTCGTCCGCCAAAATCTGAAAACAAAAATAGTGGCAAAAAGCGTCGTTATGGTTATCGTGGTAAATCTCACGGCCGTTCTGGTGACAAAAATTTCCGTCGCGACAAAAATGGAAAACCATTCCGCAGCAACCGAAAAGTTGATCAGAAAAAATAAAATCCCAATTTTGGGATTTTTTGTGTGGAAAATTTTTAAAAATCAAAAAAGAAAAAATCTGAAATAAAATTTTGAAAAATGAGAAAATTTCGCGAGAAAAATTTTTGAAAAATTTGAAAAAATCTCTACAATGAAGCCATTAAAAATTTTGAAAATATGAGTTTTGTTCATCTGCATACACACACGCATTATACCTTTCAGCAAGCGCTCGGTAAGCCAAAAGGACTCGCCAAACGCGCGAAAGAATTGGGACAAACAGCGATTGCCATTACGGACGCTGGAAACCTCTATGGCGCGTTCGAATTTTATGTTGCGTGTAAAGAAGAGGGAATTAAGCCGATTGTTGGTGTGGAATTTTTGATTTCCAAAAAATGACGAACCAATCGTGATAAAGACAACGAAATTTTTGAAATTGTACTGCTCGCCAAGAATGAACAAGGTTACCGAAACCTAATCCAGCTCGTGACAATTTCTCAGATTGAAGGATTTTGGAATGGAAAACCGCGAATTGATTTTGAAATTTTGGAGCAATATGCCAATAATCTTGTGGCGCTTTCTGGCTCAATGTATGGCGAAATCGGCCAGGCGATTATCACGGGACGCGACGAAAATTATATTTTGGAACGCGTGCGATATTATCAGAAAATCTTTGGCGTAGAAAATTATTTTTTGGAAATTGAAGAACATCCAGATCGTCCGATGCAGCCGCGAATCAATGAGACAATTATCGCGATTGCCAAGCGAAATAATCTCGAAATTGTGGGAACGAATAATTGTTATTATCAGACAATTGACGACGCCGAGGTGCAAGATATGATGTCGGCGGTGGCGGCGGGGAGGGAACTGGATGATCCAGACCGAACGACGCTCATGGATGGGGATTATTCTGTGCGCCCAAGTCGCGAGATGGAGGAACTTTTTGTGTACGCACCAAAAGCATACGAAAATGCAGCAAAGATTGCCGAAATGATCGATTTGCACATTGAATATGGTGATTACAAAATTCCAATTTTTCCGCTTTCTGATGAGGAAGAAGTACAATTTGCTCAGTATCAAAATTTTGTCGACGAATACAATGCGATGCACGAAGACAAGCTCAAAAAATTCCAGGCGGAAGAATGGCTTTTGCGTGTACTTTGTATCAATGGCCTCAATTTTCGATACGATTTTGGACTTGATGATGAGAAAAAACGCGTTTTGCTCGGAAAATTAGAAACACCACCAATTACCAAGAAACTGACCGATATTTCCGTGGAAGAACTTCATGAAATCGCGGAAAGCTATTATAACGACGACAAGAAAAAATTGCTTGAAACCATGAATGAAAAGCAACTCGAAATCGTCGCACGCCTTGAATATGAGCTCACCGTGGTGAATATTATGGGATTTAATGGATATTTTTGTATCGTGTCGGATTTTATCCGTTATGGAAAAAATAATGGCGTGCCAGTAGGTCCAGGTCGTGGTTCAGCGGCTGGAGCACTCTTGGCATATTTGTCAGGAATTACCGATATTGACCCGCTTCGTTATGGATTACTTTTTGAGCGTTTTTTAAATCCATCTCGCGTATCAATGCCCGATATTGATGTGGATTTTTCTGACGAATGACGCGACCAAGTATTGACCTATGTTCGCGAAAAATACGGAAAAGATCGCGTAACGCAGGTGTGTACATTTGGAACACTCGCGGCTCGTGCTGCCGTGAAAGATGCTGGACGCGCACTGGGAATTCCATTTTCTGAAATGAATGATGTCGCGAAACTTATTCCATCTCGCCCAGGAATTAGCCTTCAGGAAGCCATTGAAGAATCACCAGAATTTAAAAAATATTATGAAGAGGAAAATGGTCGCTACCAAAAAACAATTCAGTCAGCACTTCGTCTTGAAGGAACAGTGCGCCAACTCGGCGTGCACGCATGTGCGGTAATCATCGCACCAGAACCAATGACACATTTTTGTCCATTGCAGCCACCTCCAAAAGATCCAACTACCACAGTAACACAATTTTCCGCAGGCCCACTCGAAGAATTGGGGCTTCTCAAAATGGATTTCCTTGGACTTCGAAACCTCACTATCCTGGATCGTGCCCTCAAAATCGTAAAAGATGTGCACGGCGTTGACATCAATTTGCTCAAAATTGATTATGAAGATCCCAAAGTTTTGGCGCTTTTTTGAGAAGGTGATATGACGGGAGTTTTTCAGTTTGAATCAACAGGAATGCGACGCTATCTCAAAGAATTGAAACCATCAAGTTTTGAAGATCTCATTGCGATGGTTTCGCTGTATCGACCAGGTCCGCTGCAATATATTCCAGAATTTATTGATCGAAAATTTGGACGAAAAGTCGTAGAATATCCACATCCATCACTGGAAGAAATTTTGAAGCCAACATACGGAATTGCGGTCTATCAGGAGCAAATTATGCAGCTCGTGCAGGCATTCGCAGGATTTTC
>CALHQS010000084.1 GCA_938036655.1 uncultured Candidatus Altimarinota bacterium
TCGTGAAAACGGAAAAGTACGAATGGAAGGAAAGGAATATATCGTTCAGGATGGCGATATTATGCTTTTTAAATTTGGAGCATAAGCCAAATGCAACACTCTTGCGACCTTTACTCAAGTCTTAGGGAGCTTCTTAGTTGACAGAAGTGGAAAGAAACAGAAATTGGGAGCTTTTTGGAAATATTTTCAAAGTATGAAATGCAAGAAAATCCTCTCTTTTCAGACTTTCAAAATGAACTCATTCATAAAAAAGGCCTTTCTCGTCGTAAGAAAAAATACAAACAACAACACTCATTGGTGTTATTTTTACTGGACTAGAACCTGAATTCAGTCATATTTCTATTATCAAAACATTTGCAAATGAAGGCAGAAAGATGATTCATAAAGTCATGAAAGAAATTCTACACTTAAAAACTCCCAAGAAGTGAACTAGAAAAACTTGTTTATTTTAAAGACTTCTGAACTTAACAGAAGTCTTTTTTGTTTTATTAATGCCTTTTATAATTATTCTTCTATTTTCTCAAACTCAATTGCAACAACTCCAAATTCTTTTTCTTGCTCTTTTGTGTAAAATTTATAATAAACATTTACAGCTTCTTCTTCATTTTTTGCATTTGGAATTATTTTTTCAAATCATAAATTTTTCATCATTTCATAAAAACTTTCAAAAGAAAATTTATTTTTTACTAAAAAATTTTCTCAAGTTTCTAATTTTAAGAAATCTCAAATTTTTATTTTTTTAAATTTTCATTTATTTAATCTTCATTCAAAAATTTTTTCTCAAGAAATTAAAAAACTTTTATAAGGTTCTTGAACTCAAAAATCATAAATCATATTTTTTTAATTTAGCTAATAAAAAACAATATGCTGTCTTGCTTGATAAAACTTTTCAATCCAAAATCATTTTCTCAAATTCTGATATTGAAGTTTTGAAAACACATATATTTTCTCAAACTTCTAAATCCTGATTTGCTATTTTTTTACAATTTTTGGCTATATAATAACGAATTTTCCCCTCAAAATAATTTTCTATGATGCTTTCTCATAAAAATTCTATTTCTTCAGAAAAATATCAAGTTTCCTCTTTTAATTCTCTTTTACAATTTTCTATTTCATCAACTCAATCATCAAGCATTCAAACAGGAAAATTGATAACAAAATCCTCTGGTCAATATCTATATTCTTTTAAATAAAGTATTTCTCAATCTTGTGTTATTGGTAAAACAAAAGTTCAAATTGTTTTTTCTTTATTGTGTCAGGTTATCAAAAAACTACTTATTTTTCCATTTTCATCTTCATATCTTTTTTCTGAAACTTTTAAATAAGGATTTTGAACAACAACTTTTTCATAAATTTTTTTAGGTTTTTTCATAATGAAAATAAACGATATATTTTTAAAATTTTATAAAAATAAAGAAAAAAGTAAAACAAAAAAAGTAGAAAATTTTCTACTTTTTATCGGTTCGCAAATCAAGATTTTTCGGAAAAATTTTATAAAACCTCACGAGGTTTGGAACCATCAGCTGGGCCAACAATTCACATTTCTTCAAGAATATCAACGAGACGAGCTGCACGGCCATAACCGAGTTTCAAGTGACGCTGAAGCATACTTGTTGAACATTTTCCAGCAGATTGTACGAGTTCAATGGCTGAATTGATAACATCCTCAGATTCATCAAATTGTTGTCCATCGATGATACTGCCAGAGCGATTACCAGACGGTTCGCGAACAATGCTTTCGGTATCAGGAATATTTGGTGACCAATCTTCATCCATAATCGTCAAGCGAATTTCACGCACTACATTGTCGATTTCATCAGTTTCCACGAGCATTCCTTGTACGCGAGTCGGCCCCATAGCACCAGTCGGGAAGTAGAGCATATCACCACGCCCCAAAAGGCTTTCGGCACCCATCTGATCAAGAATCGTTCGGCTGTCGACTTGTGAAGCCACTGTAAAGGCAATTCGTGTCGGAACATTCGCTTTAATGATACCAGTAATCACATTCACAGAAGGACGCTGTGTCGCGATGATGATGTGCATACCAGCAGCGCGTCATTTTTGTGCAATACGCGCGATATTATGTTCAACTTCTTTTTTGTTACCACTCATCATGAGGTCCGCTAATTCATCAATAATAAATACAATCGCGGGCATTTGTTCGGATTTATCAGCACGATCATTATATTCATCAAGATTTTTCACACGTTTTTCGCGGAAAATCCCAAATCGGCGTTCCATCTCAGCCACAGACCATTTGAGGGAATTGAGCGCCTTATCAGGCGAGGTAATCACCGGCGTGAGCAAATGCGGGATTCCGTCATACATTCCGAGCTCCACCTGCTTTGGATCCACCATAATCATCTGCAATTCTGCTGGCGTATTTTTGTACAAAAGCGATAAAATCAAGCCATTCATCCCGACGGATTTTCCCGATCCCGTCTGACCTGCGATGAGCAAATGAGGCATTTTAGCCAAATCTCCAACAACATAATCGCCATTGATATCCTTTCCAAGAGCAACGGCCAATTTTTTTGGATTATTCTGAAATTCTGGGCTTTCCAAAACTTCACGAATCGTGATAACATCGCGCTTGTCATTTGGAACTTCAATTCCGACAAGACTCATTCCAGGAATTGGCGCCTGAATACGAATCGATTTCGCGCTGAGTGCGAGCGCCAAGTCTTTGTTGAGATTTTCAATTTTCGAAACTTTCACACCTTCCGCTGGGCGCAAGCGATACTGAATCACCGTCGGGCCGACGCATTCTTTTTCCATTTCGACTTCAATCCCAAATTGCAACAATGTTTTCTGAATAATGAGCGCTTTCTCGCGGATTTCTTCTGGAGAAATCGGATTAGCCTTTTTTGGTCGATCCAAAAGTTGCGTGCTCGGAAATTTCCAACCAGAGAGTGGTTTTGCAATTTTTGGCGCAGGATTTTCTTTTTCTTTGGAAATAACTTTTCCGCTTGTATCCGTAAGTGGAATTTTTTTATCAGGAATAATAGTCGCGCGAGAAGATTTTTTCTTTTCAGAAATCTTCAGATTTTCAGGCTCGTCGTCCATATTTTCTCGTGGATTTTTAAAAATTCCAGACAAAATCTTAGCGCCCATAGTCGGCTCGTCGTCGCGGATTTTTTCTTTTTCTTGGCGAATATTTTCAAGTTCAAAATTGATTTCTTCGACGCGATTTGGCGTCCGACGCGGTTTTTTCTTCTCAGAAACTTCTACAATTTCTGGAAAATCTTCCTGCGGAATTCGCATATTGGAAATCGCATTTTTGGTATGATGACCAACATTTTTCAAAATTTTTGCATAAGAAAGCTGAAAAATAAGGTACAGCGAAACAAGCAAAATCGCCAGCAAAAAAATAAATGCCATCGCTGGGCCGACCATATTTTGAAGCGGCTCATAAATATTGAAAAACATTTTTGGTGAATTTTCGCGCGAAAACCAGCCAAGCAGGGAAGTCACAGAAACAAAAAATCCCAAAATTCCAAAACCTTTCATTGCGTTCCATTCGGTTTTTCTGAGCAAAATCATTGCTCCAAAAACGAGCAAAATCGGTGAAAAAATAAATCGAAAATATTCTCCAAAAAGATATTCTCCCGCGATGGTGAAATATTGTCCAATCACTGGCATTTGGCCGCTTTCTGGCGTCTGCGTCGAGAAAAAAGTGAGCAGCGCAATCGTCACCAAAAATACCCCAACCATCATATCAATCGTGTCGGGGTGAAGTGCGGGAAGGGAAGTTTGTTTTGATTTTTTTGAAGTTTTTCGAGTTGCCATGCGCGTATTGTATGAAAAATTCAGAAAAAATCAACGCCCTTTTTGAAAAATGCTATTGATTTTTTTGGGTTTTTGAATACTCTTGGTGCGTCACGGAGAGATGTCAGAGTGGTCGATCGTGCACCCTTGGAAGGGGTGTGTACTCAAAAGGTACCGGGGGTTCGAATCCCCCTCTCTCCGCCATTTTCTTTTACAAAATTCTGGGATGAGAATGTGTGCGAGCATCTTTGATGCGAGCCATACTCCCGAGTGCGAGTATCGAGATATCGAGACGACACACGAGTGGAGTAAATCCCCCTCTCTCCGCCATTTTCAAAATTTCAATTTATAATTCAATAATTTTTTCTTTTTTATGGATGCCCTCGGGACTCTTGGAAAACTCGCTCAAAAACCATCTGATGCCAAAATTCGCACGACACGTATTATTTTTGCGCTTTTGCTCGTGGCGGTTATCGTTTTTGGATGGAATGTGACGAATATCAATATCAGTATTTTTGACTACGAATTCTACGATTTGCCAGACGAAATTAAATATATTTTGTTTATTTTTCCAGCTGTTGGGCTTGTTCGTGGGGTTTTCGATCCAGGACTTTTTAGAAAAGCGATTTGGAAAAAAGTGATTACGACGCTTGGTGCTTTGATGATGATTTTTTCAGTATTTTTCATGACCGAAAAAGCATATATTCCGAATGTAGAAACGCCTTCAAATGGAGAAGTAACCGCCGAAAGTGTCGCACAAGCACAAAACGATTCTGGCGCGTTTTTTGCAAATATCTCGACTGACAACTGGATTTTCTGGTTTGGATTTGTTACGCTTATTGTCGGACTTTTCCTCAATGGTCGCAATCTTACCACAAAAAATGAAAAATTCGGTGAAGTTATCAAAAAAATTCGCGTCTAAAAATCTCCAATTCGGAGATTTTTCATTTTTTTGACTTTTTAAAAAAGTTCTGCTACAATAAAATCACTTACTTCACGAAGGCGCTCACTCGCCAACCACGCTCCAAATTAGAGCGTTCCATACAAATACAAATATTTTAAAAAATTTTTTGGGCAAAAAATTGTCCCCGAGTTGGCACTGCTCGTTAAAAATGCCAAAGTGAGGTAGGTCTCGCGCCGCGTCAAAGTGAGATTGACAACGCATTTTCAAAATCCTTTTCGTGATTGTTTCCTCTTTTGCACAATCAATGAGAAAAGGATTTTTTC
>CALHQS010000085.1 GCA_938036655.1 uncultured Candidatus Altimarinota bacterium
TCGGTTTTGATTTAAAAATTTTTTCAATTTCATTCCATTGATCGACAAAATTTTTAAATGTCGAAGTTTGGCGAAGTTCTGTTGTCGAATATCCAATATAATCACTATCAGGAAGGGAATTTTTATCATAAAATATTTCACCATTCTGATCATCATTCGTCAAAAATTCTTTTGCATTTATTTCAATTAGCGGTTTTTCTGGAAGATCTTTGAAAAAATCAAAAAAGTGTGCTGATTTGAGAATAGTTTCAGGAAAGCTTATTTTGATCGTATTGATAGTCAAAATAATAACACGCATTTTTGTAAAAGTTCCTGGACCATTAATAACCCAAATTTCTCTAATATTTTTTTCTTCGACAAACTTCGACAATATCTTTGGAAAATTTTCTGCAAATTCCAAGAATGGAATTGTAAGATTTTGAGATTCAAAAATATTATTTATTTTGGATAAAAAAATAATATTTTCTCATAAAGGGTTGATATAAAGAATATTATGTTGCATACTAATTGTTTCATCGGTAAGAGAGGGCTTCAAGTATGTGTCGAACTTCGACATTTGACGATCAATCAATATCCGCTATTGTTCTTGATAATCGTAAAATTCTATAGTAGACACGTGTCGATAATTGAAGTTTTTCTGTCGAAGTTATGGCGATATTTCGAGCCTCAGGTGTGATATTTGCAAGAGTATCAATTGCAGTATTATCCATGTCAGCATTAGAGAAAAATTTAGTGCCTATAAAACGATCTTTTTGAAGTTGTTTCGCGTGCATAATAATTTCTCGAATTTCCTGACTTGTTTTTCCTTTTTGTGATTCTGAATTTTGTAATTCATTCACGCTAATTCTCGGAACATTGACAAACATATCAACTCGATCCATAATTGGGCCCGAAAGTTTTGATCGATATCGTTCTATCGTATTTTGGCTACAAATACAGGTTTTTTCTTTATCTCATAAAAAACCACATGGACAAGGATTGAGTGCACCAACAAGGGAAAATTTGGCTGGATATGTTGCGCTTTGTTGAACACGATTGATGGTAATATATCCATCCTCAAGCGGTTGTCTGAGCGTTTCAATCAGATTTTTTGGAAATTCTAAAAACTCATCAAGGAATAAAATTCATTTGTGGGCGAGGGAAATTTCACCTGGTCGAGATTCACGTCCGCCACCAATAATTGATGCCTCGCTGGCTGTGTGGTGCACACTCCTGAAGGGTCTTTCTTGGATAATTGGATGATCTTTGGAAAGCATCCCAGCAACGGAATAAATCTGCGAAATTTCAATTTTCTCTTCCAGTTCTAGATCTGGAAGAATCCCTGCCATGGCTTTTGCGAGCATTGTTTTTCCGCTTCCTGGCGGTCATTGTAAAATAATATTGTGTCCACCTGCTGCCGCAATAATCATAGCGCGTTTGGCGTGTTCTTGTCAGCAGATTGTTGAAAAATCGATACAATGTTTTTCTGATACAAATGGCGTTGAAATAATTTCTTTTTTGGTTTCTAATTTTTTGTGTCATGTCAAAAAATCGACAACTTCGATAAGATTTTCGACACCAATAATTTCGATACCTGGAATAATTGCTGCCTCATGAGCATTATCAAATGGCACAAAAATATATTTTTTTCCTTGTTTTTTGGCAAAAATGGTTGCAGGCAAAACGCCATTTACACCACGAATTGATCCGTCGAGCGCAAGTTCGCCAAGAAATAATGAATTATCGACAACTTCGCCAAGAAAATCGAGCTCTTTTCCAATAATTCCCAGAGCAATGGGAAGATCGTAGAGTGGTCATTTTTTTCTAATATCAGCTGGTGCAAGATTGACTGTGATTCGTGCACCAGAAGGGAATTTGAAACCCGAATTTTTGATAGCAGAACGGACTCTTTCACGAGATTCTTGAATGGCAGTATCGCCCAAGCCAACAATAGTAAATTGTCACATTCCTTTTGTGACATCAACCTCGACATTGATTTCGTATCAATCAAGTCCACAGATGGAAACGGAAGATAATTTTTTCATATTTTTCTCATTGTATCAAAAACTTTAAGTGTGTCAAATTTGCAGAAAATTCAAAAAATTATTACAAATATTTCATAAAAATTGTAAAGCGAAAATATACCTGAATATTTGTTTTGTGTGAGAAAATCTGATATGATGCAACGGATAAAAAACTCTTTATGCGTCAATTTTTTAGAATCATTCTCGGAATTATTTTTTACACGTTTTTTACAACGGTTTCGTATGCGATTCAGGTAGCGCCTACCACGAGTGCGGATCAAAAAACTGCTCAAGTTGCCACAAGTTCTGGGGGTATTTGAGGTTTTTTTAGTCAGGTTTTTGGTTTTTTTTGGGGGGTTATTCTCTTTGTAGTTTTCGCCTACATTACCCTTAAAATCGTTCGTTTGACTTATGAAGTAATGCGCGCAAATAATCTTGTGCATATGCGCGTAACACTTCCGCGAGCTGATTCAAAACTTGATAAGGAACAGGATACAAAAAAAGATTTTAAGGAAAAAATCGGTATCATGACGCTTTTTTATAAATCTGTTCATATGATTGGACAGATTTCAGCAATGAATACGATTAAAAATTTCATTTTCGATCATGCCAAAGTTTCACTTGAAATGATGTACGATCATGGTCAAGTATATTTTTATGTCGTGGCGTATCGTGAGCATATGACACTTATTCGTCAGCAGATTACTTCCAACTATCCTGATGCGGAAATTAAAATTCTTGATAAAACAGAACTTCCAACGCTCAAACCAAAAGGATATGTACTTGAGGCTGCGTCTATCGGAAAACAAACCGATGATGTTTTTCCAATTAAAACCTATAAATATTTTGAAGATGATCCACTTTCGAGTTATACGAATAATTTTGGTTCGCTCAAAAAAACAGATGTTGCAACGATTCAGTGGGTGATTAAACCGCTTGGAGCGAGTTGGAATCGTCGTGCGAAAGAAGCAGCGCGACTTGTTGCCAAAGGGGAATATCGAAAAGGTCTTAAATTCGGAGTATTTGGTGGATTTTTTAAAAAATTGATTGCGCCATTTGCTTGGTTTGTATATCGTTTTGTAAAGAATGAATCTGCGAGCTTGGATGGTGGAAAGACACATCCAGGAGCGTCTGGTGGTGATGCCTATAAAATTTTTAACCAGGCAGAAACAGAAGCTCAGAAAATGGTGGGTGAATCTGCTGGTCAGCCTGGATTTGAGACTTCGATTCGTATTTTGGTTTCTTCAGATACTCGTGCTTCCGCGCATGAAGGATTGCATTCGCTTGTAGCAGCCAATTCCGTTTTTACTGATGAATATAACAATCAGCTTGATAATCCGCAGATGATGGAAGATGTATTTCGGTTTATTTTTACGCCGATTCGATATTTTGCGTATCAATTCCGCCTTATTGGAATTGGGCAAGATATTTCACGATTCTCGACTGATGAACTTGCGACGATGTATCATTTTCCTGATATTAAATATAACAAATCGCCAATTATTGCGTGGTTGGATTACAAGATGCTTCCGCCACCATCGAATCTCAAATTTCCAAAAGAACCGATGATGTTGCAGGATTATAAACGTGATGAAAAAGGGAATATTATCACCAAAGATGGCTCAAAATTGCAGGTTGATAAAAATAAAAATTTGTTACGCGATCCGCAGAAAAATTTGTTATTGTTGGATGGGACGATTATTCCAGTGAATCGTGAAGGGCCAAATATTGGTGCTCCAGTAGATCCTGGAAAAATCCCAGAAAAGATTGTTTCTCATCGTCATTTGGCTGGCTTCCCACTCTACAAAGATGGAATTTTGATGGGATGGAATGAATATCGTAACAAGAAAACACCAATTTATTTCGCGACAAAAGATCGTGGTCGACATCATTATATTATCGGTAAATCGGGTGGTGGTAAATCGGTATTTATTGGCTACTTGGCGCGTCAGGACCTCTGGAATGGTGATGGGTTGTGTGTGATTGATCCACACGGTGATCTCGTTGAAGATATTGTTTCATTTACACCGCATGAACGCGCTCGTGATATGATTATTTTTGATCCGGCAGATTTTGAACGACCAATAGGTGTGAATATGCTTGATATTATCGCGACGGATCCGAATTTGCGTGCTATCGAAAAAGATCGTGCTGCGCTTGATGCGACTTCGATTTTTATTAAAATGTATGGTGATGAAATTTTTGGGCCGCGAATTCAGCATTATTTCCGAAATGGTTGTTTGACACTTATGGATGACGAGGAAGAGGGTGGAACACTCATTGATGTGCCGCGACTCTTCACGGATGAGGCGTTTATGAAATATAAAACCTCCAAAATTAAAAATGTGATGGTAAAATCTTTCTGGGATCATGAATATGCTCAGACGGGTGATCGTGAAAAACAGGAAATGATTCCATTTTTCTCAGCAAAATTTGGTCCATTTATCACGAATACAACGATGCGAAATATTATTGGTCAGACAAAATCTGCCTTTAATCTTCGTGAAGTGATGGATAATCAAAAAGTATTGATGGTGAATCTTTCAAAGGGTAAAATTGGTGACCTTAATGCTCAATTGCTCGGTTTGATTATGGTTTCCAAAATTAATATGGCGGCGATGAGTCGTGCCGATATGTCCGAAGATCAGCGAAAAAATTTCTTCTTGTATGTGGATGAATTCCAGAATTTTGCGACTGATACTTTCGGAGAAATCTTGTCAGAAGCGCGAAAATATCGCTTGGCATTGATCATGGCGCATCAGTTTATTGCGCAGATTGGTGGCTCTGGCGACAAACAAGGAAAAGGAGGAAAACCTTCAATTAAGGATGCGGTATTCGGTAATGCCGGAACAATTATGTCGTTCAAGGTGGGTGCGGAAGATGCGGAATATTTGGAAAAAGAATATGCGCCACTTCTCTCACAACAGGATATTATTGGAATTGCGAATTTTACAACCTATGTAAAACTCAATATTGATAATGCGACGACGCGCCCATTTGATATGAAAACCATTTGGGATAATACGTATAAAAACGAAGAAGTTTCAAAAATTATTAAAGAATATTCTCGCAAAACATATGGCCGCAAAAAGGAATATGTTGATATGGAGCTTGAAGCTCGAATGGGAATTATTCGCGAATAAAAAAATATTATGTTTCATAGAATTCTTTCATTTTTGGTAATTTTATTAACACTTGCAGACGGATGTATTCTGCTATGAGTCTTTGATGTTGCACCATTTTCTGAATATATTGCACCGAAAATTTCTTGGTATGTTACGGTAGTTTGTTTGCAAATTCCTATTTTGTACTACATCGTCTATCGATCATATATTGTACCAATCGAAAAACTCAAACAGGGAATTGCGAGATTTTATACAGAAATTGACTCTGAGCCAAATCTGGAACCAAATTCTTGGTCGAAAGGAATGAATGATGTGATTACCTTTTTTAAAAAATCTTTGCAAATTTTGAAGGTATTTAAAAGTGAATTACGCGATGGTCGAAAACTCCGATCAGAAGTAGAAATTGCCTCAGAAATTCAAAAACAGACCCTCTCACAGGATGAAGATGCGATTCCGGGATTGAATTTGGCTGTGGGGATTTGCTCTGCTTCAGAGGTGGGTGGCGATAGTTTGGATGTTATTGAAGGACAAGATGGAAATTTTTATCTCTATGTCGGAGATGTAACAGGGCATGGGGTAGCGTCAGGGTTTGTGATGATGATGGTTAATGCTCTTGTTTCCGCATTTTCTACAAAGTTTGTGAGTGGGGCGGAAATTCTTGCAGCAACCAATTCTATCTTGAAACCGCGAATCAAACAGAATATGATGATGACGGCTGTGATGCTGCGCTGGGATAGTAAAAATCAAAAAATGTATTATACTGGCGCCGGCCATGAATTTATTTTGATTTACAAAGCGAAAGAAAAAAAAGTTTACAAAATAAAAACTGGGGGTCTTGCCATTGGAATGATGAAAAATATTTCTCGTTCTCTCAATGAACGACAAATTGCCTTTGAACGCGGAGATTTGATTATTCTCTATACTGACGGAATTACGGAAGCACGCTATCGTAGCGAGCAAAATGGTATGCTTTTCGGGGTTGATCGAATCACAGAATCTGTCATGAAACTGGCTTCGCCAAATCCAGAAACCGTTTTTCGTCAACTTACCATCGATTTATCAGCATTTATGGGGTATAATCATGTTCAGTATGATGATATTACGCTCGCTGTTGTTGGATTTTCATGAGATTCTAGTGAAGCAATTATTCAAACCAATATTTCTCAAAAAATTGATCCTTCTAATATTACAGAATGGAATTGGGGAAATACTAAAAAATAAATTTTTCTTATGTCAGATACTACAAATAATACATCATCGGTTCCGACTATTCAAGAATTGATCGCCAAAAATTATACTGGTGATGTCGAATGATTGTCGATTAATTTTTCTCTTAAAGAAGAGAATTTTGAATCTTCTTCGACAAATATTGACACAATTTCGACAGATATTTCGCCAAATGTTTCGCCAGAAAAAAATATATCGAACCAACCATCAGGTATTGGAGATGTAATTGATGAAAATAAAAAACTCACCAAACAGGAGGCTCAAGAACTTCGCGAAGCAGAAAAAATTTGGAGAGACTCTTTTTCATTTATTAAAGATCATATTTCGCCATCAATGATAAAAATTGATGCACAAAAATTACAGATTGGTGACACGATCGTGCGTACTATTTTTACATACGCATATCCTGACGTGCTTGAAGGGAATTGGCTTTCTCCGCTTATTAATTGGGATGTAAAATTTGATGTGTCGATGTTTGTGTATCCAGTAGATTCTGCTCGAGTGATGAAATTTCTTCGAACACGCTTGACACAACTTCGCTCGCAAGCACTCATCAATCGAGAAAAGGGACTTATTACTGATCCCCGTTTGGAAGCACAAATGCAGGATGTGGAAGAATTACAACAATCACTGACTCGTGGGCAGGAAAAATATTTTCATTTGTCACTCTATATCACGACATATGCAGAAAATGAAGACGAAATGAAAAAACTTCAGAATAAGCTTGATATGATGCTTTCGGGACGAAACATCCTCACAAAACAAGCATTTTTGCGAGCAGAACAAGGATTTATTGCGACAGGTCCGTTTGGAAAAGATGAAGTAAATGTGTATCGAAATATCTCTACTAAGGGACTTTCGACAACTTTTCCATTTTCGTCAAATTCACTTTCACAGGATGATGGCGTTTTCTATGGTATCAATACTCACAATAAATCACTTATTATTTTTGATCGATTCCGTTCAGAAAATGCAAATATGTGTGTGTTTGCGAAGTCTGGTGGTGGTAAATCATTTGCTGTCAAATTAGAAATTTTGCGTTCCTTAATGATGGGAACGGATGTAATTGTTTTGGATCCAGAAAATGAATATCGAAATCTGGTTGAGACGGTTGGTGGAACATACCTTAATATTTCACTTAATTCTCACGAAAAAATTAATCCGTTTGACTTGCCGCGCGGGTTGAAAGATGCGGAAGTTCATCCGGGTGATTTGTTGCGTGGTGCTATTGTGAATATGATTGGTTTGCTTCGTTTGATGCTTGGGCAAATTTCTCCAACGGAAGAAGCCATTCTTGAAAAAGCTCTCATTACTACATATTCTCTCAAGGGAATCACGATGGATGACGATTCTGTCGAAGGGAAAGAAATTCCACTCATGAAGGATCTTTATTCTGTCCTCGAAACAATGGATGGGGCGTCTGGGCTTGTGAATCGTCTTGAAAAATATGTGTTCGGAGTATTTTCTGGTGTATTTTCTCAACCAACCAATGTAAATCTCAAAGAGGGTCTTGTTGTATTTTCTGTGCGTGATTTGGATGATATTTTGCGGCCAATTGCCATGTATATTTTGCTTAATTATGTTTGGAATGTGGCCCGTTCATCGGAAAAAAAGCGATTTCTGGTGGTGGATGAAGCGTGGAATATTATGCAATATGAAGATTCTGCCAAATTTTTGTTTGGCTTGGTGAAGCGCGCTCGAAAATATGGGCTCGGCGTGACAACTATTACTCAGGATGTGGAAGATTTTATGGGCTCATCGTATGGAAAAGCGATTGTGACCAACTCGTCCATTCAACTGCTTCTCAAGCAGTCGCCTGCATCAATTGATGTGCTGCAATGAATTTTTAAACTCACGGAACAAGAAAAATATATTTTGCTGAATGCTTCGGTCGGAACTGGATTATTCTTTGCTGGCGGCGAACATGTAGGAATTGAAATTTTGGCATCATATTTTGAAGAAAAAGTGATTACTTCTAAACCAAATATTTAATATGAAAAAATTTTTGCAACATTCGCGAAAAGGAAGTGCACTCCTGATTGGTTTGGTGGTGACGGTTTTAGTTTCGATTATTGTGATCGGATTTTTGGAAAAAGTTTTGCGTGTCGGAACTGGTGTAAAATCTATTGAACAATCTACGCAGGCTCATTATTTGGCAGTTGGAACGGCCGAGCGTGCTCTTAATAATACGACGGAACTAAAACGCGAACCTTGGACGATTCAAGAAATTCACGAATGAACAGAAAGTAGCTACTCTGGGGCTTCACTTGATATTTTTACAACTTCTGACACAATTCCGAAAAAATGATATGGAAACAGTCCGTTCAATAAGGATTATAATATTATTTCAGTGAGTCAACCTCTTCAAATCGTTGTTCCTGATGGATTGAATTGGTCGAGTACTGATTTTGAATTTAAAATTCCAAAAATTGGAAATGAGTCAACGACGAAACATTCAACCGAAGAAAGTACGACTTCGACATGACTTTTGCTTTGGACGATAGGAAATGCGGAGAAAATTTTGTACGCGTCAGGAAGTTCTTCCGATGGACTTTTTACGGGAATTGATATCGGATGAAATCGAAAAATTGATGCAAAAAATGGATATTTTTATAATAATTCTATTTTGCAAAATTCTCAATTTGGAAATTTTTATAATAATACGCTCGGATCGAATTGTCACGATTATAAGTGTACTTTTAAGCTTTCCATGTTACGTCCGCTCCGAACTTCTCGCGGCGAATTGTCTTTTTTGGAATATAAAATTTCCTTTGGAGCATCGGCAGATATTCCGAATCAATATATGATTATTGATGCTTCTGGGCGTGTCAATGGCTACACTCGTACGCGCCGAATTTTGATTCCACAAATTACAACGAATACCGCTCTTGACTTTGCTGTGCTTCAATAGTATAATCGCCACATGCAAAAAATTAGTATTCAAAATCATTCTGACGCGGATCAGCGTCTTGACAAATTTCTCAAAAAATTTTTGCCAAATGCTCCGCTTGGTGCTATTTACAAAATGCTTCGCACTGGGAAAATTAAGGTGAATGAGAAGAAAAAAGAGCAGACTTATCGTCTCACGGAAAAAGATGAAATTCTCATTTTTCTCAGTGATGAAGAAATTCAGAATTTTCAAAAGATTGCTGAAACTCCGAAAAAAAATATTAAAAAACCTCGCCTTGAAATTCTGTATCAAGATGATGATTTGATTATTGTCAATAAACCGGCTGGTCTTAACGTACATCCATGAGACCACAAAAGTACGGAGATTTCGCTCATTGAACTCGTGCATGATTTGCTCGGGAAAAAATATAATTCACTCACTTTTAAGCCTTCTCTTGTGCATCGTATTGATCGCGACACGAGTGGTTGCATTCTGATTGCGCTCAAAAAAAATGTGCTTGAAAATCTCCTCGCACAACTTCAAAATCACTCTATCGAAAAAGTGTATCACACTATTGTGATTGGTAAAATGCCAAAACCGCGGGGAACTATTGATCAAAAATTATTGCGCAAAGAGTCAGCTCGCGATGAAGCAAAAGTAATTGTGTCGGATGAATGACAAAGAGCTGTGACACACTATTCGACGATTCGAGAAATTTCTCGCCCAGAATGAATTTTTTCACTCTTGGAATGTAGAATTGAAACAGGTCGAACACATCAGATTCGCGTACATTTATCATATTATAACTGTCCGATTTTGTGAGATAAGGTATATTGAGATAAAAAAATGAACAGTTATCAAAGTCGAAATAATCATATTTCTCGACAACTTTTGCATGCATATTCTCTTGCTTTCATTCATCCTGGTACCAAGAAAAAATTTTCCATCACTGCTCCATACTATTCAGATATGAAAAATTTTCTTGAAAAATAAAAACTCCAAATGGAGTTTTTATTTGGTGATATCGTCAATAGTTTCTGTTACTTGTGATTTTCATTTTTCATACATATTTTTGATTTCACTATCAATAACTGGATTGAAAAATTTGTATTGCTGATCCAGTTTTTCTGCGTGAGGATTGTATGCTGCCAGTACTACATATTCCTCACCAGCAGATTCGTTCGGATCAAATTTTGTTCCCTTGTAATCATCAGCATCTTCTATGAGATCAAAACGGCTTCGTGCAAAGACAATGTCATTCTTAAAAGTTCCAGGATTTCCAACATTGGTATATGTTGCGAATTTCACCTTCATTGGCCCCCATTTAATCTTGTTGCTCACATATTTTCCAGGATTTTCGTTGACAGAAACTTTCTCGGTATAGCTATTGATAGCGTTCAGAGGTGCTACGGTTGCATAGCTTTTTGCAACATTATCTTTTGAGGCAACCACGAGCGTCACCATGGGTTCTCCCATTTTTTCTTCAAGAAATACACGATTCGATTCATTATTTCTGAGAATTTCAGAGTAAGTGCTACGGCTGATAACTTGATTTGCATGAGTAGTGTGATTTTCTACTGCTTGAGTACCCAAAATCCCAGCCACAACACCCGATACAAGCATTGCTTTTTTAGTAGAAAGTACATCTTTTATTTTTTTGGCACCAATCAGAGCGCCTTGAAGAATATTTTTCATTTTCATAAGTAAAAATTATTTAATATATTTTACAATAAATTTTAATATTTGTCAAATAAAAAAATTCGTGAACGAATTTCTGGTGTCTCCGACAAGGATCGAACTTGTGACTAAGCCTTAGGAGTGCCTTGTTATTCCACTTAACTACGGAGACGTGAGAATATTGTAGTCAAAAAATATTTTTTTGCAAAATTATTGCATGTTTTCAATTTTTTTGTACAATAAGCAAAATTTTTAATTTTTTCTATGATTTTGAAGCGAAAAAAAAATACGTATTCCAAAAAATACGAACGAATGCAACACTCTATTGACTTGATTCAGAATGACAAGAATCTTTCTGAATCCGAAAAAGAA
Source organism: uncultured Candidatus Altimarinota bacterium (assembly GCA_938036655.1). Classification (GTDB taxonomy): domain Bacteria; phylum Patescibacteriota; class Gracilibacteria; order BD1-5; family UBA2023; genus GN02-873. The sequence goes on from CALHQS010000085.1 coordinate 11,295, forward strand.
CAATATAGAAATTTTCTCTCAATTACGGAAAGTATGGGGCTTGATGAATTTTTGGAACTGATTCAGTCGCCATGGAAAATTTTTTGGATGAATTTGGTTGCGGGGATGATACGCGGTATCGGGGCGCTTATTGGTGCGGCTGTCGTTATTGCGTTGATTGGATGGCTTTTGTCGAAGGTTATTTCACTTCCGCTCATTGGCGAAAAATTGGAACCATATATTCATCAGGCACAATTTGAAATTCAAAAATATACTGAAAGTACTAATTATAAAAATAATTTTGAACAGATGCAAAAAACTTTGCAAGAAATCCGTGATGAACTCAAAAAAAATCCTGTTTAGGATTTTTTATTTTATTTCATGACGGAGGATTGTAAAGATATTTCTCCCGCCTTCAAAGAGTATATTTTTTTCAATGGAAAGTCAAGATTTTTCAGCGATATTTTCTATCTCTTTGAGCGAAAATCAATGATAATATCGACTAAATTCTCAAATTTTAATCCGAAAAGCATTATTACCAATATGATTTTTTTGATATTTTTCTTGTCATAAGAGATTCCAATTCGTCAGGTAAATTTTCCCATTTGACGCAAGTATTTTTCCTGCATTTTTAAGTACGCGTATTCGTTCAGCTTCATTTTCTAAATGATGAAATGATGCTAAAAAAATAATAGCCTCATATTTTTCTTCGACATTTATATCGGCACTTTCTTCGCCAAACTTCGCCAAATAATCTTGCATTGTCGAAATAATAAATTGTGTATTAGGGAATGAAGTTCTTGCTTCTAATAAAAGGTCTTCTGATGCATCAACTCCAATATATTTTTTTGGAACTTCGCCAAACTTCGCCAAATAATTTTCGACAAATCGTCAACTTCCACATCCAATATCGAGGATTGTTTGAAAATTATTTCTCTCAATATCATCAAGAATTGCGTCGAGTTCTGGCCATTTGAGATTTTTTCGGCTTTGCGCAAAGGTTTTTGCAAAAGGATTATAATCAACCATATTAGCGTTTTGGAAATAATTTTTCGAGGGTTTTTTGATTTTTTCGCCAGTTTTTGTCAACTTTGACACGCAATCCGAGAAATACTTTTTTTCCAAAAATTCCTTCCAAAATGAGGCGCGATTTTGTGCCAATTTCTTGGATTTTGGAACCATTTTTTCCAATCAAAATTTTCTTTTGAGATTCCGTTTCTGTGTGAATATATGCTTGAATCGACAATATATTGCCATTGTCGACATTGGCGATTTCGACATACGACGCGTACGGAATTTCCTCTCCAAGTTCAGCAAAAAGCTGCTCACGAATAATTTCTGAAACACGAAAATCTATGGGTTGATCAGTATAATAATCTTCGTCATACAAATAGGGCCCTTCTGGCAAAAATTCTTCAATTTTTTCAAGCAAGGGCTCAAAATTTTCTTGTGTTGTAGAATTGATCTTGAAATCGATATTTTTTCCAGGATAAGATTTGACGAGATCTTGCTTCGTTTCCATACGAATAATCGGTTTATTAATAAATGATAAAACGGTATCAATGCGTTCATCTTCGATTCCTTGCGGGCGAGTCGGGTCAATGAGTCGGAGAATCACATCTGCTTCACGAAGTGAGGCAAATGCTTCTGCATTGATACGTTCATTAATATTTGGTGCTTTTTTGAGAGAATTTTTTTCGACTTCATGAATACCTGGGGTATCGAGAAAAATCATTTGCACCTCTTTTTCGGGATTGGTATAAATGGCTGTTACGGAGCGTTGTGTGGTCTGTGGGCGTGGGGAAATAGCCGAAACTTTTTCTCCGATCAGTGCATTGATAAATGTTGATTTTCCCGCATTTGGACGCCCGAGAATGGCAATGTATCAAACTTTTGGCATAAAAATTAATTAGATTTTTTCCATTCTTCAATTTTTTTTCGAAGAATTTCTGATGATTTTATAGGATTTTGTCAGCCGATGATTTCGCCGTCAAAATTCACATTCGGTCAGCTTTCACAGCGACCCATACAAGAACTTCATTTGATGCGAATATTTTCGTCGTAATTATAAAATTTTTTGTCGGCTTCCAGACGCTTGATAATATATCATGAAAATTTTTCTGAACATCGTTTTCCAGTGCAGACTTTGATTGTTTTTTGCATGAAAATATTGTAGCAGAAAAAAAGAAACTTGCAAATAAAAAATTCCCCGAAGGGAATCGAAAAATTATTCGGCAGGTTTTGTCTCATTTCCTGTTGGAGAATTTTCGTCTTCGATCGTTACGAGATTGATTCGATAACCAAGCAACTCTCCAGCAATATTGATATTCGTTCCGCCACGACCAAGAACTTTGGCTTTTTCACTGTCACGAACCGTTGCTGTGATAATATTATTTTCATCATTGATTTCAATTTTTTCGACAACACCAGGTACAAGCGCACGACGAACCATTTCTTCTTTGTTTGTTGTATAATTGAGAATATCGATTTTTTCACCAAAAAGTTCATCAACAATTGTACGAACACGCATTCCTTTTGGTCCAATAAGACAACCAGCTGGATCAATATCAGCATCATCACTGGCAACGATAATTTTGGTTTTGATACCAGGCATACGAGCAATCGAAACAATTTCTACTACACCTTCTTCAAGTTCTGGAGTATTATTTTCAAAAAGTTTTACCACGAGTTCTTTATCTTTTCGAGAAAGTACTACACGAGGTCCTGTTGTCTCATCGATTTCAACCTTTCGAACATAGAGTTGCATTCGCTGACCAGGAGTGTAGCGATCTTTGGAGTTTTGTTCGCTTTTTGGGAGAACAACCTGATTTCCGTTATAATCAAATATGACGCGATTTTTTTCTACCAACTCAACGCGCATTCCAACGATGGTATCTTCTTTGTCTTTGAAAAGGTGATACAATTTTTCTTTTTCGGTTTCACCAATTTTTTGAACGATGACATTCTTGGCAGCCTGTGCTGCGATACGACCAAAATCGTCAAAACTTTCGATATCATCAGAAACATCGAGTTCTACCATATCACCGATTTCGTACCCAGAATCCGCTCCGCCGATTTCTTCATACGAAATTTCCAAATCATCATCTTCTACTTCTTCCACCACTTCTTTGAGAATCGAGATTTCAAGTTTTCCAGTATTCATATCAAGGTGCACATTCACCTCAGAATCTTTGGAAGCAAAGTCACGCTTATAAGCAGTTTTGATCGCGTGCTCAATGATTTCTACGAGTTTTTCTTTTGGGATTTTTTTCTCAGCGGAAATAATATCAATCGCTGACTGGATATTTTGTAAATCAAGCATAAAATAGAAAAAATTTGTAAAAAAAGAACCGCCCATGCGGGCAGATCTCATTGATTTGATTATATAGATTTTTCCAAAAAAGCAAATTTTTTTAAAGAACGATAGTCATAATGTATAAATAATTATATCAAAAATACATAAGCAAAAACAAAAAAGTATGA